>CAYYLU010000020.1:0-29824 GCA_964472475.1 uncultured Syntrophus sp. | reverse complement strand
CAGGTACCATTTGGAAACGAAGCCTGCAACAGGCGGTGCGCCGATCATGCTCAGGGAAGCGATCGCGAAGGCACCCATCGTAAACGGCATAGCGTACCCGATTCCTTCCATATCGCTTATCTTCCTTTTACTGGTTGCCACAAAAATGGCGCCTGCGCAGAAAAAGAGGGTGATCTTGCTGAAACCGTGGTTCACAATGTGGAGGATGCCACCGGTTACACCCGAGGCATCAAGGAGTGCTACACCGAGTACAATATAGGAAAGCTGGCTCACTGTTGAATATGCGAGCCGGGCTTTAAGATCATCTTTGGTAAGCGCGATGATTGAGGCAACCAGTATGGTGAATGAGACGATGTAGGCGGTCACAATGCCGAGATCCAGAGCGTTCAGTGTTTCGATACCAAAGATCGAAAGCATTACACGGCTGATACAGAAAACACCTGCCTTCACAACCGCTACCGCGTGCAATAAGGCACTGACAGGTGTAGGTGCAACCATCGCGGAGGGAAGCCAGTTGTGTAACGGCATGATAGCCGCCTTCGCGAAACCGAACAGAAATAGAAAATAGGTGACACTGATCCAGACCCCGTTTGTTCCTGTTGAAAATACACCTTTCACGATGTTATCTGAAAAATCCAGGGTACCGGTCATGATATAAGTCAACACGGTTGCCGGTAAAAGCAGTCCCTTTGAAGTACCGAGCAGATAAATAATGTATTTCTTCGCGCCTCCGTAACCCTCCGCGTCTTGATGATGCGCGACGAGTGGATACGTGAAAAGCGTTATAACTTCATAGAAAAGATAGAGTGAAAAAAGGCTGCCCGAGTATGAAACGCCCTGTGCACCCAGGATTGCTATCGCGAAACACGCGTAATATCTTGTCTGGGCGTGTTCGTTGAGAGACCGCATATACCCGATATTGTAGAAAGTGGCAAAGATCCAGAGGAAAGAGGAAATAATGCCGAAGATCAGAGACAATGCATCGACCCTGAAGTTGAGGGAGATGCCCGGAGCTATTGCGGAAAGCGTGTAGACAATCTTATTACCCGCCAGGATAGTCGGCACCATAGTGGCAACCGTAATGAACGTAAGCACAGATCCTGCTATAGACCAGAACTCACGTACATTCTTATTTTTCTTCGTGAGCATTATGAGAATGGAAGTGACGAGAACAATACATATGGGAACAAGAGGTTTCGCGCTTTCAATGAGCATGGATCAGTCCTTCATCTCCTTCAGATTGTCACTCTCAACATTCTTGAACCGTCTGAAGATCAGAATGATTACAGCAAGTGCTATGGCTGCCTCCGCCGCCGCAATACCCATAATAAACAGAGTGAAGGCAAGCCCGTATGGATTGTCAGATGACAGAAACCTGTTGAACACGACGAAGTTGAGTCCGGCGCCGTTCATGACCAGTTCCATTGAAATCAGCATGCTCACCAATGTACGGCGGTACATAATACCGGCAACACCGCAGGCGAGGAGAAAAAGTCCGAGGAACAGGTATACATGTATGTTATTGAATAGAGGCAGCGCGGTCATTTGTTATCCCTTGCGAGCAGGGCAAGCATAATCGCCCCGATTATCGCGATCACTATAAGGAGTGAAATCAATTCAAACGGGAACATGAGTTTGCCGAAGAACGCACGTCCGACATCTGCCGCCGTAATATTCGAAACGCTGTACTGCCCGGGCAACCAGTTTGAGCGCAAAGAAATGGTTGCGAATAGAATGAATGAGACTGCAGCAACGATAAAACCGCCGATGAAGCGTGTTACAGTCGACCATTCTTTCGGTTTTTGGGAAAGCGGACCTACAACCATGATTGCGAACGCGATCAGGATTGAAATAGCTCCCACATAGATGAGTATCTGCATCATTGCTATAAACGGAGCGTTCAGATAGACATACAGGCCGGCAATGCCGAACATGGTGACGACCAGCCCCATCATGGCGTAAATGATAGATCTGGCGAGGACCGTCAGGAGGGCGCCTGCCATGGTGATCAGTACTACACAGACAAATATCGCATCAGCAAGGATCATCCGTTCTTCCTTTTCTCGTATTCCTTCAAGAGATCGTAACAGAATTCCTCACGCGTGTAACCTGCCGGGTTGTAATCCGCGGAAAAGGCGAGGGCGTCGGTAGGACACGTCTCTACACACAAACCGCAATGGCTGCACGTGGTGAAATTAAGTGTATAAGAGGTGAGGGTCTTCTTTTTGTCTCCCTCTTTCTTCTCGCCGGCAACGGTAATGGAATGAGAGGGACAGTTTCGCTCACACATTCCGCAGACGATGCACTTTGTCTTTTCGGGATTCTCTTCGTCTCCGACCAGTTTCGTATGTCCTCTAAAACGTGACGAGATGTCAATGGTCTCCCGCGGATATTGGACCGTTGCTACCGGACTGAAAAATGCCTTGATAGTGACCCCCATTCCGACCAGGAGTGATATCGCGCCTCGAATGATGTTTGCGATGTGTCTCATAATTTGAGGAGCCCTCCGGTTACCAGAATGTTCAGGAATGCGACCGGAATCAGTATTTTCCAGGAAAAATTCAGGAGCTGATCAAAGCGAACCCGAGGAAATGTCCAGCGGAACCACATAATTACGAAAACGAGAAAATAAGTCTTTGCAAAAAACCATATTATTCCGGGAAGAAAAGGACCGTTGTAGCCTCCAAGAAAGAATGTCGTGGCGATTGCGCAGACAATAAAAATGTTCGTATATTCGGCAAACTGGAATAAAGCAAACCGCATACCTGAATATTCCGTGTGATATCCTGCCACAAGCTCACTTTCAGCCTCGGGCAGATCAAACGGTGTTCGGTTTGTTTCGGCGACTCCGGCTATGAAGTAGATCAGGAAGGCAAAAACCTGACCCTTGAAAATGAACCAGAAACCTCTCTGCGCCTCAACGATATCATGCAGTGACAAAGAATTGGTCATGAAAACTATAGGAAGCAGGGACAACATGAGCGGAATTTCATAGGCCACATTCTGTGCCACGCTTCGGGCAGCGCCAATCAGTGAATATTTGTTGTTTGATCCGAGTCCTGCGATCAGGATAGAAAACACACCCAGTGATGAAAATGCAAGGATCAAGAGAATACCGACATTGAGATCCTTCACTTGCAGAAATCCGTCGAAAGGTATGACTATGAAGGCAACCAAAACAGGCACGAACACCAATATCGGAGCAATGATGTACAGAGGTTTGTCGACATTGGCAGGTGTGAGGATCTCTTTTGCGATAAGTTTGAACATATCTGCGAACGGCTGCAGGAGCCCAAACGGTCCTACTTCTTTAGGACCTATCCTGCGCTGCATATGTCCGGCTATTTTGCGCTCCACCCATGTCAGCACCAGACCGTTTAAAACGACCACGAGCAGACAGCCGATCAGACCGAGGACCAGCCGCACGACCTCTTTACCGACCAGGTTCACTATAGCCATCAGTTCGTTCATCGGTCTATCTCCGGCACGACGATATCGTAACTGCCGAGCGTAGCGATGGCATCCGCTACAAGTGTGCCTTTTGCAAGTGCGGGGAAGGTCATCAGGTTGGAATATGACGGCACTCTCCATCGCATGCGGTAAGGCGTATCTGTTTCATCACTCACCACGTACACGCCTGTTTCGCCTCTGGTTGATTCAATCGTGTGGTAGATGTCTGTTTTCGGAGGTTTTAGCTTCTTTGGCACTTTTTCAGCATTAAATGGTCCATCGGGGAGTTTTGACAGTGCCTGCTCTATTATCTGGAGACTTACTTCCATTTCGCGTATCCTAACCATGTAACGGTCCATGTTGTCACCCACTGTACCCGTCGGGATTTCAAACGTAACGTCAGGATAGGCGGCATATGGTTCAACCTTGCGTATGTCAAACGGCACACCGGATCCGCGGATTACCGGTCCGGAACACCCGTACAAATTGGCCATTTCCTTCTTGAAAATGCCCACACCCTTTATTCTGTTTACAAATATCACGTTTTTCGTAATAAACTTCTCATACATTCCGAAGCGTTCTCTCATTCTCTTTATGAATGCGCGGGTCCCCTCAACAAAGGTATCGTCCACATCGTTGTAAAGTCCGCCAAACCGGAAGTAACAGTACGTCAGCCGCGATCCTGCAATACGTTCAAGAATATCGAGGATCTGTTCTCTGTCGTCGAAGGCGTACAAAAACGGTGTCAGACCACCCAGGTCGGCGGGGAATGCGCCCAGCCAGAGCAGATGGCTGGCTATTCTGTTCAATTCACAGGTGATAGTGCGCACATATTGCGCCCGGGGAGGTGCCTCAATACCGCAAAGTTTTTCAATGGTGGTTACATGAGCCAGGTTGAAGAGCAGGGCACCGGGATAATCCATACGTGCGGGATTGGGCAGAAACTGTGCATACGGCCTGTTCTCGGCCATTTTTTCATGCATTCTATGGAGATAGCCTAATACAGGTTCAGCACTGATGACATATTCACCATCGAGTTTCAGAACTACCCTGAGCACGCCGTGGGTGCTGGGGTGCTGCGGACCGAGGTTAATGAAGAAACAGTCTTCCTCTTCTTCAGGTTTAAAGGAGTTGAGCAGCTTTTTATCCGCATCAGGTACGGGTACCCTTTTTTTTCTGAGCGGGTAGTGATCTATCGCATCGTGAAGGAAAAAATAGGTGAGATTTGGGTGTCCCTCAAAAAAAACACCGAAAAATTCATGTACCTCACGTTCATACCAGTGTGCGATTGCATATATGCTTGATGTTGTGGGTGCGCTTGGTTTGTCCGGTTCGAGTTTAAGACTAACCTTCACGCGGCATAATTGGCCGTGATTATTGAAAAGATAAATAAGTTCAAGATAATCGACGTAGTCTACGCAAAACAGGTCAGCCAGGTAGAACCCCTTTCCACTGAAGAAAGATACTACCGGGATTAGGTTGTTTCTGCTTGCTTCGATGGCGAGATGATAACCCTTCTCGGCATACGTGATTTCCTTCACATCTAAATCGGGAACCGCTTTTTTAATATCTTCAGAGATCGTCTTTACCATTTCTGTTCCGGTTTGGGGAAACGCCTTGTTCCTGTTATTTTCTCTTCAAGTTTCATGAGCCCTTCAAGGAGTCCTTCAGGCCTGGGAGGACAGCCGGGAATATAAACGTCAACTGGAATGATTTTATCGACACCTTCATAAATATTATATTGACCTTCAAATACGAAAGGACCGCCGGATATAGCACAGTTACCCATGGCCAATACCCATTTTGGAGATGGCATTTGCTCGTATAAGGTAACGATAGTAGATGCCATTTTCTTTGTTACAGTCCCCGAAACTATCATAAGGTCCGCCTGTCTGGGACTTGGCCTGAAAACCTCTGCTCCGAAACGGGATATGTCGAATCTCGCCATGGAGGTGGCCATCATTTCAAGAGCGCAACAAGCAAGGCCGAATGTCATAGGCCAGAGAGAATTTGCCCTGCAGAGATTCAAAAACTTCTCAGCGATGGCAAGTTTTACAATTGGGTCTTTTGTTTCCAGGAGAAAACCCCCTTGCCCCAGGCATATATGACTGCAAGTGCTAAAATGAGAACGAAAACTACTAAAGAATAATATTCTTCCATATTTGCGCCGTGCGTGTAGCTCAGGGCAGCGGGAAAAAGATACAACACGTCGACATCGAATGCTATGAATATTAGGGCATAGATATAGTACCAGATGCTGTAGCGTATCCATGCACCGCCAAACGGCTCGATACCGCATTCGTACGTCTTAAATGTGTTTGCTCCCTTTGTCCGGGGTGCAATAAAAAAAGATATAATCAGGGGTGAGACGGCGAAAACAGCAGCCAGTCCGATGAAAGCAATAACATATAAAAAATCCACTAAGTTGTTCATATCATTAATACTTTATGATAGCACACCATACGCATTGTGCTTTTTTTCACGATTTTAACTTTAACGTACGCAACCCCTTCTTGTCAACGAAAAAAATGAAATTTCTTTTGCAGCGACACCATCCTAATTCCAAAGTTGCACCAAATTCTCATGCAAGTGATTCTCGTCCACAAAACGTCATTTAAAGATAAAGAGGGTCTAAAGTACTTTTATGTAGTCATACGCCCTAAGATTTCTCAGAAATACACTCTTTTTTTCGACGGGCACATTAATCCGGTATGATCCCTTCGGCAACTTGTATTTTCGAATGTGCAGGTTGTTTATCCTGAAGGATCTGTATGTAGTTTCCATCGCCTGTGCCAGAATGTTGCTGTGGATTTCTTTGTCTGTTTCAAAAAAGACTTCGGTCAGTACGACGGGTCTGTAAAATTCCTGGTCCGTCAGTGTGATCCCATATTTTTCTCTATTTAGAATAATTTCCTTAAACGCCATGATCCTGAAGACATATCTCTCGGTCTCCTCGTTCATATACATATCCAGGAACTCCCTGGTATTCTGGTTCTCGATCGTCTCCTTCAGGCGGGCCATTCCCGCATTGTAAGCGGCCATGGCTATGAACCAGTCGTTAAACTCAATGTAGAGCCTCTTCAAATGACTCATCGCCGATTGCGTTGCCCGTTTGATATTATATCTTTCATCAATATTGTCATTGATGGAGAGACCTTCCTGCTTCCCGGTCTCCCTCATGAATTGCCACATCCCGGCCGCACTTGCGGGCGACACTGTACGTGGGTTCAGGGAACTTTCGGCAACCGCGAGAAATGCGAGGTCTGCCGGAAGCGATTGCTTCTGTATTTCTTCATTAATTATTGGCAGATATTTAAAATATCGTTTAATCAGAGTAGTAAGCTGACCCTTGTTCTCAAGAATAAAGAAGAATTCCCGCTCGAATCGCTCCCTGACATCTTCGCGGACCAGCGGCACTTTTTTGTCGCACAATGTTAGATATTCGGGCAGCGCGTCAATGTTGTATAAATTCGACTGTTTTTCCAATCTGAGTATATCTTTCTCGGTCTCGCTGATCCTTTTCTCAACGGATGTTTGTGTCTGTGGAGGTTGTACAGGTTTTTTTGCGGGTGTCTGTGACTGCTGTGCCATGACATCCGGACAAAGTATGGCCGCCATACACAGCAGACTTATCGCAATTAATGCTACAATTTCCCACTTCCCACGCGAGATGGCCGTCTTCGGACACCCTGCCCCGGGACTTACTGGTCCCCGATCCACGACCACCGACCCTCTTTTCTTTACCCCCGATACCCGACGTATGCGGTACTCCGCCTTCATGACTCTTCCTTTACCATTCTGCCGAGAATGACCGCCCGGTTTTTCATCCGGTCGATAAGACCTCTCAATTCAGTCTGAACTGAACTCAGATTCTCATATTTCTTCCTGTAGAGCAATTCGATCTCACTCTTCCAGTATTCGACCACTTCAATTTCTCTCTTGTTGGACTCTATTTCAAATTTCTTCTTCAAATCTCTCAGGAGTTTCTCATTCATTTCCATAGGTCATGTCCTCCTTTTTCCTAATTATATGCCTCAGAATGAAGATGAATACCAGTACAAACGCAAGGACAAGCAGAATCGTGAGAGATTCGCGTTTCTTTATATCATTAACGAATACCAGAACTATGTTGCCGAATGCGAACCCGATCGCAGATACCAGGATTGTCCAGGCGAGCGAATTAAGAAGGCTGTAGCAGAGAAACTTACCGGTTTTCATGTTTGTACAACCGAGAAGAATAAGAATGATGGCTCGTATTCCAACGAGGAAGCGCACCATGAATATGATGAGGTTTCCTTTTCGGTGAATTATCCTATCGGCGAGAAGAATTCTCCGACGGATGAATGCAAACCGCTCCAGAATATTTTTCCCGAGGCAGCGTCCGATTGCAAAAAACGCGCAATCACCTCCGAAGGTACCGGCAAACGCGCAGATGCCCACAGCCAACAAATTCATATAGCCGAGTTTTGAGAAAATACCACCGAGTAAAACTGTTGTTTCACCCTCAAAAAACGTGCCTATTATAATACCGATGTATCCGTATTGAGCAATATAGTTTTCCACGAGTCCCCGGCCGGTCTACCATTCCTTGTTAGTATCTGATGTCAGGTCAGCGTGCATTTCCAACATGGCGATATGATCTTTTTTCCCTCATTTTTACGAGAAGAATACCTGATTCATAGAGCACATACATGGGTATTGCCAGAAGAGCCATATTATAGATATCCGGAGTTGGAGTGATCAATGCTGCTGCCGCCGCTATCGCAAGAAAAGCGTATTTCCTGCTTCTCGAAAGCAAGCCGGACTTGACGAGACCAAGTTTAGAGGCAGTAACCATTATAATTGGAATCTCGAAGGCTATGCCGAATGCAAACACCATGGAAGCAGCAAAAAATACGAATTGATGCATCGATATCATAGGCCTTATTGAACTGCCCCCGTAGCTGACGAGAAATTGTATTCCGGAAGGGAGAACAAATTGAAAACTAAACAGACTCCCGATATAAAAGAGAAAAATGCCGAACAACAGAATTCCGTGGCCCAGATGCACGGATGTAAATACATCGTGGATGTGGCGCCATAAGAAATATGCAATAATCGGCCACGCAAAAAAAACACCTCCCAGGAGTGAAAGGTCAATTCTCGTAAAGAATGCTTCAGGGAGACTGAGGTAATATATTTTCAGGCCACTTGTACGCTGAAGCAGCCTCAGGATATCCATTGCAAAAAAGAAAGTCAGAAAGGTGCAAATGATGACTGCAGTGATCGACTTCAGAGTTACCGCTCTTGCATGTTCGAGAACGAGCACTATTTGGTGTTTTCGCATGAGAAATTAATTCTGGCAGTCCCCAGCGATATTATGTACTTCAACGCTGCATCGACAGTCATGTTGAGGAATATGAGTTCACTCTCAGGGACCATGATGAGAAACCCTGCGGTCGGAATGGGCGTGGGAGGTACGAAGACGGCGCAAAAATTCAGGCCGTTAATCTGGAGCCTCCTGGTCACGAAACCTATTGTGAAACGCCCCTTGAATGGAAATTCGATAAGCACGGTTTCCTTGAACGACTTGACTTTATCGGAAGAAAACGCCTCTGTCATTTCTTTCACGGACCCGTAGATTGTCTTAATCACCGGTATTCTCTGCAGAATATGTTCGCCGCGTGCGAGGGCAGTCTTCCCGAAATAGTTTGACGCGATTGTACCTGTCACATACGTGACGATCACAAAAAGCGCGAATCCGGTTCCGGGTATATAGAATTCACGGCCCGTTACGCGAAAAAGAACGTTCCTGATGAGAGGTCCGATTACAGGCTCGAAAAAAGAAATAATAACGTACACGATATAAATGGTCGCTATAACTGGAATAAGGATGAAAAGTCCGGTAAGAAATTTACTTTTCAGGTGCTTGCCAACACTCATCTGCCGCTAATGTATAATTGTGATATATGAATGTCAAATCATTTGAGATCGTCGGCTGAACGGGCACAACTACAAATTATGAGTCATTGGACCGGCCGAGCACTCCAAAACAAGGCCGTTCAGCGTCTGAAGCCGTGGGGCATGAGAAAGAGCTGCTCTCAACTTCGCAAGTCCTGCCGGTACATGTTCGAGAAACGAATGCAATCCTTTGTTTTTCGACAAAAACGCGTATGCCCCGAGAGCCTGCATCAGCCTCTGAACTGACGCCTCCCAGAACAGGTCCACAAAACGGGGCCACACTATATTACTGTCGGACAACTCATAATACGAACGCAGCAGTAGAAGAACATCATCCTCTGGGAGCATCATGTAAGGATCGTTGAGTAAAGAGCCGATATCATATAGACGATTACCCGGCCGCATTCCCTGAAAATCGATGAAATACGGTTTACCGCTCCGCATCATTACATTTTGGGATTGCAGGTCCCGATGGATGAGACAGGCTTTGGTGTCCAGCAGTTGTTCAGTGAGCAGTGAGAATTCTTTCTGCAGCATCTCGGATCTGGACTCGTTCAGTACAATTCCACACATTTCCTGCACGAAATGTACTTTGAAATAGTCGTGTTCCCAGGCATACAGTGTCTCATCAAAGCCATCCATGAGAGGCACTGCCGATGGAAGTTTTGTAATCGGAAATGCATGGAGCACGTATATTTCCTTCAGAGTATTCTGATAAAGCGTGTAGAGCTGCTCCGGTCCGGTTTTCTTGAAAGAAAAAAGATCGCATGAACCCAGGTCTTCCAGCAGGAGCAATCTTTTTTCGGGGTCATGCCCGTATACAGCAGGCACGGACACGCCAATGCTTGTGAGGAAGTTCGCGATCTCGGCGTAGTAATTATTCTCCTCACGTCCCTTATTATATTGAATAAGTATCGATGAAGAATCATCCCAGGTGATCCTGAAGAATGATCTGTCGGAACCTCTCACTGGGAGTTGCTGAAGGCCCATTGGTGTGGATTCGGAGACTCGTAAGCATGAGCGGGCGAATCCGGATAATTCCTCAACCGAAGTCATCCGACCTCCATTTCCTGCCTCAAGCGTTCGTATTCGGCAATCGATCCCATATCGGACCACCGCCCTTCATCAATGATCACACCTCTGACCGAGGTGTGATCATCACGGATGCGTTCCAAAAGAACCGGCACGATCGAGTGAATTCCGCTCGGGATATGCATCAGCAGGGAAGTCTCCACGGCGTATATGCCGGTGAAGAGGCAGCTTTGAGACCCCGCATTCCCTGTGCTGTTACGCATATCACAGACTTCGCCGCCTTCCATAATGTTCACATTGAGGAGCGGTCCGGTGCTCCGCAGGGCCAGCGTTGCCTCCGGTCTGTTCTTTTCATGGGAGTCAATCAGTCTGTTCAGTGGAACATCAGAGATGATATCGCCGTTATAACAAAGGATTGCCTCATCATTTCCGAGAAGATCTTCAATGTTTTTTAGTCCTCCGGCAGTATCCAGAAGCGTTGCCTCATAGCGGAACAGTATTGGTATGCCATTCCAGTTACCATCCGGGAAATGATCGCCGTACGTATGTGGAAGATAATGAGTGTTCACTACAAACCTTTCTATACCGGCATTCGCAAGGTGTTCCATTGCAAAAGTAATGATAGGCCTGCCCCCGATTGTAAGCAGGGGTTTGGGACGGTTTTCAGTCAGCGGACGCAGACGGGTGCCCAGACCGGCACCAAGTATAAAAGCGGTTTTGAAACGACGTTTCATCAGGTTATGATGCTCCCGTTATTTTCATATCCTCTCAAGACCTAATAAACACCGCAAATTTGTGCATCCGGAAAATAGTGGGACAGGATAGCTTCCGCACTATGCCCTCTTGAAGCCATAACAGCTGCCCCGATCTGGCAGAGACCCACTCCGTGTCCCCAGCCGGCGCCCCGAAGAATAAACTTGCGAACGCCTCCGTATTTGTCGTATTCGCGAGTCACGTAAAAGGCCGAGCTGTACAGGTGAGTCCTTGATAACCAGCGCCTGATCTCCAGCTCTTTCCCCACGACAACCCGCTTTTTCGTACCAATAATTTCGAGCCGGCAAATACGTCCCGAAGGTCCTCTTGACAGGGGATTGATCTCGAGCAGATTTCCAAAATCGATACCTGATTTTTCGCGGAGAATGTCTTCGAGTTCCTCCCGACGATATTCTATTTGCCAGCGAAACCATGATTCCGTTTCGCGATCGAACCCGGGAAGTATATTTTGGATGACTGACTCATCCGTCGTATTACAGTATGCATCCGGTCGGGATCGGATCCATTGAACGGCATCTTCTTCGGTTCTGATTTCCTGGTACCGGCAAGGCGCATCGGAGATTGAGGTGAGGTACGGCACATGCTTACTTTCCCATGCTGTAGAAAGCTCTTCGGTGATACCCCCGCAGGATTTGGAAAACCTGGCGTCACAGATCTCACCACCGTACATCAGGACCCGTCCACGGGTCTTTTGCACAGCTTCAACAGCCCGTGAGGAGAGGATCTTTGCAGTCCCCTGATATCTTTGACAGTGGTCGTCTGCGCACACGTCATACAGGTCGTGATCTTCCTGTTCGTACCATTTTACAATTTCCGCTTCGGGTTCAATTGAACGTGGGACGTAAGACTTCCCCGAAAGGTCCTTTTTCCTCTTGAGAGCGGCCAATAACCAGCTTCGGGAGAGTATGGCGTGAGCTATAAGAAATTCAAGGGGTGAGTTGCCGCTCATCTCCGACGAAATTACGCTTTCAAGATAATCCTCAAGATATACATCATTGATTACCGCAATTTCATTGCTCCCGCGCCGTTTGAGAATCAGATTTCCCTTGAATGTCTGGTCCTCTTTTCTCTCCCAGTGAAAAGAATTACCGATTGTCACTCTTGACAGGCAAATAGAGGAGTCTGTCCCGGCCATCAAAGCTATTTCCTGATCGCTGGTTGATTCGCGTCCGTTACCCTCGGACAACTTGATCTTTCCGGCAGAGATTACGGCATGAAATCTACCCGGAAACAACTCCACACCGCCAACGCTGTGCGGGCCGTTTAGTGTACCATCCACTTCGGAGGCTTTATCAATAATACCTACCAGAATTCTGGGTCCGCAGTGCTCTTTGATTCCTGTTTGTTGATTTTGTTCGTCAATCACGTGTTTAAATTATTATTTTACTATCGGGCTGTCAAATATGGACATCGCTAACGACTGCGTGCACGAAGGAATCCATTATGCTATGATGTCCCCGTGAAACCGATCACGGTTGTTTTGCCATCCTTTCGGCATGCCGGTTTTGAAGGCATGGTTGAAAAGTTTGCCGCGTCAGATTTTGTGGAGAGAATAATAGTAAACGGCAATGACAGTAACGCGGGCGGCACCGCCAAGTGCCGGCATATCGCACTTAACCCTCTCACTTCCCAACAGTCTTTGATGCATTTATTGAATATTATAGAAACCGATTACCTTTTAGTTGTGACCGCTCCACGGGTTATCGATTTTGAGCCCACAGCGCTTGAACAAATCTTGAGTGATGCAGTGGTATCGCAGGCTGGTATCACATACTGTGACTACTTTGACGTAATAGCCGGTACGTGTATCGCTCACACACTGAACGATTATCAGCCGGGCAGTGTACGCGATGATTTCGAATTCGGACCACTGATCCTTTTTTCCATGAAAGCCGCAAGGGAAGCTATCCACAGGCATGGGAACATACCGGATGTAGCTTTCGCTGCTCTGTATGATCTGCGGCTCAAGATTTCGATTGACTCCCCTGTGAAACGCATCAATAAATTACTGTATACTGCTGCCGTTGAGGGTCCCGCAACGATTGAAACGGACCAATTTGCGTACGTGGACAGGCGGCAGGCTGCTGCACAAATTGAAATGGAGAACGTATTCACGGCTTTCCTCAAGGAAACAGGTGCGTACATAAGGAGTGATAATCTGTCAGCCCCGCCGGTGGGAAGTGAACAATTCCCGGTTAAGGCATCAGTGATTATTCCTGTCAAGAACAGAAAACGTACCATAGCGGATGCTGTTGAAAGTGCATTTTCACAGAAGACAGACTTTTCATTCAATGTTATCGTGGTAGACAATTATTCTACAGACGGAACAGCCGCTGTTCTCCGTCAGCTCTCCGGCAGGTACCCCGGTTTGGAGCGCATTATTCCTGATCGAAAAGATCTCGGTATAGGAGGATGTTGGAACGAAGCGGTCAGATCCGATTATTGCGGCAGATACGCCGTTCAACTGGATTCAGATGATTTGTACTCTGGACCATCGACCCTGAGACGAATCATCGATATGTTCAAGCGGGATGAATACGCAATGGTCATAGGATCTTACACAATCGTGGATTTTGACCTGAATGAGATTCCGCCCGGCCTGATTGACCATCGTGAATGGACAGATGAAAACGGCCACAATAATTCATTAAGGATAAATGGCATGGGCGCACCCAGGGCATATTGCACAGATCTCGTACGAAAGATGCCTTTTTTGAATGTGAGTTACGGAGAAGACTATGCTGCTGTTCTGAGGATTTGCCGGGAATACCGGATAGGACGTATTTTTGAGAGCCTTTACTTATGCAGAAGATGGCCCGGTAATACGGATGCGGAGCTATCCTTACAAGATCGAAACGCAAACGATTTATTCAAGGACCGTATCAGGACTGAAGAGATCCTTGCGCGCCGGCAGTTCAATAGAGAAAGGGGTAGAGTCCAGCCGTGAAGAGTGAACACTTTGCTGAATACGGGAATGATACGGATGAAAGAAATCTGCCCAACATCATTACCGATCTTTTTTCCGAGCAACTGACACATTGGTCTCAATTGAGGACAGCCTACGAGTCTTTAGGCAGGACGCGGGAGAGGGAAATAGCGTGCGCAGGTTTCAAGGTTCGTCTACATTACAATTCCCTGAGGAAAATGAGTACAGCTGCGAAGGTCGATAAAAAATCGATAGCCACGCGCCCGTGCTTTCTCTGCTCAGATAATCTGCCAAGTGAACAACAAGGTATTCTTTACCGGAATAGGTATCGTATTCTGTGCAACCCGATGCCGGCCTTCGAGTACCACGTGACAGTGGCGGCCATCGACCATTGTCCGCAAAGCATGGAAGGGAATAGTGAAACATTGTTCTGCCTGATCGAGGACCTCGGCAGTGGCTGGATGGTCCTGTACAACGGCCCGGAGTGTGGGGCATCTGCTCCGGACCATGGCCATTTCCAGGCAATTCCCTCCGGACTGCTGCCTATAGAAAATGAAGTCAGGGCATATGGCCGGCCTGGATTGAACGATTCTGTAACTGTTAGTTCTTACTCTGTCGGGGAGTTCGGACGATGTGTTATTCTGCTCAGAGGCAGCGATAAAGAAGCTGTTCAGACATCGTTTGAAAGTACATTGAGACTCCTGAGGAAAAGGCTGTCGCTTGAAGTTGAGCCCATGATTAATGTGGCAGGCAGAAAATATGGAGACGAATTTTGTGTTTTTGTATTTCCCAGATCGAGGCACAGGCCCGGATCCTACTTTTTGAACGGTCACGAAAAGATTGCGGTCAGTCCCGCAGTAATCGAAATGTGCGGAGTAATTGTCACTCCGGTAGAAGAGGATTTTGAGCGGCTTACCGCTAAAGAGATAGAGACAATTTTTCGAGAAGTCTCTTTGCAGGCGGATCTGACTGCAGGTGAATAGAGCCCTCTATTTCAGTCCGAGAGCCTCCTTGTACATCTCCTCGGAATAGCCCAGAATCTTTTTCCCGTTAATCACTGCGAAAGGGACACCGCTGCGGCCGGCGAGCTTTGCCCTTCGTGCCTCAGCCGCGCTATCTGTGTCGACGTTGTACGCCTTATACGATATTCTGTTTGCTTTAAGGAACTTGACCGCTTTGGTGCAATAGGGGCACCAGTCAGTAATATATATCTCCACCTTCGGGGTTGCCGTTGTATCTGTTCCTGAAACCGGGACCGGTGGAGCTTTCTTTGTCGCTGCCCGTGTGTCTTGGACTGTCACGAACGAGAGTAAAACAATCATGCATACCGAGATTACCAAATTGAGAATTATTTTCATTATTGTCATGGGCTCCTTGTCCAATTTGTTATGTCAACGGCACGTATTTTACCATGTATTCACATGGAAAGCACGACCACACCCACAGATAATTTGTAACAAGATGTTCTAAAGCTATGAAAGTAATACGGTTTCTGTTCCCTGCCTCAGATCAGGCTCGCAGTGAGGTAATAAAGTCTCCCAACTGTTCGGCGCTGAAGACCGGTTCATAACACGTCTCGTTGACGCACGGCAGAATGAGGCTTGGCTCCTCATCATGATAGACGATAGATTGATATGGATGGTAGCTCGACAGCACGGATTGCGTCAGAACAGACTCAAACGGGGCTTGCACATCAAGCTTCAACATGTGATAAAACGAATCGAGGGCAGAGAAAAAATAAGCACCATGAACTCCCATCAGCTGAGCCTCCGTTGAAAATGCGTTAAGACTCCGCTGAGCGTACTGCCGATACGCTTCTTTGCCTGAAGTCAAACTTAATTTTACTAAAGCGATAATTGCTACAGCGTTTGCCGAAGGACGTGGTGTATCTCCGATATCCTTGAGGCGTAATCCGACAACCTCATCTTCCGTGTCGAAAAATCCATCCGACTCACTGTCCCAGAATCTCTCAAGGCAGGTATTCATGAATTGTTCGGCAAGAACGCGGTACTCATTTACCGCAGTCGTCTCGTATGCAGCAATCAGGGCATCCACTAGGTAAATGTAGTCATCGAGACCTGCCTTTACTCCGGGGGAATGCATGAGCTTCCCTTCGTCGAGATTCATTCGCATGACCTGGTCCAGACTATCAAGCGCGGCCTTTTTGACTCTTTTATCTTTAAGCACCCGGTATGACTTGAGAAAAGCTGATGCCATCATCCCGTTGAGCGAGGTATAGATAGCGTAGTCGGTGAATGGTTTTTGCCTCTTCTGCCGGGCCTGCAGTAACTTGATGCGAGCGCTTGCAAGCCTTCTCTGTACCGTTGCACTATCAATCTTGAGACGTTGTGCTATATCGTTTACGGCCATGTTGAGGGAAAGCACAAACTTTGAAGTATCATGATGCATCACTTTCCTGTTATTCAGGAAATAGAGGGAGAAGACTTCAAACTCATCCTGCGAAAGGACTTCCCTCAGTTCCTCTTGTGTCCAGGTAAAATATCCGCCCTCGTCATCTGGTATTACATCGGCATCCATACTGGCATAAAAGCCTCCGTCAGGGCGCAACAATTCAGTTATAACAAAGAAGACTATGTTCTCTGCTACTCTCTTAAAAAATTCATCTCCGAAAAGGCCGTATGCGTCTACATAATTTCTCAAAAGCCATGCGTTATCGTCAGCCATTTTTTCGAAATGGGGAATTGACCAGGCCGCGTCCGTTGAATAGCGGTGGAATCCCCCGCCAAGCTGGTCATACATACCACCGCTTGCCATGTTTACAAGAGTTTTCTTGATGGCAAACTCCACGGCGTTGTTTTTCTTGAAGAAACATCTGCCTATAAGAAATTCGATAGCACCCGGCATAGGAAATTTCGGGGATGTTCCGAAGCCGCCGTGCTCTGTATCGAGACTTTCGAGGATGATTTTTGCCTCTTCATCGATGAGGACTTCGCTGACCTTACCTTTCCGCGGGGAACGCTGTTTCAGGAATTCGTAGGATTTCTGACCGGCGTTACGGACATCATCTTTCCGGTTCTTGTAGAATTCACTCATGGCCTTTAACAAGGTCTTGAATCCGGGTCTATCAAAACTGTCGTTGACGGGAAAGTACGTGCCGCCATAAAAAGGCATTTTGTCCGGCGTGAGGAAGACACTCAATGGCCAACCGCCATTGACACCCATTGCGGTAAGGGCCTGCTGATACCTTCTGTCGACGTCAGGATGCTCGTCCCTGTCGAGTTTGATGGATATATAGCGTTCGTTCAGGAGGGTCGCTACTTCATCATCCTCGAACGATTCTTTGGCCATCACATGACACCAGTGACACCAGACCGCACCGGAACTCAGGAATACCGGTTTGTCTTCCTGTCTTGCTCTCTCGAACGGCTCTTCTGACCACGGATACCAGTCAATTCTCTGATTGGCGGCATGTTTCAGGTAAGCCGACGTTTGCTGTGAAAGTCTGTTCATCGATACTTTTTATACCTCTGACCGTCATAAATGTAAACAGCTCTCTTCAAGCGGTAATCGGTCATGAAAGCACGTCCGAACACATCCTCGGTAGTGAACAGAACCAACGACAAGTCTGGGACAATTCAGAACATGTACATCTCAATCTCATCCGAAGAACTATCGATTGCCGAATATCCGAAGATCGTCAAGAATTCAAACAGGAATGGAGACATAGGAGCAGAGCGGCTCACTCTCGAGCATGTTGCCTGTCCGTTCGTAGGCGCGTGCCCGACAGCCGCCGCAAATTGACAGAAACCTGCACCGTCCGCATTTTCCCTCATACGACGAAAGGTCCCGAAGGGAATTAAAAACATCGGAATCACGCCAGACCGCCTGCACTCCCGTTGTCTTGATGTCACCCGATGGGATTTCAAGATATCCACAGGGTTGAGCGATTCCCGTATGCGAAATAAAAAGAAAGCTCTTTCCAGCCAAACACCCCGCACTCCTGGGCGTAATGCCTTTTTCTTTCTGAATGCGGTAATAGTGTGGCGCACACGTAACTTTCATTTCAATCTCGTTTCGCTGCTCCATTTCGAACAGCTGATGAAGTTTTTCCTCGTACATTGTGGCATCAAGTTCGTCGCCTTTTAGCCCCTCACCCCGTCCTACCGGTACCAACAGAAACGCGTGCCATGCCACTGCGCCTATCGAGCGCACCAATCCGTACATTGCCTCAATCCTCCCGGCATTAAGGCGCGTTATCGTGGTATTGATCTGAAACGAAAGTCCTGTTCCACGTAAGATTTTAGCTGCTTCCATAACGGCTCTGTACGAACCTTCGACACCGCGGAAACAGTCATGCGTTGATGCCTCTGTTCCGTCGAGACTGAGACTCACACGCTTTATACCGCAGGTCCTCAGAGTTTCTGCCGCATCACGGGTAAGAAGTGTTCCGTTTATTGCTATCACGAGACGAAGGCCTTTCCCGGTACCATACCTGATGATATCAAAAATATCATCGCGCATAAGGGGTTCGCCACCTGTTAAAATGATAGTCGGCGTTGCAAAGCCGGCAATATCATCGAGCACACGCTTACATTCGTCCGTAGTCAGTTCATTGGTATGCGGACCCAGACCTGCCGAAGCCCGGCAGTGAATGCATTTCAGGTTGCAGTTTCTCGTCAGCTCCCATGCAACCATTCTCAGAGGGAATTCTCTTTTATCCATCCCGCGAAATCCTTTGCAAAGTATGTAATGATGATGTCCGCACCGGCGCGCCTGATACTTGTGAGGGCCTCCAGGACGGTCTTCTTGTAGTCAATCCATCCATTTGAACTCGCTGCCTTGATCATGGAATACTCACCGCTTACCGAGTATGCCGCCAGCGGCACATCAAACTTTTGCCGGGCACGGGCAAGTACATCCAGATAGAAGAGGGCGGGTTTAACCATGATGATGTCCGCGCCTTCTTCTATGTCCAGCAACATTTCGCGTAATGCCTCCCTTTCATTTGCAGGGTCCATCTGATACGACGTGCGATCGCCGAAGCGCGGCGCGCATTCGGCCGCGTCTCTAAATGGTCCGTACAAACTCGAGGCATACTTAGCACTGTAACTCATGATGGGAAGATTGTAATCTCCGTGCAAATCGAGCATTTCACGTATTGCACGAATCCTGCCGTCCATCATGTCTGAAGGTGCGACCATATCCGCTCCGGCGAGAACATGAGCCAGAGCGCTGCGCGAAATCACCTTCAAGGTATCGTCATTATCAACAACGCCGTCTTTCACGATACCGCAATGGCCGTGACTCGTATATTCACACAGGCATACATCGGTAATGACCAATATAGAGTTCCCAAACCGCTTCTTGACTTCGCGTACGGTCCGGGGAATAATCCCGTTTTTGTCGACTGCGCCGCCTGCCATGTCATCTTTGCTTTGTGGTATGCCGAAAAGTAATATGGCCGGAACGGACAGGTTGACAAGCTCTTCCACCTCTCTAAGCATTCCGTCGATAGAAAACTGATACACGTCGGGCATTGAGGGAATAGGAATCTTCTCATCACTCATCTCCCTGACGAAGACGGGCTGAACAAGATGTTCGACTGATATCCCTGTTTCGCGAACCAATCCACGTAGCACATCATTCGTTCTCAATCTCCTGAGTCTGCTAACCGGAAAGCCCATCATTACCTCCCTTGTCATCTAGTCGTTGAGTCATTGGGTCCCAGTCATATAAAGGCGTGTTTAGTGTCCGGTGTTTGGTACTTGTATCGTCCCTCGTCCCAGCGAAGCGGTCGTCCCGCGTCTCTCAGTCATTCATTACTCCGAACTGTTTTTACCACCGTTTCTCTCTTTCTCCGAACTCCGAACTCACAACTCCGAACCGCCTCTAATCTCCTCATCCGTGAGGTAGCACTGCGGATCGTCTGCCCACGTATCACCGTTTACAGCCTCAGCTCTCACACGGAAATTACCGCCGCATACATCCAACCATCGGCACGCGCTGCACCTGCCTTTCACGAAATGTTTCTTGTTCTTCAATTTTGCCATGAGCGCATCAGATGTGTCTGTCCATATTTCGCTGAAAAGCCTGTTGCGAACATTCCCGAAACTGTAATGTCTCCAGAACTGGTCGGCATGTACATTGCCTTCTTCATCTATGCAGGCTATGCCGACCCCGGATGAATTTCCTTCATTCATCATCAGAAGTTCATAAACTTCGTCAGCCCTGCGGGGGTTCTCTCGTAACAACCGCATGTATACATAGGGACCATCTGCATGGTTATCAACGGTGAGCACTTCTATCGGTCTGCCACTTTGAAAAGATGCCTTTGTGCGATCCATAATATAATCGACGACCTGTCGTGATTCCATGTGGTCCAGGTCTTCACGTATCAGCTTTGAGCCCCTCCCGGCATAAACAAGGTGATAAAAGCACACCCTTTCAATCTTCTCCCGGTCAATTAAATCGAATACCTTTGATACCTCATTATGATTTCTTTTGTTGATCGTAAAACGTAGTCCGGTCTTTATGCCTGCCTTTTTGGCATTTCTGATACCACTTACCGCACGCAAATAAGCCCCCCGGGTACCCCGGAATGCATCATTAATCTCACCAATGCCGTCGATGCTCACGCCGATGTACGAGAGAGAATATCGTGAGAATTCAAGCGCTTTTTCTTCGGTTATGAGTGTACCGTTTGTTGATATCACAGCCCTCATGCCTTTCTCTGTAGCGTATGCAATCAGCTCCGACAGATCTTCTCTCAGAAGCGGTTCCCCACCAGAGAAAAGGATTACGGGTGCGCCAAAATCAGCGAGATCATCAATGAGGGCCTTCCCTTCGTCCGTTGAGAGTTCATTCCCCTGATAATCTTCATCTTTCGCCTGAGCGTAACAATGAATACATTTCAAATTACAGCGTTTGGTCATGTTCCAGACGACAACAGGTTTCTTGTCTTTCGAGAACTGGAGCAGATGTGACGGAAGTCTTCCTGAGTCACGTCCATAGCGCAGCGGATCGGAAGCCTCGACCGCTTCACAATAGAGTTTTGAAATGCCAATCATCGCTTAAGTCTGCCGCTAAAATTGAGGAAAGTCAATAACGTGGGCACACATCGTAGTGCTTGTGCGAAGAACATTATTCTGTTAGACTTCTCGTTGAATTTGAAAGCATCATGTCTTAAGAGGTGCGGAAGATGAATCTATTGCAGGCAATAGGAAATACGCCACTGGTAGAATTAATGAATATCGGGGTTAAGCCGGAAGTAAAGATATTATGTAAACTGGAGGGCTGCAATCCGGGAGGTTCGGTAAAGGACCGTCCGGCTCTGTATATGATCACGAAAGCCGAAGAACGCGGCGTATTGACAAAAGACAAAACCATATTGGAACCGACTTCCGGAAATACCGGGATCGCCATAGCAATGATAGGCTCGGCCAAGGGCTATCGTGTGGAACTGTGTATGCCTGAGTGTGTCAGTACAGAAAGGCGTCTTATCCTTCAGGGACTGGGTTCGGAAGTGTTTCTGACACCGGCAAAGGACAACATCGACGGTGCTATCAGAAAGGCGCTCACTTTGCTGGAACGGGAGCCAAACAAGTACTATATGCCAAACCAGTATGAAAAC
The DNA here is from genome assembly GCA_964472475.1 of uncultured Syntrophus sp. Classification (GTDB taxonomy): domain Bacteria; phylum Desulfobacterota; class Syntrophorhabdia; order Syntrophorhabdales; family Syntrophorhabdaceae; genus PNOF01. Next base: position 8,111 of record CAYYLU010000020.1, on the reverse strand, counting down.
CCGGACAATATCCTTGCCCATTTCGAGACGACGGGCCCGGAAATCTACCGCCAGACCAACGGTGGGGTTGACTATTTTGTCGCAGGAATGGGTACGACAGGCACGCTGATGGGCACCGGAAGCTATCTGAAATCAGTGAAGCCGGCAGTAAAGATCATCGGTGCTGAGCCTGTGATGGGCCATACAATACAGGGTCTGAAGAATATGACGGAATCTATGGTTCCCGGAATTTACAATCAGGCTAATCTCGATGAAAAATATATGGTTGAAGACGGCGAGGCATTCGAAATGACAAGGTTGCTCGCACAGAAAGAAGGCATTTTTGTAGGTACCTCGAGCGGTGCGGCAGTAGCGGTTGCAATGAAAATCGCATCTAAGATCGATCATGGGACAATTGTGGCACTGCTGCCCGACAGAGGGGACCGGTACCTGAGTACCATGCAGTTTCGGTCTGTCTGTGCTAAATGCCCTCCGTAATGCCGTTCTGTCATCCTATAATGGAGCCTTCTCGTTGCAAATTTCAATATATACCGAGTCGGCGAAACGGTGAAAAGGATTGAAGGGACAAAGACTGAAGTGGCAGATTGCAGCCAGTAAAAGATTTGTTTTCGCCGGTTCCCCGTTTCTCCTGTTCTCCGCTTCCAGATTGTGATTGCATGCATAGGTACTCCGTAACACATCCGGGAAAAGTGTTTTCTTATTGCCCACGCTGCGGACAAGGCGGTCTCAAATTCGATAAGATAAAGAATTTCAGCTGCGCCGCGTGCAATCTCAAGCTCTACATTAATGCCGCTGCTGCTGTTGCGGTTATACTGCAAGCTCCCGACGGCAGAGTTGTTCTCACGAAACGTAAGTTTGATCCACAATCGGGCTCCTATGATTTGCCGGGCGGGTTTGTTGAAAGCATGGAAAGTGCTGAGGAGGCTGTGAGACGCGAGGTTTCTGAGGAGCTGGGCATATCGGTCACCAATATGGAATTCCTGGCATCCTTCCCCAATGAGTATGTCTTTGAAGGAATAAGTTACTTCACGTGTGACCTGGCATTTGTCTGCAGGGTGAGTGATTTATCAGGTCTCCGGCCTTCTGACGATGTTGCGGATGTATTGGTGCTCTATCCGAAAGAAATTGACCTCGACACAATTAGCTTCCCTTCAATAAAAAACATTCTCAAATATTATTTGCGAAGTTATGAAGGATTTTGATTTCTATTTGTCTATTCACGGTGCACCTGTCCTCGCTTGACGGGGGCCTGTCCTCGCTTGACGGGGGCAATCAACTATTCACTGTTTTTAGATATATTGCATTTTGCGGGTCATACCGCCGTCCACAACGAAGTCGGCACCCGTAATGAAAGCGGCCTCATGAGAAATCAGATATGATACGAGGCTTGAGATGTCTTCAGGCTTTCCCACGCGACCTGCAGGGTGTTGATTATGGTCTTCTGTACTATGTACCACTGTTTTCCTGATACTGCTCTTCTTCCATCCGGAGACGTCTATCCATCCGGGACTGATGCAATTCACCCGCACATGTGGCCCGAGGCTCACAGCCAGAGCATGGGTGAGTGCGACAACCCCTCCCTTCGACGCGCTGTATGCTTCTGTGTTTCCTTCTGACATCATAGCCCTTGTAGACGAGATATTCACGATAGAACCCTTCTGTTCTTCAAGATACGGTGCCGCATGCTTTGCACAAAGAAACATGCCGGTAAGATTGACCGACAGCACTCTGTTCCATACCTCCAGCTTCAGTTCCTTCACGGATGGCCCGTGTGCTTGTGCTATGCCGGCATTATTTACCAGAACATCCAGCCGTCCCCACGACTGCACGGCGCTTTCGACCATTTCCTGAACCTGCTGTTCGTCTGAAACGTCCGTTCGAATATAACGGACTTGAGTCGTGCCACCAAATTCGAGTGCCGTCTCCAGTCCGGCTTCTTCATCAATCTCGGCAATAATAACGCGCATGCCTTCATTCAAAAGACGCAACGCAATAGCCTTGCCTATCCCCTGTCCTCCGCCGGTGACTATGGCGACTCTCGCATCTGTTTTCATCATCAGACACTATAGCACAAAAGCTATGAGTTCAATATTGAAACGTGAAGCCGTGACGCGGGAATTTGGAGGGTGACCCGGTAATGTAAAGAGATCACCTGCACATCTTTAGTCTCCGGCTCGCCATTTCTCCCCCGCTTCAAACTCACAACTCCGAACTGCCTCTATGACGAACACCTTACAGAATCTCTACCATGCCGGTGTCTATATCATAATACGCGCTTACAACTTCGATTTTCCCGTTTTTGTACATCTCTGATAGAATTGGTGCCGAGTTCCGTATTTGATCAGCAACGCTCCGGGCATTCTCTCGGATGGTGTTGTCGGTCAGGTCGCCGGGGCGTCCTTTTGCTTTTTCGATGGAAGGTTTAATGGCATCCACAATATTTATGATGTGGCCAGGGGCATGTCCTCCCTGAACAGTTGCGGTGACGGCGCCGCATTTCGAATGACCCAGAACCATTATTAACCGGGTTCCAAGGTGTTCTGCCGCGTATTCGATACTGCCGAGCGAAACTGCATCGACAATGTTACCGGCAACACGGACAACGAACAGGTCGCCCAACCCCTGGTCAAAAATGACCTCCGGAGACACCCGCGAATCTGAGCAACCGATAATCACGGCAAATGGTTTCTGACCTTTTGTGAGTTCCTCACGACGTTGAAGATCCTGATTTGGATAGATCTGTTTTGAAGAATAGAAACGTTTGTTCCCTTCGACTAGTTTTTGTACCGGTTGTGTGATTCGGGAATCGGTTTGCATGTAGGTCTCCTTGTTCTAAGGTACCTGTATGTTATAGGATTTTATTTGTTTCATCAACAAAAATGCGTCGCCGTTTGCAATAATCATTCTGTACACTTACGGCACATATCCGGCTGTGAGCTCCGTCCAAAACGTATTGTGAAAATATTAACAAAATTCTGTTGACAATATCCCATAAGCATTATAAATTACTAGCGCTAATCGATACACCGGGAAAAACGATAAGTAAATCAAAATAACATATCAGGAGGTTGTATATGGCAGCGGACGAAAACAAAGTATTTCCCCCGTCAAAGGCGTTTGTTGATCAGGCTTATGTAAAAAGCCGCGCAGAATACGAAAAGATGTGGAAACAGTCCATTGACGACCCGGAAACATTCTGGGGCAACATTGCAAAAGAATTGCACTGGTTTAAACCGTGGCTGAAAGTAAACAGAGAAGACTTTTCAAAGGGCCAGGTTGAATGGTTTATTGGCGGCAAGACCAATATGTCCTATAACTGCCTTGATGCTCAGATTGCAAAAGGAAAAGGCGACAAGGTTGCCATCATCTTCCAGGGCGAACCTGAAGACGACGTGAAGAAGCTCACGTATAACGAAATGTTGAAGCTCGTATCCCGTTTCGCGAACGTCCTGAAGAAGAAAGGCGTACGCAAGGGTGACAGGGTTGCCATTTATCTGCCGATGATCTGGCAGCTTCCCGTTGCAATGCTGGCATGTGCACGTATCGGCGCCATCCACACAATCGTGTTCGGTGGTTTCTCGGCCGAAGCTCTGCGCGACAGAATCATTGATGCAGGAGCAAAAGTCCTCATCACTGCAAATGGTTACTGGCGCTCCAGCAAGAATGTGAGCTCAAAAGCGAATGCCGACATTGCATGTGACCTTTGTGCGAAAGAGGGACACACAGTTGATAAGGTTGTTGTTGTAAAAAGACTCGACAATTTCGATGTTCCGATGAAGGCAGGAAGAGACACATTCTTCGAGGACGAACTTGCAGCGACTGATATTTCGGATGATTGCCCGGCAGAGATGATGGATGCCGAAGACCCGTTGTTTATCCTTTATACCTCCGGTTCAACAGGCAAGCCGAAAGGCGTGCTCCACACAACCGGTGGTTACATGACCTATGTCTATACTACCTTTAAATACATTTTTGACTACAAAGATAAAGAAGTCTTCTTCTGTAGCGCCGATATCGGATGGGTAACCGGTCACTCATACATCGTATACGGTCCGATGAGCAATGGAGCAACTTCAATTGTCTTCGAATCCGTCCCGACGTACCCGAACCCTGACAGATTCTGGCAGATTATAGAGAAGTTCAAAGTTAATACCTTCTACACCGCACCTACGGCAATCAGAGCCCTCATGAAAGACGGTGAGAAGTGGCCGCAGGGAAGAGACATGTCCTCTCTGAAGCTCCTCGGTTCAGTCGGTGAGCCAATCAACCCTGAGGCGTGGCTCTGGTACCACAAGTATGTCGGTGGAGAGAGATGCCCTATCACAGATACGTGGTGGCAGACGGAAACAGGCGGAATCCTTATCTGCGGTATTCCCGGCGCATGGCCCGGAAAACCGGGTTCGGCATCACTTCCATTCTTTGGAGTAAAAGCTCGCGCTCTGCAGTCAAGATCAGATGCCAGCCAGCCTGCAGTAGATGCGCCGGTCAACGAACAGGGCGAACTCTGTGTTGAAAAGTCCTGGCCGGGTATGATGAGAGGTGTCTTTGGCGAGCCTGAAAGATTCTTCAACACGTATTTTGTGCAGCAGCCGGGATTCTATTTCTCCGGCGACGGTGCGCGCGTAGATGAAGACGGCTATTTCTGGCTGATGGGTCGTATTGACGACGTCGTGAACGTATCCGGCCACAGAATGGGTACAGCCGAAGTTGAGGCAGCACTTAATTCTTATACAACCTCAGTCGCAGAGTCAGCCGTTGTCGGCTTTCCTCATGACGTCAAGGGTGAAGATCTTTACGCATATGTCATTCTGAAAACTGGCGTTACCGGCGATGATGCACTTAAGAAAGCCTTGGTAGCACATGTCAGAAAAGAAATCGGTCCTATCGCATCCCCCGGCAAGATTCAGTTCGTGTCAGGCCTGCCGAAGACTCGCTCCGGCAAAATCATGAGAAGGATCCTGAGAAAGGTAGCCGCCGGCGCAATCGATGAGCTTGGCGATACTACGACACTTGCCGATCCGTCAGTTGTCGATGAGATCGTAAAAGGCAGACAGTAAGAGTATTCCCGTAAAACCGGCCCCCGGAGGAAGTTCCTTCGGGGGTTTTTCTTTCGGACAAGGTACAGGGCGCAGAGTAAACAGCAGGACCGGATAGAAACATGGAACTGAGCACCACGACTGACTATCACAAACATAATCTGGATTCACTCGGATGGGAATTGACGGTCTGTAATGCCCTTCAGCCGGAGAATACGCCCATACGCAAGGTCCTCACGGAAAACGCTTCATACGGGCATCTGCTTTATCAATTTCTGAAGAAATTCATTCCCGTCGATAATCTCAAAAGTGTTCTGGAAATAGGTGGCGGGTATGGATACCTCATGCGAGCGCTTTTTGACCTTAACCCGTCAATCAAAGCGATGATGATAGACGTATCACCGAACCTGTTGCAAAAGCAAAGAGAGCACCTCGTAGGCTGTGATGTCGGATTCAGAGAGGAAGACTTCCTTGTAACTGACGTGAGTGTCCTCCAGGGTTTCGATTTGGCGATCATGAATGAGAATCTCGGGGATTTTCCTACGCTTACCAACGTTCATCTGCAGGCACTTGAATTCTCAGGATGCAAGGTGGCTCCTGTGCTGGAGATGAAGCATTTCTTTGAAGAATACAGTCTTCCCTTTCCCTCAGCAGAGCTGTTTAACCTAAACCTTGGTGCTATGAAGGCTGTCGAAAAACTCTGCAGATCCGGAATCCCATCCATCTTTCTGGCTGAACATAGTTGTGAGGCCAATGTTTCCGGTGATTCAGGCACACCGATTCATGTCAGGTCAGCGGGTACACCGGAAAGGATATCGCTCAAGGGCCATGATGAGTACTCTATACAGTTTTCATACCTCAAGAGTATTGGTGAATCATTTGGTTATCGTTGTATTCGAGGGCCTTTTGCAGACTTCATCCCGGTAGAAATGACTGACTACGTGCGTCGTGTCCTGGCGGGCGGCGGACGTGGAAGCGATGATGCCGAGATTGTGTGTCAGTTTGTGGAAGACCTGTACAAGTACGAATACCTTCTTCTCGTACAATCTGATCAGTGATCCCGAGTCAGCCGGCAGAGCATAGATATAGCTCTTTTATTTCTCCGGTTCTCCGAAGAGATTTGTGAAACGTAGGCCCGATAATTTCCCGGGCCGATCGAGGGCGAAACACTGTCGAGCGCAGGGTTTCGAGAACCACTGTCCGGTCTTTTTTCAAGTCTCGGAATTCCTAAAATATACTTTGGATAATGCAGAAAGATATTGACCACGTTAAGATAAAATGATAACTATAAAAACTTAATTCCGGACAGTAATTGCAGTTGAAATACCAGAAGAAAACCAAATAATTGTAAATAGATTTGTGCATAACAGAATACTGAATAGAGGAGCGTGACAATGAGCGATTCAAATTTGGAAAGTAAGCGATGGTTTCTTGCTATAGCCGGTGTTGTCATCATGCTTATACTTGGTACCGTTTACGCATGGTCGGTTTTTGTTAAGCCGATTGTGGCCCTGCAGGGTTGGGAAATGAAAGTTGTTTCCAGGGTCTTCATGCTGATCATCGGTGTGATAGGTGTTTCCGCGGCCTTTGGCGGCATGCTGGTAGATAAGAAGGGGCCGCGGTTTGTAGCTATTATGGGTGCGCTCTTCTATGGCGTGGGTGTTATACTCGGCGGCGTGGCCCTGCACACAGGAAGTTTCTGGTTTCTGCTTCTTGGGTACGGTGTCATTGGTGGTATCGGAAACGGTCTCGCCTATGTGGTGCCCATTGCAACGTTAATTCGCTGGTTCCCCGATAAACGCGGCATGATCACCGGTCTTGCGGTTATGGGGTTCGGTTTCGGTGCTTTCTTCATCGGTATGATTATTCCGGGCCTGATCAATAAAGTGGGTGTTGCCAATTCATTCTACATCCTGGGGGCGGTTTATCTTGTCTTCAATCTGCTGGCCTCCATGACTTTGAAGAATCCGCCAGCGGGTTGGCTTCCCAAGGGATTTGTCCCGGCTGCAACGACAGTGAGTGCCGCAGACTCCTTCAGCTGGACGGAAGCAAAAAGGACACGTCAGTGGTATATGCTGTGGGGTATGCTCTTCTTAAATGTCACAGCGGGAATGGGCCTTCTGTCAAAACTATCCCCTATGGCACAGGAAGTCATTAAAACGGCGCAAAACATTGATGACCCGGCGAAACTCGCTGTTCTCGGCGGCGGAGTTCTGGCAACAGCCTCTATCTTTAACGGATTGGGACGCCTCTTCTGGGCGGCTGTTTCCGATAAAATAGGGAGAAAAGGCACCTACATGACGATGTTCTTGACACAGGCGATTCTTTATCTTCTCCTTCCCCAGATTAGCAGCGTGCTGCTGTTCACGATCATTGCCTGTTACCTTCTATCCTGTCTTGGTGGTGGATTTGCCGTTATGCCGGCATTCTCAGCAGACTCTTTCGGTCCTACCTTCATCGGCAAGATATATGGTTTTCTCCTGACGGCCTGGGGCGCGGCTGGTGTAGTTGGTGGTTTTGTGTTTGCCGAATTCAACAAACAGCAATCTCTCTTCACTGCAGCAGGGTGTCTTGTTGTCGGTTTTATCATTGCCTTGTTGTTTACCCGGCCAAAGCACGTATCGGAATACAAAAAGTAGGACCCTTTTTTTCGCGCAGCGGACAGGAGCGCCGGTCATTAGCCGGCGCTCTTCTTTTACCCGTTTGTCAGCGGATCAACCTCTTTTTTCTACTTCTCCCATTACAGAGTGCTGATCACAATGCGGCCATCATGTTTTTCTCCCGGCGCTTATATATTGGAAATTATTAAGTTAAATATAATCTTTGAAGATAACGACAGTTTTTTTTGGGTTCCGCCGAAGATTTTGTGCCAAAACGGTAATTCTGATTCATTAAAAATGGTTAAAAATTTCTTGACATAGCACACATAATCGTTTAATATAGCTCTGCTTTTTTTAGGAGTGTATCGCTGTACCAAACATCCCTTTAAAGTGATTAAGGGATTATTTTTTTGGAGGTAGTAATGCCTACTATTAACCAGTTAGTAAGGCTTGGGAGAGAAGCCGTCAAAAAGAA
>CAYYLU010000019.1:27091-31350 GCA_964472475.1 uncultured Syntrophus sp. | reverse complement strand
GTTCTGCTTCGGTCAGAGTCTTGTCGGCCATAACAAACAGTATCTCGTTCTCCTTATTTATATGTGATCGCAGAAGCTGTACGTATCGCAAAAGATCTTTCTTCAGAGCATCGACTTTGGCCGGACTCAATTCCTGCTTCATGTTCGAAACGAGTTTTCGCCCTTGGTCATGTTCGCTCAACATTACACCGATTGGACCGCCCTCACGGGGAATACCACGTTCCTCCAGCTTGGGAAAGAGATACTTTTCCTCTTTGGTATGGTGACAGCGATCGACAAAATTAACAAAGAAGTCTAACAACTCGTTCATCGTGGCGGACTCAGGTCCCTCCGGCAAATTGATCTGTTTCTGTGCCCCTTCAAGGACGAGGAGGACTATCTTATGTTCGTGTTTAAGCTCTTCTGTTGGTGTCATACTGTTCCTCCAATCAGACTCATTCTATTTCGGAGACGGCGATTTTCGCCGTCTCCGAAGATTGTCATTATCCCAAAATAGCTTTTAGATCCTCATCAGGCGTCGATATTGGCATTACATTAAAGTTCTTTACGAGGACATCAAGAACGGCCGGAGTAACAAAAGCAGGTAGAGACGGGCCCAGCCTGATATTCTTAATGCCGAGCGCAAAGAGAGACAGGAGAATCGCAACCGCTTTCTGCTCATACCATGACAGAACAAGGGAAAGGGGTAGATCGTTCACACCGACGTTGAAAGCCCCCGCGAGAGCTTTTGCAATGGCGACGGCGGAGTACGCATCGTTACACTGCCCAACATCCAGGAGGCGGGGTATACCACCGATATCACCCAGGTCTTTATCGAAGAAACGGAACTTACCGCAGGCAAGCGTTAGCACGACACAATCTTCTGGTACCTTTTCAACAAATTCGGTGTAATAGTTGCGACCCGGTTTCGCGCCATCGCAACCGGCGACAAGAAAGAAGTGTTTAATATTCTTGTTCTTCACCGCCTCAATGACCGTACCTGCCACACCCATGACTGCATTTCTCGCAAACCCTACCATGACCGATTTGCCATTTGTATCTTCCGCGAACCCCGGCATTGCAAGCGCACGGTTGATAACGGGACTAAAATCAAGGTCCGTAATATGCTGAACACCTGGAAAGCCAACAAGGCCCGTCGTGAAGATATTGTTTTGATAACCCGGCTGAACTTTCATAATACAATTGGTGGTCATAAGAATCGCACCCGGAAATGCTTCAAATTCTTTGTGCTGGTTCTGCCAGGCAGTGCCATAATGTCCGTAGAAATGCGGGTATTTCTTCAGTTCGGGATAACCGTGAGTGGGAAGCATCTCGCCGTGGGTGTACACATTAATACCCTTGCCTTCGGTCTGCTTAAGCAACTCTTCAAGGTCCTTGAGGTCGTGACCGGATATGAGGATCGCTTTTCCTTTTTTCACTCCGAGAGGAACCTTTGTCGGGACCGGATGGCCATATGTTCCGGTGTTGCCCGCATCCAGAAGTTCCATCGCCCTGATGTTTGTCTCTCCGGTCTTCAGCACCAGACCTACCCAGTCGTTGAGACCAAGGTCAGTTCTGGTGACGGCAACAAGCGCCTCTTCAATAAACTTGTATACCTCGTCGTCTGACTGGCCAAGTATGTAGGCATGATCTGCGTATGCAGCAACGCCTCTTAATCCAAAGAGAACAATATGTTTGAGCGAACGAATGTCGTCATTCTGGTCATCTGCGGACAATGGCGCAAGCTCCTCCCCTTGTTTTACAAGTCCTTCCATGTTTGAAGCAGGTAGAAATACCGCAGGTCCTGCTCCGGTGAAGCCCGTGACTTTAGCTTTCAATTCATCTCGCATGGAAACTGTGGCCCTGATCAGTTCCACGATCCTCTCCGCACTGAAGTTCACATTGGTGAGCGTCGAAAAGAGCGCTTTACAGATGAAAGGACCGACAGCCGGATCGGTTATCCCCGTTTTGCGACCTTCTACGGCAACCTGGGACAAACCCTTTACAGAGTAAGTGAGCAGATCCTGCAGAGCCGCCACGTCCGGTTGTTTGCTGCAAACTCCTACTTTCGCGCATCCCTTTCCGCCCGCCGCCTGTTCACATTGATAACAAAACATGTGTGCCTCCTTTTAATTTGTTTTGACTAACACAATCATGTGCCTTTCGCGTTGCATGGCCCAAGTCTAATCTATGAAGCTGCCCACTTCATTGACTTAGGTCAAAAGAAGCAGATTCAATTTGAGCGGATCGTTCTTTTAGTGGTGTCTCGGCTGGACAATGAGATATATTACTACACGAAGCAGACTTGGTCGATTTTAGGCCCGCTGGACGCATAGTCGTGGGCCAGGATTCCTTTCTGTTGGAAAGCTCTTCACTTCGGTTTGTACAATTGGGGATAGAGCCTTTCAGCGCATTCGGGGCAGATTCCATGTGAGAATTGCACCTCCGAGTGATCACTTATGTATTTCTCCAGTTGTTCCCAATATCCTTCATCATCACGAATCTTCTTGCATGAAGCACATATAGGCAGGAAGCCACTCAAAATCTTCACTTTAGCAAGTGCCTCCCGAAGTTCACAGACTAGCAGTTTTTGCTGTTCTTCGTTTATTTTGCGTTCCGTGATGTCACGGACGATGACCTGTATTAACGTTTCATCATTAAAACATATGCGATTCAGGCTCACTTCGGTGTCGAAAACTGATCTATCGTACCGACAGTGTCTCCATTCAAAAAATTGTGGCTCGCCACTAAGCACGGTGGTTATCTTCCTGATGATTGTCTCTTTTGAACTTACTCCAACGGACTGAAGCAGAGGAGAAAATCCGTACAGGGTCTCCCCAACTATTTGTTCCCTTGTACAACTGAACATCTCTAGTGTCTTGCTGTTACAATCTATGATTCTTTCGCCCTTCAGAAGAAATATCGCGTCGTTTGCACTTTCAAAAAGTGCCCTGTATTTTGCCACATCTTCAGAATGAGCCTTTTCTGCGCTTTTGCGAGCAGTTATGTCTGTCATCGAAATTGCGCCGGCAGGCTCAGTGCCGATCACCATAGGTGCTCCGGTCAACTCTACCCATTTTTCTGCGCCTTCTTTGGTAATAATTCTGAACTCGTGGCGATTACTCGCTTCTTTTCCGCGTTGCCGCCTTTGACCCTGTTCACGAACAAATTTCACATGATCGGGATGAACAATTTCCCAGAAATGGGTGCCGACAAGTTCCTGAACGGAATAACCGGTTATCATCTCTGACGCCTTATTGGCGTAAATCCAACGATTGTCCTGATGTATCATAACTGCAACCGGTATGGCGTCAGTAATTATTCGCAGTTTGTCTTCGATTCCCAATAATTCGTAATGGCTCTGTTTCTCTTTCATAGCAGCTTCATCGAACGTTGGCATCTATCGCATTACACCTGTACATGCATGACCACAAGTCAGCGTAATTAGTCAAGATGATCTACTATCCCGATCACCGCTTAATGTATGACAATATAAGACATTACCATAATCGTATCGCGTTTGCCACATAAAAAGAAGAAGTTTTTTTGAGATCATTTACGTATCACTGTTCCACGATTTCCTTCTTTTTGTCCGGTTTGTAGGTAAACCTAGAATCACTTACCGCCTGGTTCAGTTTTACACCAGAGAATTCAATTGTATTAATGTTCCCACTGAATTCTCTCGTCTCGATCTTCTTTATTACATTCTGCTTGTCGATCCACATCTTGGCGGCTGTAATTGTTGTCTCTTTTTTCGGCACGAGATCCATGACCGTCATTTCACCCGAAATACTCTCTTGTTTGAGGGCAAAAAGATCATCCAGTTTTGCTATATCATCGACCAGATCAAAGAACGTGCCACCGGTTTTCTGTCTGTCCACCTTCTGTTTCGTTACAAAGTTCTTTTCTTCTTCATCCTGCCACATAAATTGGCCATCGTAGAGAAAGTATTTTCCCTTCGGTTTGGTGTAGCGCCACAAAAAACCTTTTCCTCTTTTATAGAAAAATTCGCCATCGAATTCCCGTTCTTTTTTCACGTTTTCCATGAAGAGCTTCTGGTGAAATTTCGTTTCAAGCGTATTGATACCGGCATACGTCTTTTTCAAAGAATCGAAACCTGTCGCACCACAAACAAACGGCAGCAAGAGCAGTACGACAGCAGATAAAACTGTCTTCAAATAGCTATTCATGAAACTCACCTCGTTTTTCCTTTCATCGTTGTGCATCTCTATTATTCTATGCTTTCCCTGCGGTCATTTCAATCTGCAAAACGGTCATTG
>CAYYLU010000019.1:10222-26991 GCA_964472475.1 uncultured Syntrophus sp. | reverse complement strand
TTTATCTTCTCAGCACTTCCCTTGGCTTGACTCCATCCGATGGCCCGACAACACCTTCACGCTCCATACGTTCAATTATTCTGGCCGCCCGGTTATAACCTATCCTGAAGCGCCTCTGGACCATACTGATGGAGGCCTCACCTTTTGTCTCTACAAACTCGACTGCCTCCTGATATTTTTCATCATCGAGGTCCTCACCGTTTACTTCGTCCTCTTTTTCTTCGAGGATTTCATTGTGATACGAAGGCGTACCCTGCTGTTTCAGGAATTCAACGATTTTCCTGATCTCTCCTTCCGAAACGTAAGGACCGTGCAGACGCTGCAGCCTTCCTATGCCCGGACTCAAGAACAACATGTCTCCGTTACCGAGCAGGCTTTCCGCGCCATTTGTGTCAAGAATGGTGCGCGAGTCTACTTTTGAGAAGACCTTGCATGAGACCCTTGCCGGAAAATTGGCCTTGATTATACCGGTGAGCACATCTACGGAAGGACGTTGCGTCGCAAGTATCAGGTGTATTCCGGAGGCCCGTGCCATCTGCGCGAGGCGTGCGATGTATTCTTCGACCTCCTTCGGTGATACCATCATGAGATCAGCCAGCTCGTCGATAACAACAACTATGTATGGCAGTGGTTCCATTCCGTCTATTTTAGAGATCTTCTGGTTATATTTATCAATGTTACGGACTCCTTTTTCCGCCATCATAGTGTACCGCCGTTCCATCTCGTCGGTCATCCACCTCAGGGCTGCTTTTGCGTTTTTGCCGTTCGTGACAACCGGCAGCAACAGGTGCGGGATACCTTCATAAAAGGAAAGCTCCAGCATCTTCATATCGATCATGAGAAATCGGACATTCGACGGCGTTGCCTTGAACAGAATGCTGCATATCATGCTGTTAAGCGACACGCTCTTTCCCGAACCGGTTGCCCCGGCGACCAGTAAATGGGGCATTTTGGCCAGGTCCGAGACATATGATTCACCCGCTATTGTGGTGCCCAGGGCGAGAGAGAGGAGTGAATGAGAGGACCTGAACGCTTCCGACTCGATCATCTCCCTGAAATAGACGGTTTGACGCACTTTGTTGGGAATTTCTATTCCTACGACCGGCTTGCCCGGTATGGGCGCTATGATTCTTATGGAAACTGCAGAGAGTGCCATTGCGAGATCGTCAGAAAGGTTGGAAATCCTGCTTACCTTGACATCTTCATCAGGTTGAAATTCGTACATCGTGATAACGGGCCCGGGCCTCACTTCCGTGACCTTGCCGCCGATACCATAGTTCTTTAACTTGTTTTCTAGAATTGTCGCGTTCGCCTGCACGCTGTCCCTGTCAATCTTCAGCTCTTTCTTTTCTACTGTGTCGAGCAGTGCTGTGGACGGCAGCTTGTATGGACCTATTTCTTTGAAGAATTCAAACGTCTCCTGTACGGCCTGCTTTTTTACTTCTTCTTTCGGCGGCTCTTTCCGCTCTTCCGTGGTGACTTTTATTTGCTTTCTCCGTTCAACCTTCTTCTTTCTTGCGAGTCGTTCTTCTACCACTGTCAGTAGCGGCGCCTGAATAATCAAAAAGAGAGAGATGAGAAGCAGAATGACAGAAATAAGTATGCTGCCAAAACGTCCAAAAAATGCCATCAGTGTCCGCTCAAGGAGAAAACCGAACATGCCGGAAAAATTGACAGGCATGTGCCTCAGGTGGATCTCGCCGATTACAAGCTGGAGCATCATGGAAAGTGATATGAAGAACAGGGCAAGACCGGAAGAAAATATTACTACATTGGGCGGATCCTTTTTTCTGACATAGAAAAACCCAAACAGAAGAATGAAAGCCGCCACAAGGTAACTCATCAGTCCAAAGGCTATCATGAGGCCGTTGGAAAGATAGAAACCTGCCTTTCCACACAGGTTTTTTGACGCCGGTTCGAGAGGATAGTACGACAGGATGCTTACGAGAAAAAAGAGAAATACCCCAATCAACGCAATACCGATGATCTCTTTCTTCAATTCACGTGACATGCCAGCAGCCCTTCGATACGTTCACGTACATCATCCATTACTTTCGTCTTCGCCGAGCGGTCCATGCCGTCAAGAACTATCGGTTCACTGATATCGATGTATATTACCCCTTTTCTGATTGGAATGAAACTGCCTTTCGGCTGAAGACCGGTTGTCCCGAATATCGCCATTGGGACTATCGGTACCATAGCTTTCAATGCCAGTGAAAACCCACCTTTTTTGAACGGGAGAAGAATTCCATCAAGACTTCTCGTCCCTTCCGGAAAAATAATAATATTGATTCCGCCGTGGATTCTGCTCGCCGCTTCATTCATGGCCTTCAGCGCCTCACGGGGATTTTCCCGGTCAATGCTGATATACCCCGCTCTCCCCATTGCCCATCCAATAAAAGGAATCTTAAAGAGCTGTCTCTTGGCAATCCAGCGAAACGATACCGGAAGTGACGCGAGAAGCGTGTAAATATCAAGGGCACTCTGATGATTACACATAAAGACGTACGGTGGATTTGAGAGGCGTTCCGTGCCTGTCATTACTACTGTGATACCGCTTATCTTCAAATGCAGACGCGCCCAGAAACGTCCGATTTGATGTATCACCTCACCGTCCTTACTGAAGATAGAGACAGCCAACGCAACACTTGACAGGATAATGGTGCTGCAAACAAGACACACATATGCAACGGCCCTTCGCATTATCGATCACCTACCCGCAAAGCACTCCGGAATTCATCGATCACTTGCCGGACTCCAAGACGCATTGGAGGACCTCCCCATGATGACTTCCGGTGTTGTCTTACAACAAATCCTTCACCGTAAACAGCGATTTTCATATAGCAAGTCCTTTGATCCTTCTCCCGTCTCTTTTACTCACGCCACAGTGCTTTTGAAAACATGGGTTATTCGTACAGTACCGCATGATTATAGCATGGAAGTGTTTTGAGAGGAATACCGAATGTGCCCTCTCGATTTGCTCATAATATCAGCTACATGAGCTCTGTAACGACTTGAGCCCTCCTTGACTTACAAGCCCTCGTGTTTTAACTTAATAGGTGTAAATTTTCAAAATCTAAATTATTATTTCTGGAAGAGGTATTACGCATATGACTACGGAAAATCTGGAATTTAAAACCGAAATAAAGCAGCTTCTTGATTTGATGGTGCATTCTCTCTACTCACACAAAGAGGTGTTTCTCAGGGAGCTGATATCCAATGCTTCAGATGCAATTGATCGCGCGCGCTATGAATCATTAACAAACAGCAACATCCTCGAAGCGGATTCGGGTTGGAAAATAAAGATTATCCCGGACAAAAATAGAGGCACGCTCACTATCACTGATAATGGAATCGGAATGACGCACGATGAAATCATACGGGCTTTGGGCACGATAGCTCACTCAGGCACGAAAGAATTTCTGAGCGCTCTTCAGTCAAAAGAGGTAAAGGATAACCCCGAGCTCATTGGGCAGTTCGGCGTCGGTTTTTACTCTTCATTCATGGTTGCGGACAAAATTACCGTGACGTCCCGGAGGGCTGGAACGGCGGCCAATGAAGGTGTTCAGTGGGAATCATCAGGTGAAGGAACATACTCGGTAAGTGATGTGGTAAAAGAAACAAAAGGAACTGACGTCACGCTTCATTTGAAAGACGATGAGAAGAGATACCTGGATCAGTGGGAGCTCGAGAGTGTAATAAGAAAATACTCGGATTTTATAGAGCACCCTATCGCAATGGATGTTGAGAAGGAAATTGACAGCGAAATAAAGAAAGGCGAGAAGGTCAAAATCACAGAAGAGAAGACGCTGAACTCCATGAAGGCTCTGTGGCTGAAAGACAGGGCTGATATAACCGCAGATGACTATAACGAATTCTACAAGCACATATCGCACGATTTTACGCCTCCGGCAAAAGTAATCCATTATAAAGCGGAGGGCACTTCCGAGTTTACTGCTCTCCTGTTTATTCCTTCCAGAGCACCGATAAACATACTGTACAAGGATTATAAAATCGGACCAACTCTGTACGTAAAACGGGTTCAGATCATGGACCATTGCGAGGAACTGATTCCCCAGTATCTCAGATTTGTAAAAGGCATAGTAGATTCTTCCGACCTGCCGCTCAATGTATCCCGCGAAATCCTTCAACACAACAGACAGATTGAGATAATGAAGAACAGCGTTACCAAGAAAGTACTCGATACGCTCGGAGAAATGAAGAGCGGTGACTACGAGAATTACCTGAAGATTTATGCTGAATTCGGCAGAGTGATCAAGGAAGGCGTACACTTTGATTTTTCAAGGCGTGAGATGATAGCAGACCTCCTGTTGTTTCCTTCCTCAACAACCGAAGAGGGCAAATTCACAACACTCAGAGAATACGTGGAGAGAATGAAGGAAGGCCAGGACGATATCTATTATATAGTGAATCCATCGCTCAGTGAAGCGCTCAGGTCTCCTTATCTGGAGGCATTCCGTAAGAAAGAATACGAGGTGCTGGTCTTAACTGATGATATCGATGATTTCATATTCAGCGGATTTGAATATAACGGCAAGAAACTGCGGTCCATCACAAAAGGCGATTTGACCCTCGACAAGGAAGAAAAAGGGACTAAAGAAGAGGCGCAAAAGAAATACGGCAAACTCATAGACATGGTAAAGGATGTTTTAAAAGATGACGTAAAAGATGTGCGTCTCTCGGGAAGGCTTACTGATACAGCGTGCTGCCTCGTGAGCGACGAGGGCGATCTTGATCCGCAGATGGAGAAACTCCTCAAATCCATGGGGCAGGAGTTGCCTCCAATGAAACGCATTCTTGAAATCAATCCGGGCCACCCGCTTTTTGAATCTATGAAGACAATTTTCGAGAAAGATCATGACAGCGCCCTGCTGATGGATTACATCCGTCTCTTGTACGATCAGGCGCTGGTGCTTGAAGGATCCAAGCCGAAAGATGCGGCTCAATTCTCAAGGTTGATTGCCAGATTGATGATGGAGAATGCCGCTTCGTCGTCGAGGACCAAAGACGAGTAGCACGAGGAGAGAAGACGGAGTACGACGGACGTCCGCTTCACTGGAACGAAGGACGGGAAAAACTGAAGGCAGGGAGCAGAGCCTCTGGAGCCTTCGGGTGAGAGCCGTGAATGTGAATCATGAGCGCAGAGCTAAGTGCTGCGCTACACCCTACACCTTCCATCTTTAGCCTGGCACCGTTTACCTTGAACCTGATGACCTCGGACCTTTAAATCAGCTAAGTTATTAAGAAAAGTTGACTTTTCCGTTGCGTACATTTAATATAATTGAAGCATGACTGAGAATCCCGTCAAGCGTTACGGCCTTGTTCTGTTGGCTTCAGCGGCAATCTTTCAACTATCATTCGCACAGGGCGGCATTTACGATTACATCAAAACGAAGTACCAGATTCGATCGGCAGCGGCCACTGTAAGCGCGATGGAGAAGGAAAACGAGGCCCTTACGAAGGAACTTGACAGATTGCAGAAAGACGATCAATATCTTGAGGAAGTAGTCAGAACAAGATATGGTCTGGTCCGTGATGGAGAAAGAGTATACAGGATTGAAAAATGAAATATGAAGGTATGATTTACCGACCTCCGAGTGAGGCAGAGAGCCTCATTTTGCAGGTCACTATCGGATGTTCACACAACAAGTGTACATTCTGTGGTTCTTTTAAAGAGAAAAAATTCCGTCTTCGTTCTTTTGAAGAAGTAAAGGAAGATGTTGAAGAAGCGAAACAATACGCCCGCTACATAAAGAAGGTTTTCATAGCAGATGGCGACGCTTTAATAATTCCGCAGAAAAAACTGGTTCCTATCATAGAACTTATCAGGAACTCATTTCCAAAGTTGGAAAGAATCGGACTATATGGGAATACCAAATCGATTTTGAAAAAGTCTGTCGATGAGCTGAGGCTCTTGAAGGAACTCGGCATCGGGATCATCTATCTCGGAGTTGAATCGGGAGACCAGGTGGTCCTCGACCGTGTGTGTAAAGGCACGGTGCTCGATAAGACCGCGGAAGCCGCAAAACAGGTAAAGGACGCAGGCATTATCCTGTCAGTTACGGTATTGCTCGGACTGGGCGGTGTGGAGCGGAGCCGCATTCATGCTGCAGAAACCGGTAAATTCCTCACCAGAATACAACCGGATTATGCCGGGGCTTTGAGTGTAATTGTTGTACCCGGAACAGCTCTCGCCGAAGAAGTCGAAAAAGGTGCTTTCACGGTCCCTGATCCTTATATGCTTCTCGAAGAACTGGAAATCATGATCACAAATATCGATGCCAAACACCTCTATTTCGCTTCAAACCATGCATCCAATTATCTTCCCGTCAAAGGTTGGCTGCCGGAAGAAAAAGGGGAAATGTTGAAGTCTATACAATATGTACTGCAGCAAAAAGATCCATCCATGTTACGTCCTGAATTCATGAGGGCACTGTAACATGGCACAAACCGCTCAGGAAGGTCCATCAGACCAGTATGTAGATACCACGGTACGCGTGCGCTATGCTGAAACCGATCTCATGGGTGTGGTCTACCATGCAAACTATCCTGTATTTTTTGAGATGGGCAGGAGCGAGTTCATGCGTGAAAAAGGATTCACGTATCGTGATTTCGAGACATCCGGATATAGGCTTGTTGTCACTGCACTGGAAGCAAAATATCACAATTCCGCCACATACGATGACATTATTACTGTGAGAACACGCGTAACGGAACTGCAGTCGCGCGGCCTTACCTTCCACTACACCATTTACAAGGAAAATACTTTGCTTGTAGAAGGAAAAACTAAGCACCTGTGTATTAACGGCAACAAAAAGCCGGTCGTAATCCCGCCGGAACTCTTGAAAATTCTGAAAAAATGTCTGAACTAAAAAACATTCTTGTCATCCGCCTGAGTTCGCTTGGGGATGTGGTGATGACCATTCCTGCCGTCAATGCCATACATGAGCATTTTCCCGATGCGCACATTTCCTGGCTTGTAGAAGGCTCAGTCGGAGAATTCCTGAAAGCACAGGATTTCATAAGCAAAGTCATACCCTTCCGGAGGAACAGCTTTAGCAAGGCTGTACGAAATGGAAACCTTCTGGAGGCAGGGCAGGTATTCACTTCCTGTATCAGTGAATTAAGGAAACAGAAATATGATACAATCATTGACTTCCACGGCATAGCAAAGAGCGCGCTATTTAGTATGTTCGTTCACGCCAATGAAAAGGTCGGCTTCGGGAAGATGTTCGCGAAAGAGAAAAGCCATTTATTCTATGATGTAAACGTGAACGGGAATGATAAACACATGCATAAAGTAGAGCGGAACATGCTGATCGCGCGTCATCTCGGTTGCACTGATCCGATTTACCTGCCGGACCTGAAAGTCTCCGAAAAAGCGGAGGCGTATATAGATGATTTTCTTTCGAGCACGAACGGAACAAAACCTTTTCTGGCGGTCAATCCGTTCTCCAGCAAAGGAACAGACTTCAAGAGATGGCCCGTAGAGAAATATGGAGAACTTATTCTCAAAATATTTCGTGAACGCGGAAGACGATCGGTCATTCTCTGGGGTCCGGGAGAAGAAAAGGAAGCCGAAAGATTGAAAGAAATCGGCGGCGAAAGCGCTTTTCTTGCATGCCCAACAGATATTTCACAGCTCTATGCGCTGCTCAAAAGAAGTCCTTTATATATCGGCGGCGATACAGGGGTCATGCACCTTGCGGCGGCGGCAGGTACACAGGTATTGTCTCTGTTTGGACCGACAGATCACCGGATCAACGCTCCGTATGGGGACAACAATATTGTGGTAAAGGAAGATGTACCCTGCAGCCCGTGCAAGAAGAAGAGCTGCAGTAATCGTATATGTATGCACCACATAACGGTTAATAAAGTTTTTAGTGCGGCAGATCGGGCACTGGAGAGGAGCATAAGCAATTAACATGCGTGTACTTTTTATTTATCCAAACCTCAATACACAAATCGGTTTCAACTATGGCATCTCGTACATTTCAGGTTATCTGAAGAGTGAAGGTGTTGAAACACATCTTTTAAATGTTAATGAAAAGTTGGGGTATCCCCTGGATCACGAACGGATAAGAAATGACATCGTATCCCTGGATCCGGATATAATCGGTTTTTCCGTTCTTACGAACCAGTACAAATACGCAATTGAAATAGCTGAGAAAATCAAGGAATACAGTGACGTGCCAATCGTATTCGGCGGTATCCACGCTACAATGGACCCTCAGGAGACTCTCTCACATTCCTGCGTTGATTACATTTGCGTTGGTGAGGGTGAAGAGGCTTTTCTCGAGTTTTTAAGGAAAGGGAGCCCGCGTGGAGTCCGTAACATAGGACATAAAGTAAACGGCTGCTCCGTACTGGAACCGCTGAGGCCTTACACCGACATAACAAAACTTCCGTTCAAGGACTATGAAATATTTGATTTTCAGAAGATAATCGATGCAAAGGATGGATGGGTCGGGCTGACTGCCTCGCGCGGTTGTCCTTTCAGATGCACCTATTGTCTGAACCACAAGATTATGGGTCTCTACAAAGATCAGAACCATCTTCCCAGGGAATATCTGAGAAGACACACTGTCGAACAGATGATCGATGAGATAGAATATCTGCTTGCACGCTATAACGGCATCAAAATGTTCATCTTCGATGACGACATATTTACGTTCGACCGACAATGGCTCAGAGAGTTTACAGATCGATATAAAACCGTTACGAACGTAAGCTTCGTCTGTAATGCACATGCCAGGGTCTTTGATGAGGAAACAGCATCATGTTTGAAGAATGCCGGCTGCAGGATAGTAAAATTCGGTCTTGAAAGTGGAAGCGACAGGGTAAGGAGAAATGTACTTCATCGCTACATGTCAAATACCGATATCGAAAAAGCTTTCGATACGGCACATAGATTTGGACTCCACACCTCCGCGTTCGTCATGATGGGACTCCCGGGCGAAACCATACCGGATGTTAAGGACACGGTTGGACTTCTCGCAAAGATAAAACCTGGGCGTTTCCGATGGTCACTCTTCTTTCCATTTGTCGGCACAAAGGCATATGACATAGCAATAAAGTCCGGTCAGATAGATATAGACAGGATGAAACGACTCGACAACTTCACGGATGAAACATGTATGAACCTGGGGGATGAAACAGACCTCTACGTAGACAAAGTCAAGACATTACTCTGTGTCTTCGTGAACGGTTATGCCGATGTAGACGGTGAAGGTCACTATAGAAGACTCGTAGATAAAATCGAACAGATGGACAGAAAAACGTGGCACAAGGAAAGGGAGTACCTGAAAAAAGAGGTTGAGACGCTTGACAAAAAAATGGAAGAAATGGGCAAAGTCCATTATACTGTCAAGTATAATCCTTTCATGGGTGTGAGAAGTGACTGGACGGACGATAGTATATCTGCCTAACTGGATCGGAGATATGGTAATGGCAGTCCCATTTCTCCACGCTCTGCGTGCGTGCAGTTACGATGAAATATGGGCTGTTGGCAAGACAAGCTCTATTCATCTCTATGATGGCCTGGGACTTTTCGACAGGCTCATATCGATAGAAGACAGAGGTATCACAACGTACCTCGATACAACACATCTTATCAGAAAGACAAATTTCAAGAGGGCCATTGTCCTGCCTCATTCGTTCCGTTCCGCTTTCTTCTTCTACAACCTGCGTATTAAGGAAAGAATCGGATACAGCAGGAATGCCCGTGGATTCATGCTCACACACAAGATAGAAGAAAAAAAAGATGGCCCCGAACCAACAGTGGAGCATTATCTCAAAGTGCTTGATGCGCTTGGGATCAGCAGGTCTCTCGATACACCGATCCTTCTTGTAACAGATAATCAGAGTGAAAAGTTTGATGAAATGTTCGCGGATGTCTGTAGACCGTATTGCGTCTTTATCGCCGGAGCACAGTACGGACCTTCAAAATGCTGGCCCTCCACACACTTTTCCGAGCTTGCTGATAAAATTGTAGAAAAGTATGGCATGCCGGTCTACATGCTCCCTGCCAAGCACGAGGAAAGCCTGGCCAATAAGATAAAGCAAGACGCGCATCACAGTGATATGGTACACATAAGATCCATGAACGTGCGAGACCTGAAGGTGTGCCTTTCGCGTGCGTCCTTTGTTGTCAGCAACGACACGGGTCCGAGACACATTTCAGCTGCGCTTTCAGTGCCGACCGTCGTTTTCCTTGGTCCCATGGATGATGCCTATACGGTCTATCCAAATGCATTCACTCACAAGTTGTTCAAGGAAGATGTTCCCTGCAGACCATGCAACAAGAAAAACTGCGACAGAGGACACGAGTGTCTCAGTGAAATATATCCCGATCAGGTAATGAAACAAATAGAGGCGATCATTGAAAACCCGGAATAGCATGAATAATACCGATGCAAAACATCTTTCCCGTTATGTTGATCTGTTCAGAGGTAAGAAGGTATGCGTCATCGGCGATATCATAGCCGACGTCTATATCTTTGGAAAACCTTACAGACTCTCCCGCGAGGCACCGGTAGTCGTAGTCAAGTACGAAGAGGCAAAAATCTATCCCGGCAGCGCCGGAAACACCATCAATAACCTTCTTACGCTGGGAGCAGAGGTCTATCCACTCGGATTTGTCGGAAATGACGGACCCGGTACCAGGTTGATGGATTATTTTTCACAGTTTTCGAATATAGACACACGCGGCATTATCAGATACAAGGGTGCAACAGTTACAAAAACAAGGATCCTTGCCGGTGATACGAACACATCCAAACAGCAGGTGATACGTATTGACCGCGATGACGGAAAGCAATACAGCCGGACCGAGAAAAAAGGACTTGTTCTTAGCCTGAATTCCATCAGTAGCGAAATGGATGCATTCATTATCTCAGACTACGGCCATGGTACGGTAGATGCCGGAACCCTGAGATATCTGCGTGAGATAGCAAAAAGTAAAATTGTGGTCGGCGACTCAAGATATAACCTCAAGGCAATGAAAGGGATTACGCTGATCACCCCGAATGAATCAGAAGCGTTTCAGTTATCGGGATTAAGCGAAAACCGGTCCGTTGAAGATGCCGGAAAACGGATCCTCAATTCAATGTTACTGGAAGCGCTACTCATTACCAGGGGCAACAGGGGGATGAGCCTTTTTCTGAGAAACGGGAAGATTCATCACATTCCGATTTCCGGAAAAGATGACGTGACGGATGTGACCGGTGCAGGTGATACGGTGTGTGCCGTTTCAACTTTATCTCTCGCAGCCGGCGCGGATTTTCTCACGGCTTCGCGTGTCGCTAATTACGCTGCAGGTGTCGTGGTTATGAAGAGAGGGACTGCAACCATAAGCCCCTCTGAGCTGAAAGCAGCAGTGAGAAAAAACGGAGGTATTTGAGACAGCGGTGTAATTCCAATGATAGGGGTGTACCCGTGCAGGGTGTCAAGGTGCGGATGAATCGGCGAATTGGAGAGCCGGTGAAACGGAGAGTGCTTCGAAAATAAGAGAGAAAAGACGGACCGGAGAACGCTAGGAAAAAAGACGTCTACGACTCGACGTCTCAATGGACAGAACATACATGGGAAAGGTAATTGAAACAAGAGAAGAACTGAAGCGAATAATTGACGGAGAGCGGAGCAAGGGCAAGAAGATCGTTTTTGGAAACGGCTGCTTCGATCTTCTCCACGTCGGCCATATACGTTATCTGAGCAGCGCAAAGTCTCTCGGCGATATACTTGTTGTAGCGGTGAATAATGACTCCTCTGTAACGGGCCTGGGCAAAAGAAAAACAGTCGTTACGCCTGCTGCTGAAAGGGCCGAAATCATCGCGGCACTAAGCGTCGTAGATTACGTGATCCTGTTCAGCGAATCGACAGTTGAAAACCTGCTCAGGACATTGAAACCGGATATCCACGCCAAGGGTACAGATTACACGGCAGACAGCGTTCCTGAAAAGGATATTGTCAACTCGTATGGCGGAAGCGTAGCTATCGTCGGTGACCCAAAAGACCACTCCACGCGCGATCTGATCCAAACAATAAAAAAACTTCAATAGAAGCGTTCAAAGTTTCATCGTATTCGTGAACCATGTTTCGTCCCGTGCCCCGCTGATCACAGAGATTGATTCTTTACGAGAACATTCAAGATGCACGATTTTTGTGCGAACGCGAAAGTTGTCAGAAGGGATCGAACTATTTTTACAAAACTCCATTTCTGTTGAATGCCCCATGCCTGTTTGATTTGTCTATCTATTTGGTGTAGATTTAACCAAATTGCGGATTGAAAACGGGAAGTTGAATCAGCCCTCAAAGACATTCCAAATGGAGAATACAAAGATACCCTTATCCGTCTATATGATTATCCTGAATAACGGACCCACCATAGAACGGGCGCTGCAGAGTGTTGCGGAATGGGCGTCTGAAATGGTGGTGGTCGATTCCCACAGTACCGATGGATGTTTCGAAACAGCGTGCAGGTATACAAACAATGTGTACCAATTTGACACCCGCGACCAGAGAGAGAAGTATCAATACGCACAGGACAAGTGCACCAGTGAATGGGTACTTTTTATCGACGCGGACGAATGGCTCACACCGGACTTCAAAGATGAGGTACAGAGCATCATCACGGCCGGTACCTCGAAAGATGGATACGTTGCTCATCGCAGGAATATCTATCTCGGCCGTGAGATAAAATATGGCGGCTGGTACCCCGACCGCGAAATACGATTGTACAGAAGGAACAAGGGTGGCTGGGAAGGTGGTATACACGCGAAGGTCCATGTGGACGGGACTACAGGAACTTTGAAGAATTACTACATGCATACGCCGTACGCCGATACAGCCCATCAGATACGGACGATTGATAGATACGCTACTGCCTACGCTGAAGACCTGCACGGCCTTGACAAGCATTTCCGCCTTTTTAATATGCTTACGCGGCCCCTGTTCCGTTTTGTCAGAGATTACATCATTAAGAGAGGGTTCCTTGACGGAATACCCGGAATAATCATAGCGGTCTCAACCGTTTACTACGTGTTCATGAAACAAGCAAAACTCTGGGAAATGGAGAGGCGTGATGGAAACAGATAATAAGTTCTATAGTAAGAATGTCTTGATAACGGGGGGTCTGGGATTCATCGGGAGCAACCTGGCTATTGAGCTGGTTAAGCTCGGTGCCCGTGTTACTATCATCGACAACATGCTTCCACGTCAGGGAGGCAATCTCTTCAACATCAAAGATATTGCAGACAGGGTTGCGGTGAACATCTCCGATGTGCGAAACAGCCTATCAATGAACCATCTCGTGAAGGATAAGGATTACATCTTTCATCTTGCAGGACAGGTCAATCACGTGGACAGTATGCGTAATCCTCTCCAGGACCTTGATATCAATTGCAGAGGAACCCTCGTACTCCTCGAATCACTCCGTCAGTTCAACAGGGACGCGAAGGTAATATTTGCAGGAACGAGAGGTGAATATGGATCGAGTGTCACTTTACCCGTAGATGAGGACCATCCTACAAATCCGAAAGGTATATACGCGGTCACCAATTTGACGGCTGAAAAGATGGTCCTGGTGTACGATGACGTATTTAAAATTGGAGGCACATGCCTGCGAATCACGAATACGTACGGTCCCCGGCATCAGATGCAGCATGATGAATATGGAGTCTTCAACTGGTTCATCCGAAAGGCAATGGACAATGAAGTGATACCCGTATTCGGAGATGGAAGAATACTGCGGGATTTCCTTTACATCGATGATCTGGTGGAGTGTTTTCTGAAAGTTGCAGCGACAGACGATGCGTACGGACAGGTGTTTAATGTCGGTACGGGAAAACCTGTCAGCTTTTTCGAGCTGGCGCAGAAAATAGTTGATATTACCGGAACAGGCAAAACAGCTTTTACGGAATTCACGCAGGAACGCAAAGAGGTGGAACCCGGAGACTATTATGCTGATATCACCAAGATAAGAAGGGTTGTGAATTGGGAGCCCCATACTGTACTCGACGACGGTATTTCCAGAACAATCGCATACTACCGGAAATACCGAAAGGAATACTGGTAACAATCTGTCTGTCACAAAACACTAAGGAAGCCGCTCATGACAACAGTAAAAATGTTCAATCTGGCGCAGGATTCGATAGACATCAGGTCTGAGCTCCTCAAGGGGTTTGAGGGAGTCCTCGGCAATGGAGAGTTTATACTCGGCAAAGAACTGTCGGCATTTGAGAAGGCCTTTGCCGAATACGTCGGAGCAAGATATGCTGTCGGTGTGGGCAACGGGACAGACGCGCTCAGGATCGGCGGGTTGTCTCTTGGCTTGAAGCCCGGTGACGGCTTTGTGACAGCACCGAACTCGTATGTCGCATCGGCGATGGCCCTTTCACCGCACGGCCTTTTACCTAATTTTTGTGATATTGATTTGGGAACCTACAACCTCGATCCTGCAGCTTTGCAGAAACTTCTCAAGAAAAAAAAGGATATCAAGCTCTGCATTCCTGTCCACCTGTATGGCCAAACTGCAAGAATGGACGAGATAACGGACATATGCAGGCAGTACAATGTATTTGTGATGGAGGATGCGTGCCAGGCACACGGGGCGCTGTACAAGGGTAAAAAGGCTGGCACATTCGGCGATGTGGCCGCTTTTAGTTTCTACCCGACCAAGAACCTTGGGTGCTATGGAGACGGCGGCATCATAGTAACCAGTTCAGAAACGATCTATCGGAAAGCACTGATGCTGAGGAACTACGGCCAGAGCGATAAGCATGTGCACGATATGGAGGGCTTTAACACACGGCTTGATGAACTACAGGCAAAGCTCCTCCGCATTAAGCTGCCGCACCTTGACAGATGGAACAATGCACGCAGGACAAAAGCAAGGATGTACGACCAGGCGCTGGCCAACCTGCCGATAGAGCTACCCAAGAGAATTCCGGATGCATATCACGTTTTTCACCTCTACGTCATACGTGTTCGTAAACGCGATGCATTGCGAAAATACCTCGACGAGTGCGGTGTGTCCACTCTTGTTCATTACCCGACGCCGATACACCTCCAGGGTGCATACCGGTCACTCGGGTTTACAGAAGGTTCGTTTCCGAACGCAGAACGTGCAGCAAGGGAAATCATTTCTCTGCCGCTGTACCCCAGTATCTCCGAAGAAGACGTATTATATGTCAGTCGCTGCATAAGGGACTTTTATTCCAAATGAAGATACTCAATCTTTTCAGTGATTGGAAATGGACAGGGCCCGCAGAGCCGGTGCTCTCGTTATGCAAGGCCCTCGAAGGTCAGGGAGTCGAAATCATAGTCGCTTATCGTAAGACCCCCTTGGATTTTCCGGAAAGGACAGTCGGAAAAGAGGCTCACAAGAGAGGTCTTCAGTGTTATGAAGGATTCAGACTTAACAGATATTTCTCAGTGAAGGACTGGTGGTCTGATCTGACATCCCTGGGTTCATATGTAAGGAGAGAGAAGATTGACATTGTCCATACAAATCTCTCACACGATTACGTTACAGCAATTGCCGCCCTTTCCTTCCGCGCGAACCGGCCACTGATCGTCAGGACCGACCACAAGAGAGACGGTATGCCGAAAAACCCCTTCATGTCCCGGGCAATATCGCGGACTGACGGCATCGTGACGTACAGTGAAAAAATCAGAAGACAGGATATAGCGAATTTCAGCTTTCCTGAGGACAGGACCCGCGTTATACCACCCGGTGTCGATCTTTATGATGGTCCCATCAAAGATGTACGCCAACAGTTCGGCCTTTCTGCGGATGATAAGGTTATCGGAGTTATAGGACGTCTGAAACCTGACCGCGGCTTCGATATTGTACTGAAGGCTTTCGCAATTATGCACGAGCACATCCGTAGTGCAAAATTACTAATCATGGGGAGAAGCTCCCAAATAGAGAATAGCGTCATGAAACCTCTTCGGGAGCTTGGTCTGGAAAAACATGTTATCATTGCCGGCTATCATATAGAAGACTATTTCTCTGTCATCAATCTCTTCGATCTTTTCGTGATGATGCGGGCTGGCAGCGACGGCACCGGACGCGCCCTGCGGGAAGTGATGGCGGCGGGCAAACCGGCCATAGTCTCAGACGTTGGAATGCTCTCCGATTTCATCGATGAAGGTCAGAATGGCTACGTCACCAAATGGGATGCAACCGATCTCGCGCAGAAAATGCAATCGATACTTGCGGATGATGCGAAACGAAAAGCCTTCGGTGAGAACGCAAGAAAGAAAGCAATCGAACAGTGGAACTATCAGGCACAGGCAAAGCAGATGAAGGCATTCTACGAACATCTCCTACGTCTGGGGAAAAGAAGATAAGATTTAGCGAAAAATCAAGTTTCCTCCTTTTACCGCGGTTTGCCGCGCATAACCCTACAAGCTGCTTTATTAACAAAATTAAAATGTCTGGTCAATGCCGTCTCGCTGTTTCTTTCCATAGCACTCTGCAGAAAGATCGTTATATGACTTCAACATTTTCTTAACAAATTTACAGAGACTAACCCTGGGCTATCTTTGCTTCCTGAACTGAACGAACCAGGTGCCGTTCGGCGGATTTCTACCACACGTTGTAATCAGCGCCTAACGTCGCATAGAAGTTGATATCTCCGCAACTGAGTTCACGCATAGACCGAGGCAAACTCAACGTATTTAACCAGTCAAAAACTCCACTCCTTCATTGAGATTGGTTTAGTAAGTTCTGCAGGCCTGAAAGG
>CAYYLU010000019.1:0-10122 GCA_964472475.1 uncultured Syntrophus sp. | reverse complement strand
GCCAGATCTCTGCCATTTCTTAAATAACTTTCATTAAAATCTGGTAACTTTCAAGTAATACCTGCACAATGTTTGTCCTCTATACTATCAGTCAGCATGAGCTATTCACGATCACCTGCACTTGACAATTTGCCTTATCAAGGTTCCGGAGAGACTGTTTTTGGCGTAGATAATACATATGACAATGAGACGGCTCGCCTTTACCTTGAAAAACATGAGGCCAACATATGGCGGAGAATATCAAACGCATGGGAACAGTACCGGGCTCAGATTGCACTCACAATAGCTGGTGATCCTAAATCCATTCTCGACCTTCCGTGCGGTACGGGACGTTTCTGGGAGCTGTTGGCCCGTGTGCCTAATCGTTTTCTTGTGGCGGCTGATTACAGCCAGGACATGATCAATACTGCGCTAAGCTCCCGACCAAGCCACATTGTTGAGAGATTCCATGTCTTCCGGACTTCAGCTTTTGATATAGATCTGCCGGATGCAATAGTCGATTGTATCTTTAGTATGCGACTGCTGCATCATATAAAAGATAAGGAGGCTCGTAGCAGGATCTTAAACGAGTTCCGGCGAGTAAGTCGCGACACGGTCTGCATATCTCTCTGGGTGGACGGCAACTTTCAGGCACTCTGCCGTCACAGCAAGACAAATAATAGAAATACGAGAGATTATACGCGGTACGTGATCGGCAGTAAGCAGATAGAACGTGAATTCCGCCAGGCCGGTTTTGACATCAAGGGTCGTGTGGATTTTGCGCCCGCTGTATCGATGTGGCGCACGTATGTATTGAAGCGCAGGTGAGCATAATGGATATTACAAATAGTAATTTCTTCTCAATAGTGCGGGAATACAGCTCTACGATCTTGGAAGCAGTCTCGAAAGACATATTTAAGTATCTGATCCTGTCCTTTGTAATGGCCGGCTCATTCATGGCCAGTTCGGCCGCACACCTCTGTCTCTTGCTTCCAGGGAATGACTTCCGGTATATTGATAAATCTGCTGAAAGGAGATAATACGTGAGTGACACCAGAAACGAGGCACTCAGATACTTTGTCCTGTTGCTGATCGTTGCGGTACCTTTGTTTTCAATCGGACTTACGAATCACGGTCTCTGGTCGGCCGATGAGCCGAGGGTTGCCGAAATAGGTCGCGAGATGGCTCTCTCCGGCAACTGGGCGGTACCCACACTCAACCAAAAACCTTTTCTTGAAGAACCACCGCTTTACTATGCCACCCTGGCACTCACATTCAAAACGTTAGGGGTCTCGGATAAGGTGGCAAGAATTCCCTCGGCTGTATTTGCCCTTGCGGCAGTTCTCATTGCTTTCCTTGTTGCCAATATGTTTTTCGGTCCACGGGTGGCTCTTTTGACCGGGGTCATACTTGCTACGGCCGGAGAATATTTTCGTGTGGCGCACTGGGTCATTGTCGACGGCGCGCTTGCATTTTTTGTCATGGGTACTTTGTACTGCTTTGCAAGAGGATACCTGTCAAAAACCGGAGGGCATAAGCTCGTCTGGTATGTTCTGCTCTACATGAGTTGCACCCTTGCGTTCTATACAAAGGGGTTCATCGGCTTGGTAATACCGGGACTGAGTATCCTTGCTTTTCTCATTTTTGAGAAGAACCTGAGAGAAATTGTCACAATGCGTCTGTGGCTCGGGATACTGATCTTTTTTGCAATGACGCTTCCCTGGTTTATTGCCCTTTGGCATCAGGCAGGCACCGAGTATCTGAACGTGTTCTTCGTACACAATCATCTTCAGAGGTTCCTTCCTGTCAGCCTCGCCGGAAAATTATCCGATGCAGCCTCCGGGCACCACAAGCCTTTTTATTATTACATTAAAGAATTTCCCAACGGTTTTCTTCCCTGGGGCGTCTTCCTGATACCCGTGTTTATTCATGCATTTTCCAGATCGAATAAGTCGGTTAGCACAAACCTGCCATCAGAAAGAGGTATTCGTTTTGCGAAGTGTTGGTTCTTCGCGGGCATTCTCTTCTTGAGTGCGGCATCGACAAAACGGACCCTTTACCTCATGCCTATCTTTGCGCCTGCTGCAATGCTCACCGCGGTGTACATTAGTCATACTATTGATGGAATTAGTGGCTCAAAATGGCTGAAAAAGAGCGGCTCAATATTCATGTGGGTTTTTGATGTTGCCATACTCGTAATCGGGTTGGGATTGGTTCCTATCTATTTCTCAGTCAAAAATACATACGCTTTAGGTACTTTTTACGGCCTTCTAGTCTCTCTCATCACTCTGTCGGTCATGCTCCTTGCTTTTTCCTTCGCTTCGATCCGGTACCGCCTTCGTCATAGAATGAAACCATATTGGGTTCTTGTGAACGGGTCGATTATTTCTTTACTAATCTTTTCGGTAGCGGTCGTAGCGCCTATATTAGACCTGCATAAGAGCTTTGTGCCCTTCTCCCGAGAGGTCGCTGCGAGAGCACCTGCCGGTACTCCACTCTACGCGTATCAACCGGATGAAACGCTCCGTGGCGCAGTACCGTTTTATACAGGACGTAAGGTCGTTGAAATAGAAGACGTCGGGCAGATCGTCGAACTTTTGAACAAACACGAGTCTATCTTCGTGATGATCCGGGACAAGAAAGAGGAAACAGAAAAGAAACTCTTGAAGATAGGGGGACTCTTTGTTGCCGTAAAACAGACAATGGGGACAAACCGGACATTGGTACTGTTATCAAACACTCCAGTGGGTGCGCCACTGATAATAAGGGATCGATTCCAACCAGTTGCAAAGGAAAAAGCAGTCGAGTCCGCGCCATCGGATACCCTTCTACAGATGTTCAGCAGTTCTCTCGAAAGGATATAGCGTTGAGAGTCTTACTCATTGAAGATGACGATGCAATTGCTTCGTTTGTGGTAAAGGG
This sequence comes from uncultured Syntrophus sp., assembly GCA_964472475.1. GTDB lineage: Bacteria > Desulfobacterota > Syntrophorhabdia > Syntrophorhabdales > Syntrophorhabdaceae > PNOF01. Next base: position 7,221 of record CAYYLU010000019.1, on the reverse strand, counting down.
TTTAAGAGAGGCAGGATTTGCTGTAGATTACGCCGACAATGGGGAAGACGGCCTTGCCCTTGCCCTCGCCGTACCGTATGACGCTATCATAGTGGATATTATGCTCCCGAAGATTGATGGGCTTACGGTCATTTCGAGAGTAAGGGAGAAGAAGCCGAATATCCCCGTGATGATATTGAGTGCCAAACGTACCATCGATGACCGCGTGAAAGGCTTGCGAATGGGAAGTGATGATTATCTGACAAAACCATTTGCGTTTACAGAACTGCTTGCCCGCGTTAACGCTCTCGTCCGTCGATCCACGGGCGTGTTAAACCCCACGAAAATTGAGGTGTCTGACCTGGCGATAGACTTGCTCTCAAGGGAAGTTTTTCGTTCGGGAAAGAAGATCGAACTGCAGGCAAAAGAGTTTGCTCTTCTTGAGTACCTCATGCGTAACACGGGGCGGGTTGTCTCCAAAACAATGATTATGGAGCATGTCTGGGACTATAACTTTGACCCGCAAACAAATGTGGTGGAAGCGCGTATGAGCAAGCTGAGAGACAAAATCGACAGGGGATTCAATAGGGAGCTCATAGAAACGATACGGGGGGTGGGGTATGTTATCAGAAAGAATCCGTAACCTACACCGGACGCTTGCTTTCAGGCTTACTCTCTGGTATGCCGCTTTTTTCTCGGGTGGAGTTCTCATAGCTTTTACAGGATTCCATTTCCTACTCCTTCGTGGCATCCACCACGTTGAGCTTTCGCCTTATTCGCTTCACGAATTGCTTGAGGCGTACCGAGGATTTTTCGCGTATGCACTTGGGGGTGTGATTCTCCTTTCACTTTCAGCGGGGTGGTTTTTGGCCTGGCGAGCCCTTTTAGGTGTTCAAGAGGTCAGGCGGACAGCCCAATCGATCGCGAGAGGCGAGTTCAACAGTCGGGTACCGGTTAAAGGAACCGGGGATGAAATCGATCAGCTCGCTGTCACTTTCAACGGAATGCTTGCACAGATTGAGGCGGTACTTTCGGGCATGAAGGAAGTTAACGATAACATTGCCCACGATCTGAGAAGCCCCATAACACGGATGAGAGGCATGGCGGAGGTAACACTCGCAGGGCAACCGGAAGCTCAAGACTATCAAATGGCACTCGCCCGAGTTATTGAGGAATGTGATAGGCTGCTGGGCATAATAAACACTATGCTCGATATATCTGAGGCGGAAGCGGGAATCGCACGGCTTAAAATGACAAAGCTTGATCTTTCTGAGATGGTTCGCGATGTAACAGATCTCTTTAGCCCCGTTGCAGAAGGCAAGCATATCAATCTAACCGCCCGCGCGACAGACCCTTTATTAATATGTGCTGATGCGCGGAAACTTCAAAGGATATTGAGCAACCTTATGGACAACGCGATAAAATACACACCGGATGGCGGTTCAGTTACAATTTCCTCGAGTGCGACAGATGAAGAGGCCTGCATTGTCGTTGAAGACACCGGATTAGGTATAGCTGATACCGATTTGGATCACATCTTTGATAGGTTCTACAGGGCAGAAAAGAGCCGCTCTGAGCCGGGGAGTGGACTCGGACTTAGTCTGGCACGTGCTTTCGTAATGGCCCACGGCGGCACGATTAAAGTGAAGAGTTCCATCGAAAAAGGCTCACAATTCATTGTCACTTTACCCGGAAACATTTGCTCCGCCGAATCTCCGCGCAATGTCGCAGAAAAGCACGAAAACGCTTGGTAAGACAGACATTGAGACAGACGGTTATTGTACTTTGTTTCAACCCGTAATTACGACATTCTTAGCAAGATTCCCGCTGAGAACTTGTTGTGTAATGTTTGCACTGCTTATCCATAGGAAACGATATGTGGAAGGGGGAATTGAATGTAGTTGGCTGAAACGAACAAAATCGACACTTGTTAGGATACAGCAGGTTACAGATGGTAATCCGCAAAAACAATCGTTTTTGAGCATGGACGTCGCTCCCATATCATTGAATACGGCATATGATTTCAGTGATATTCAACTATTAATTCCATTGACAAAAACGGTAACGTCTGCTAAACAGTCAGTAATAGGCTGGAATCGGGGAAGAAATAAAAAAATCCCTATTTGGATTTACGATCACACAGATTGAACGTAGGCATCCCGCATTCGGTTGTACCTCCTTGGGCACCAGTACGAAACCTCAGGAATCGTAGTATGTCGACCAGAGATACATTTACAGCTTCGGTATCAATTGGGAAGCAAACCGGAAGGAGTTTTCTTCTTAAACTACCATTCCGGGGCCTCCACGGAGTCTGTTCCCTGTGGAGGCTTTCTGGATCTTCTCTTACCAAACTCTAAATTTATCAGGAGGTACTCTGATGAAAAGAATTGCTGTTTTTGCCTTTTTTACTGCCTTTATGCTGGCAGGTTTCCTTATCCCGGTCCCTGTATCCGGCCAGTTCTTGAATGAACCATGGGGCATCTACGAAGATTGGAACAGCGGCCTCATCCGGGCTGATTACTGGATTGGGCGTAATGATCCTGGATTGGAGGTAAAAAGAGAAATAAATAGAGCATTGTTCCCCGGCTTTTATCATTTTCCATGGAATACTCTGGTGATGCGTTACAGGATGTCAGGATCTGGCTCCTCTGACACTGGTTTTATAGACGGCGCCAACAGGATGCTGGCAAAAAACGCGGCACAAATAAATCAGTTTTCGGCATATTTCAAGATCAGAAAATATAATATCAAGGGGGTTTCCGGTAATACAAGCAGGACATGGATCCGCCCTGCGATAATGACACTCCAGAAGTTCAATGACGGTTCGTCAACCGGCCCGGGAGACATGACAGGTGATCATGCCTTAAGGATAGTTGTGCAAAGGAATTGGGATTCCCCCGACCCTGAAGGTGATTTCAGAATAGATGCATTTGTTTTCCGCTGTCCGGATTCAGTATGTGGGGCTAGCACGAATCCCCCCGTTATTGTGATTACAAATATAAGCACAGTCAAAGTAGGCAGATGGTTCTCACTTCGCGCTGTATGGGATGCGCCGAACAATCGTTTTCTCGTCGGTGTGAATAACGAACCTGATGTGGTTCTGCCTTATGGTTCTGGACTCAATGTCAAGGCAGCTGCCCAGCCCGCTGCTGATGTCCGCATGCAGGTGAGAGCTGCAAACTGGACAGGAGATCCTGCAGAAGGAGATGCAGAAACTGAGGTCGGCTTGATCCGGGCCAATCAATCAGCGCTATTACCTTAGACTTGTACTTCGTAGCCTATGGGAATAAGTCAGGGATGAGATTGGCCCTGACTTATTTTTCTTCTTCCTCAAACAGCTGAATCTCATAAGGCATATATTCCAAAGAACTAATCTTTTCTTTCATGTGCTGTCCCCTTTTTGGTTTCCCCCACATAGCTACCGTATTAGCCCTAAAACTCCAGAGTTGTTTAAGGTGACACTAGGGATGATAAGAAAAGAATCACAGAGATAAAGAAGCATCTTCTGCACTACACCCCATTTCTTTCCTTATCTCAATCCTCCACAAGTACTTAAAACCGATTGACCCTATCTATCTCGTCCTCCGCGACATCAAAGACATTTCCGCTCGGCGGCAGTTTTTCATCAAGGAAAAATCGTGGTAACCTATCGTCCTTTGCGGTAAAACCGGCAGCATCGTTGAATGCTCTTTCGGTTTTCAGCACTGATGTTCCCAAATTGAGTAGATAGTTATTATCACAGGGTGCGCCCGTTATTGCTGAAATACATGAAAGAAGGTGTGTCTGCGATCCAGAAGCCACAAGAACCGACATATAAGCCATCATGCAAAGACCCAAGGCGTCTATACCAGCCATTAAGGACTGCATAAACTGCGAAGGAGCACATTGCCCATTGGGAGATCCTGCTTGATATGAAGGGTTGTTGGGATCCCGGGCGACCATGCCCGCGGTGTGGTCAGCTCCCATAGGTGAGGTCGCGTAAGTCACCCCGGTGCCTTTCAATCCTCTGGGATCGTAGGCTGACAAGGATTGGCCTTTCACTTGGGGAATCCTCTTGGCCCCCATCCGCTGTCCTGTGAAATTGCATCCATTGCCGATCATCACACCCTTATCCGTCCCCTTCCCGATCTCTTTGATAAGATCAAGGGCAGCCTCTCCGTCTCCCCATGTCAACAGACCCGCCTCCATCGCCACTGCTATTGCTCCGCCAATATCCATTGTATCAACCCCCACATCATTACACACACGATTAATGCGGGCAATGGTATCGAGATCACCTATCATACAGTTTGATCCGACCAGCCCAATCGTCTCATACTCGATACCGGCAACAATTATTTCCCCATGTGGATCGGTATAAATATTCGAACAACTAATAATACAGCCAGTCATGCAACGATGCGTAGCTTTAGCATTTGGCCGGTTTTTCATCAATTCCACCATATGCTGCCCGGAAATCCTCTCGGCCCCATCGAATCGCCCGGAGGAAAAATTCTTCGTCGGTAGACAGCCGATGCCGTTTATCGCCATCACAAAACTCGGTGTTCCAACGTCTCTCATTACCCCAGCCATCGGACCGGACAGAATTTGCTTGGTAAGCGCAGCCACCGCTTGTCTCAACTTGGCCTTATCATTCACTTCCACATTGTTGCAGTTAGTATCATCAATAATAATGGCTTTGAGGTTCTTGGACCCCATTACCGCTCCGAGTCCGCCTCTTGCTGCTACCCTGATATGAAAATCAGGTGTTGTGACAATAATGGAAGCGGCTGTGAGTCGCATTTCACCGGCTGACCCTATGGAGATAATTGCGATGTTCTCCCCGTGATCTCTCCTCAGTTCCTCAATAAGCTCATAGTTGTTGACCCCTTTCAAGGATGAAGCCGAGAGGAAGGTTGCACCGTTTCTGTCGATTTTCAGTGCCGTCAGTTCCTCAGCGCAGCCCTCAATTACTAATGCCCGAAGCCCCAGCTTCGCAAGTTTCTGCGCCGCAGATCCCCCGGAATTGGACTCCTTTATCGTGTTTGTTAGGGGGCTCTTCGCGCCCACAGAGAGCCTCCCACTGCATGGCACCAACGTCGCTGCCAGAATTCCACCAGAAAATACCAATTTGTTCTCGGGTCCGCATGGGTTAGCATTGGGAGGAACCTCCGCGGCTATGATATACGAACTTAAATACCTTCCCCCCGTGCCTTGAGACTCCTTCGGCACATCTTCTATTTGTACGTTAGATTCTGACAGATTGATCCTCATTATCTTAGCCATGTGACGTTACTCCTTCTTGGAAAAGTTCTTTTGATCATAGGGCCTCTCTGATCGTCTCATATTCTGATACCCTTCAGACGCCGCATTGCCCTTTGCGGTGCACAAGACTGTCTCGTGCCGGTCAGCCTCAAGTTTTCCCTCAGCACATCGAGGAGCACCCGGTCCGGCTCAACCACAAACTTTTGTAGTCGTCCGTTGATCTTCATCATAATGCTGTTCATTAAACTGCCTTCTTCGTGGTGGCCATGTCGGGATATCCCGCCAATACCTGGGTGGTCTCACCATGTCGTGAGTGATATATAATATGTTTCAGCATAGGGTGTATGCATTCGCTATGATCTTGAGAGCATCCGGAACGACGAGTTGAACCGGCAAAAAATTGAAACATACATCTTTTGTCATACCTTCGGCGAGCAATACGAGGTCCGATTCCTTCAGGCGTAGTTCTTTCAAAGTTGGAATGCCGATCTCCTTATTGAAAGCGATGACTCTCTCGCAAACCAGTTTGCCAAGGTCGACCGGGGAAAGCTGATCATTCAGCTGTAACCCCATCAGCTCACCAACACGACGAACTTTCTCAGGCATTAGTTCGGCCACTATCTCAATAACCCCGGGCTGGGCGATCGCACATCCTATGCCATGGGGAACGTGATGGAAAGCGCCGATCGTATGGCCGAAGGCGTGGCCGAAGTGGCAGGGGGCATCACTGAATGCCATACCTGCAATGAGACAGGCAAAACTCATATTCGTCCTGGCCTCGATGTTCGATCCATTCCTCACGGCTTCGGGGAGGTTCTGGACAACCAATTCAATCGCTTTCTCTGCGAGGAGATTGGACATCATATTGTTGTTTATTCCTGAGGTATAGGCTTCAAGGGCGTGAGCAAACGTGTCCATACCGGTAGCCGCGGTTATCACGGGCGGCAGGCTTACTGTCAGCAGGGGGTCTACTATCGCTACGGATGGTATGGTGGCTGGTCCTCTCACGCCTCCCTTTGTGTTGGCAGCGGTGTTGGTGATAACAGACACGTGAGTGATCTCGCTTGCCGTTCCAGCGGTTGTGGGAATGAGAATTAAGGGTCTCCCCGGCTTGTGTGGCGGCGCGCCGGGGCGAAAATAGTAGTCCGTAATCGCTCCGGGGTTTGCCAGCAAGACATTGACCGCTTTTGCGGTGTCCAGCGAGCTGCCACCCCCGAGGCCGACGATGCCGTCAACCTGTTCTTTCCGCGCAAGATCGCCACATTCATTGACCATAGTGTCCGGGGGATCAGGCAATACGCCCGCATAATGCACAACCTTTATGCCCGCTTTCTCCAGGTTCTTCACAATAGGATCCACCAGACCGGCGTCCCTGACGCCTTTGTCGTAGACGCAAAGGATTTTTGAACAGCCCAGAGCCTTGGTTCGCTCGCCGGTTTGATCGGAAGCATTGTCTCCAAAGACAACTTGCGACTTGGGGTTGATGGTGAATAGCATTCTGTTACCTCCTTTTTCGTCCGCTCTGCCGCGGATTCAACGCATCCTCGAAGGCAGCCAGAGCGCCAACTGAGGATAAATTATCAGTAGTATAATTGCAAAAAATACACCCGGTATGAGAATACAACACCTCTTACAGACTGTCATAAGATTTGTTTTGGATGTTGCGCTTACAACACTGTTGCCCACCATCCATGTACGCCTTCTCCTTTGTCTCGGTGATTAAGTTCCGACCTCGCTCACGCATTGCTGGATTGTCGGGGCATGGCTTCTTGCTGTCTCAGCGGACGGATTGTCGGCCTTCATCTCCGTCGGTCCACATCTCCGTTCAATACGGCCTCGCTCACATTACAGAGGGCAGGAACAACGCGATCTGAGGGAAGGCCATTATCATGACTACGCATACGAAGACGGCAACGAGGAAGGGCGCTATGCCGCGGAATATCGTGCTCAGGGGTACGTCCTTCGCAATCCCGCCAATGATGTAGACGTTCATGCCGA
>CAYYLU010000018.1:22730-31632 GCA_964472475.1 uncultured Syntrophus sp. | reverse complement strand
GTCCAAGTGTGTCAGCTTCGCCATTATCGCCTCATACCTTTTCTTATAGCTGGCATAATCTACACATTCCGCACTTTCCTGTCAATTTCTCCTTGCTCTACTTTACAGAGAGACCACACTCAGTGAAACAGACCACGCCAAAAGTACATTTGAAAAATCAATCAGAATAGAGGGTGAAGCACTCCTAGTCCCAGTACTTCCCGGTTATCTGTTTGGCCGAAGCTATTTTCGATGGATAACGCGGAAGTAAGGTACCGCCAAGCGGAGGTGTACTATCATGTACACTGAGCATTGTGCGACGCCGCAGCTGACAAAGTTAGCCGCGGAAAGAGGTTCGGCCCTCCAGTGGATTTGTGATTTGTGAGGAAAACATTTCTGTACAAATCACAAATAATTATCCGCCGATCCCGCGCAGCGACCGCTGGCATTTGCGAATCTGCCCCATCTCCGCCTTTCTCTCCGGCTTCACGCTCACAACCTCTTTCATAAACGCCTTTATCTCTTCGTCGCTTTTTCCGCCCCTGAGCAGTTCCTTCACATTATATTCGGTATCGGAAAAGAGACACGGGCGGATCATACCGCCCGAAGTCAGTCTTATCCGGTTGCACTGGCTGCAGATGTGCGTGGATACCGGGCTGATAAAACCAATCTGCCCCGAACCTCCCGCTATGTCGAACATTCGTGCCGGTCCATGGTAGTCGCTCTTGGATGGTATCAGATCAACGTATGACCTTATTACCTCTTCTATTTGTTTCGACGTTACTATTTCCGTGCTGTTCCATAAAGACGATTCCCCAAAAGGCATAAATTCGATAAACCGAACGTGGTGATTATACCTTCGGGCAGCCTTCACAAAACTCAGTATTTCGTCATCATTGAAATCCTTGATAATAACGGTATTGATTTTAATGGGATCAAGCCCGAGGCGGACACATTCTTCTATACCCCGGATCACATCATTAAAAGCATCCACACCGGTGATATATTCGAACCTGTCCCGCTTCATTGTATCCAGACTGATGTTTACCCTTTTGAGACCTGCTTCCTTCAACTCGGCGGCTTTCTCTGCAAGGAATACCCCGTTTGTCGTCAGGCCGATGTCCTGTATACCGTCGATCTGCCATATCTGCCTGATCAACTGGGAAACACCTTTTCTCGCAAGGGGTTCTCCTCCCGTGAGCCGCACCTTCCTTACACCCACACCCGCCACAATTCTGACAAACCTGACAATTTCTTCGTACGAGAGCACTTCGGGATGGGGAATAAAACCAAACGATCCATCAACACAGTACCTGCAACGCAGATTACATCTGTCGGTAACCGATATCCTCACGTAATTAATTGTTCTGTTGTACGTATCAACAAGTTTCGTCATTTCACATTTATCCCGTTTCGATATTTAAGTACGAGCCACCGTCTCTTCACTCTGCGCAGCGTGCCCTACTCCAGATTGCTCACTTTTCATGGCCTTTCTACTTTTTTCGTCCAAGTATAGCGGACGTCTTCCGTCTTAACGGGCGCAGCGACTGAACGTCCTGCGTTTGCTCTTCACTGTTCATAGACCACTTTGCCTGTCTCGCTCGTATTATATCCGCCAAGCTCGTCCAGTCTTTTCTTGAATTCTCCTGAATTAAGAAGGTCCACAAGTATCTCATGCTTTTTGTCCTGCAAAGCAGAACCGGTAATAACCAGATCGTACTCTTCTTCTGCAAGTGGAATAAAGTCAAGCGAAAAGGCACGGGCTACGGAGTATATGCCGATACCTGCATCGGCAACCGCTTCTTTGACCAGTATACCGACTGCGGTATGAGACGATTCCTCTCTATCATACCCACTGATCATGGTTCTTTCAATGCCCCGGGCAGAAAGAAGAGAATCAAACAGGATTCTCGTACCCGATCCGAACTGACGATTCACGAACTTGACATCACTCCGCACAAGATCAGCGAGCGACAGAATGTGCCTGGGATTTCCGCGAGCGACATAGAGGCCCTGCATCCTTCTGGCGATGCGGATGAGTTTCAATGCCGTTTCCGGCAGATACTTACGGATAACCGGGACATTGTAAGTCTTTTGATCTTCGTCCAGAATGTGAGAAGTAGCGAGCGGTGTTATCCCCTTTTTTACAGCCATAATTCCGCTCAAGCTGCCCGTGTGCGTTGAAACGAGATCAGTCCCTGGTTGCTGTTCTTTGACAAGATTCCTCAGAATATCAAGAGACAAGTCGTGGCTGCCGATTATGTGAATTCTGCTCTTGATTTCCTGTTCGTGTCTGAGCAACTCACAGGTTGTAGTCTCACCTTCATCAAGCCCTTCCACGTTTTCCGGTATTCGTACAATTCCATCGGCTTTCGCCATTGAGGAAAAAATGCTGGCGCCTCTTCCGAGCGGAACCGCAAAGTACGTCTCGTGACTCGGCAAGAGGTTCACTCGAATCATTTCCTCAATTCCTATTCTGGACGGTGTTTTATATGCCATTTTGCACAATACACTGCTTGCGTGTTTCCGCGCATTTGTGAGTTTCTCGTACAATGGAACAAGAAATGTCTTGAAGGTTATGGCAGCGGAAACCGGATATCCGGGTATCCCGAACACGGGCCTACCATCTATAACCCCAAAAAGTGTCGGTTTGCCCGGCATCATCGAGACACCATGGAATAGGACTTGTCCACGTTCCCTTATGATCTCTTCGGTATAATCCTCCCTGCCGGCGCTTGTGCCCGCATTTATAAGGACGACATCACTGTCTTCTAACGCACAACCCAGCGTTTTTCGAAGCTCGTTCTTATCGCGTGCAATATCCGCCATGTTTACCTTATAACCTGTCTCTTCACCCATATTTTTCAAGGTGTAAGAATTAAAGTCGATGAGCCTCGGATCACCGTCAATCGCAAAAGTCTCTTTGAAGATGTCAACAAGCTCTTTGCCGGTTGGTATTACCGTAAAAACAGGTCTTCTCCACACCGGTACGTGGGTGACGCCTGCTGATATCATCATTCCGATATCAAAAACACCAATGCGATGATTGGCTGGCAGCAGCATATCACCTTCAATCAAGTCTTCTCCGATCATTCGGACATTCTGCCAGAGGTAAACAGGCTTTCTTATACAGATGCTCGACGCACTCTCCTCAACGTCTTCAATCATAATAACGGCATCCATGCCTTTGGGCAGAAGGTCTCCTGTGTTTACCGGCACAGCTGCCCCATTTCTCTCTCTGCTCAGATTAACAGGGCTTGTCACATCGGCGCCTAACGTGCTCCTGAAAGCGACTGCGTATCCATCCATTGCTGCGCATAGGAACGGAGGGTTTGAGAACACTGCCCGTACTGCTTTTGCGGTTATTCTATCCCTACATTCATGCGCTGGCAGCAACTCTTCATCGGTTATTGCTCCTGTGTTGCGAACTATCAGGCTTATTGCTTCTTCGGAAGTAACGGTCATGAGATATCGTTTCATCGATTATTCCCCGCAGGAGTAGATTATCAGTGGTGTTTATTGGAAGAAATGGACCTCTACTGACGTTCCCCGCTCCAGCCCTTCTGTGTTTGTCGGAACAATAATATAACCATCCGATCGCGCAAGGGAAGAGATTACGGCGGATTTCGCGAAGACCGGTTCAACTTCATACCCTTTATCTGTTCTTTTCAGTTCAACACGAACGTATTCTTCTATACCATAGGAAGAAGGAACGTTTCCCGTGAGATTCCCGGTTACGGTTCTTTCACGATAGTCCGTTTCTCCCCGCAGCAATCGTAGCAGGGGAACTACAAAACGGACCGTTATCATCGCACAGGAGCCCGGATGACCCGGAAGGCCGAATAGAGGCTTGCCAAACAATGTTCCGAATATTGTAGGTTTACCCGGCTTTACGCTGATGCCGTGGAAGAGGATCTCTCCTCCGAGCGCCCTCACTGATTCCGTGACAAAGTCGTGTTCTCCTTTTGAGCTTCCACCGGACAGAATAATTACGTCGTGTCCCTGTGATAACCCCAGCTTTTCTGTAATCTCAGCCACAGTGTCCTTTGCATGGCCTTGGAATGTCACACGGGAACCTGCCTGCTTTACCAGGGCAGAGATAATGTACCGGTTAATGTCCCGACTCTTTCCAATTGGGGGTGTTTCGTCAATAGCGATTATCTCATCCCCTGTTGAAATCAGGGCTACCTGCGGCATTTTATACACCGGAATATGCGAAATCCCCAGGGCGGCGAGTACACCAGTGTCAATGGGATGTATTCGTCTGCCTTTATTAAAAACAACTGTGCCCTTTTCTATGTCTTCTCCCGCATAACAAACATTCTCTCCCTGATAAACGGCCTTTGTTATCTCAACGGCATCGGGCATGCTTCGTGTGAATTCCTGCATTACAACCGAATCGCTGTCGGGAGGCATCATTGATCCTGTGCTCACGTACACACACGAGCCATCCGATACAGGTGTGCGCGCCTCCTCTCCTATAGGTATCTGTCCACCCAGCCTCAGGAAAGCAGGACTGGTTTCCCGCGCTCCCTGAACATCCTTGGATTTTACGGCATAACCATCTACCAGAGATTTGGGAAACGCCGGGATAGGCTCACCCGACGTCAGGTTATCGGCTGCAATCCTTCCTACCGATTCCTCTATTCCTACCAGTTCTTTAAGGGATAGAAATGAACGCGATCCGATTATCCGGAGCGCCTCTTCAGATGTGATTGATTGCAGGAATTCCATACAAATCCGTTAATAAATATATGGAATTGCGACCACTAAGTCAAAAAAATCATGTTCTCATACATCAGAGCTTGTTTAGGAACCGCAAAATATGTATGATAAGGGAAAGGAGCAAAATGAAACGCGTACTGCTTGTCGATTTTGAAAACATTCAAAAGCTGGATCTTGAGAATATTGACATGACAAATACTGATATTCTCATTTTTGTGGGCCGCTCTCAGAATAAAATACCGTTTCAATTGGTTGAGAAGGCGCAGACTCACGGTGAACACGTGAAATGGCTAAAAATAGCGGGAGACGGAAAGAACAACCTTGATTTTCATCTTGCATTCGAGCTCGGACGACTTACGGAGCAGTACGGAAGCGAGGTCGAGCTCATCATCCTTTCAAAAGACAGCGGATACGACTCCCTTATCAAGTACATCAATGATTTCAGGGGACACGCTTCAAGGATTGCCAACGCTGCCGAGCTATCCGACAGCGTAAAGCAGCTACCGACGTCAAATTTTACTAACAACATCGTCGCAAATCTTACTAAGATCAATAATCAGAAAAGGCCGCGCACCCGGGCAACATTGAAGAAACACATCTTTTCTTTGTTGCGGGACAGAGTCAATCCGGTCGAGATAGACGCGATAATTGAAGAGATGTTCATAAAAGGTCTCATGACGCTGGCAAATAATCGCCTGAAATACAACATCGATCCGGAAATAGAAGAGAATACAGATACGAAAGAATAAGTTCTCTCAGGGATTGGCGAATAAGGTAACCCAGTCTATCTTAACATCCAATAAATGGAAGCGCAGGCAATGATCAGCATGGCAACAAGTATCGTGGTAATAGTCTCCCGTTGCCATCCGGATTCTTTCACGATTTCTCTCCAGTCGCAGCTCTCACATCGCAGCATCTTCCGGCCCGAAAATTTGAGGAACCATTCTAAAATCGGATTGCTCGAATCACGTTTCGCTTTTTTGTGACACAGCGGACAGTTTATGTTCGTAAGAGCCGCTCTTAAGTACAAGGTACTGACGTCGCCGGAAATATCATCTGCCGTATACCTCATGTCACGTATTGAACTGGCATGATCTGCAAAAAAATCGAGGTTCTTTAAGCCGCGGTGCTGTTCGTCAACGGAGAGGCCGAGCTTATTTCTGTTCATTGTCAAATTGTTCTTACCCATGAGCACCCCTACCCCTTTATGTAACGCAAACAAACCTGTACCGTTATGACGAATTATATCAGAAGTATTTTTTAAATGAAAAGAAAAACATCTTCACGGATGAAAAAAACCATCGGTCTGCTGCGAACCGATGGTCTAAACGAAAAATACTGCTAATTTGGTGCCGAAGGCGGGATTTGAACCCGCACGAGTCGCCCCGCCACCCCCTCAAGATGGTGTGTCTGCCAATTCCACCACTTCGGCAATCATTTCTTTGCAGGCACCGGAGCGGTGTCTTGCGCCGGTGAACCTTGTCCAGATGACTGGACAGGAACTCTTTTTATAAAACTGTCTCTATGGCTATAAAAATAAGCCAACGAGAGACTGGTGAGCATAAAGACCACAACAGCACCTGTTGTAAGCTTCGTCATAAATTTGGAAGACCCTGAACTTCCAAACAGTGTCTGGCTGGATCCTCCCCCGAAAGCAGCGCCTATTTCAGACCCTCTGCCCGTCTGCAGCAATACAATGAGGATGAGTGCTACCGCAACTATTAAGTGGATTATCGCAATGACTGTTATCAGCATCTTCTCTTCTCCATAATTTTGGCAATTATACCAAGAAAAGTTTCAGATTTCAAGGATGCTCCACCAACTAATGCTCCATCGATATTTTCCATACCGATAAGCTCTTCAATATTATCCGGCGTCACACTACCCCCGTACAGAATTCGTAAGTCCTTGATTGCATCGCCATATGTTTCTCCGAGGAGATTACGTATGAAACAATGCACGTCCTCTGCCTCAACCGGGCTGGCATTTTTACCCGTTCCTATAGCCCAGACCGGTTCATAAGCCAAAATGACATTGTCAAGTTTCTCGATCCCTGACAGAGCTTTACTGACCTGCATGCCTATCACAAATTCGGTTATACCCGTTTCTCTCTCTTTCTCGGTTTCACCTACACAGACAATCGGCTTGAGACCCGAAGTGAGGCATCTTCTCGTCTTCAGATTTATACTTTCATCGCTGTCGTGAAAGTATTTACGTCTTTCGGAATGACCCACGATTACATGCGTGCACCCAACATCTTTCAACATATCCGGCGACACCTCGCCTGTATACGCTCCTCTATCTTCATAAAAAACATTCTGTGCTGCAAGCGACACTTTTGAATCCTTTAGAACCTGATGTACAGCCGACAATGCAGTAAACGGAGGCGCCAGAACTATATCGCCACCGTCTACTTTCAATGAAGCATCTTTTATTTTGGCGGCAAGCTGAACCGATTCTGCGGTGAGATTATTCATTTTCCAATTGCCGGCAACCATCCAGCTTCTCATTATTTTCCTCCTTTCTCGAGTGCCTCAACTGCAGGCATCTTCTTACCTTCAAGCAGTTCAAGGAATGCTCCCCCTCCTGTCGAGATATAGGAGATCTTTGAAGTAACCCCTGCTTTATGGACGGCCGAATCAGTATCTCCTCCTCCTATTATCGATAGAGCACCGGAGTTCGCTACGGCCTTTGCCAGTTCATACGTGCCCTTGCTAAAGGCCTCTATTTCAAACATGCCCATAGGTCCGTTCCACACAATCGTTTTGGCGTCTTTCAGGGCGTCTGAAAAAACCGAGACTGAAGCCGGACCAATATCGAGTCCCATGAAGTCCGGCGGAATTTCATCGACGCGGACTACCTTTATTTGCGCTGCCGCATCGGCTTTGTCAGCCACAACACAGTCGAAAGGCAGATAGATCGCCACGTGTTTTCCTTTTGCCTTCTCCATTATTTCCTTCGCCTTATCAACCATCTCGTTTTCACAGATCGACTTCCCTACCTCATTACCGAGCGCCTTCAGAAAAGTGAATGCCATTCCACCACCAATAAGCAGCTTGTCAACCTTGTCAACTAAATTCTCGAGCACGCCGATCTTATCGGAAACCTTTGCTCCTCCTATGATTGCAGCGAGCGGTCTGACGGGATTGCTCATTGCTTTGTTGAAATAATCAATTTCATCTTTCAGGAGAAAACCCGCAACACTGGTACCGACAAAATCAGTGATGGCCACATTGGACGCGGCTTTACGATGAGACACCGCGAACGCATCATCGACGTACACATCGCCGAGACTGGCAAGAGATTTTGCAAATTCCGGGTCATTCTTTTCGTCACCAATGTGGAATCTCAGGTTCTCCAAAAGAACAACGTCTCCTTCGCCCATTGCAGCAATAGCCTTTTCGGCTGCCTCACCTATGCAGTCCTCCACAAATTTCACCTCTCTACCGATGAGTTCCGAAAGCACACCCGCTACAGGTCTTAGTGTAAGTTTCTCTACCTTTTGTCCTTTCGGCCTGCCCATGTGTGACATAAGGATGACTTTTGCGTTGTTTTCAAGACAATAACTGATTGTCCTTACATGGGCTCGTATCCGGGTGTCGTCTGTAATGGTCCCCTGATCATTGACCGGTACGTTAAAATCGACCCTGATCAGTACCTTCTTGCCTTTGATGTCAACTTCCGTGATTGATTTCATGATGACCTTCCTTTATGGTTAAAATTCGAGTTTCTGTTCTCTCTCAGCAAGGCCCACAGGGGTGGGTTCACATTTCCCCTTCGCTCAGGAATGAGCTGGAGGCATAAGAGTTTATCCGAAAATTCCATTCATTTCACGCAAAAAAGAAGCTCGGAGTTGTTAGTTCTCACCTTGCGGGGGCAGGTGAGTTCGGAGTAAAACATGTTGAGACTTTGATTCGACCCCTGAACCGTTTTTACGTGCTATCGCTTCTTTTGACGTCCCTCGTCCATCGTCCCAGCGCAACGGACGTCCTTCGGTTCCTATTTCATCACAAACGAGAGGAGTTCGCACATTCTGTTTGAAAACCCCCATTCCGTTACTTGGGCTTGCGTCGCCCCCTCCACCGGCATAGCCGTTGGAGCCACCCCTTCTCGCTCGCTTCGCGAGCTGAAGGTGTCCGTTCTTATTTCATCACAAACGAGAGGAGTTCGCACATTCTGTTTGAAAACCCCCATTCCG
>CAYYLU010000018.1:0-22630 GCA_964472475.1 uncultured Syntrophus sp. | reverse complement strand
TATTTCATCACAAACGAGAGGAGTTCGCACATTCTGTTTGAAAACCCCCATTCCGTTACTTGGGCTTGCGTCGCCCCCTCCACCGGCATAGCCGTTGGAGCCACCCCTTCTCGCTCGCTTCGCGAGCTGAAGGTGTCCGTTCTTATTTCATCACAAACGAGAGGAGTTCGCACATTCTGTTTGAAAACCCCCATTCATTGTCATACCACGAGAGTACTTTGAGCATGTTGCCACCGATGACGTATGTGTTTTCAAGGTCGACCGTCGACGAATGAGGGTTATGATTGAAGTCTTTCGAGACGAGGGGTTCATCACAACATGCTAGAATCCCCTTCATTGGACCGGCAGCATACTCACGAAACTTCGAATTAACATCATCTTTGGTCACACTCGTCGAGAGCGTTGCAACAAGATCTACTATAGATACATTCGGTGTGGGGACGCGTATTGCAAGTCCATCCAACTTGCCTTTCAACTCCGGTATCACTTCCGATATGGCCTTGGCGGCACCTGTGGTGGTTGGAATCATTGACAGGGCCGCGGCACGTGCACGCCTCAGGTCTTTGTGCGGTTCATCCAGCACGACCTGATCATTTGTAAAGGAGTGAATAGTGGTCATCAGACCGTACTCTATCCCGTACTCCCTCTGAAGTATTTTCGCAATCGGCGCCAGACAGTTGGTTGTACACGATCCCATCGAAATTACGTGATGTTTCGATTTATCATAAACTTCCTGGTTCACACCCAGCACAAATGTCACATCGGGGCCTTTTGCGGGCGCCGATATGATCACCTTCTTAGCCCCCGCTTTGAGGTGCTTCTCTGCTCCAGGCCGGTCTGTAAACTTCCCCGTACTTTCAAGGACAACATCAACCCCAAGGTCCTTCCAGGGAAGAGTCTCGGGATCCCGCATTGAATAAGCCTTTATTTCTTTCCCGTCTATCAGAATTGCGTTTTCTTTTCCCTTGATTTCAGCATCGGCGATTCCATGAACTGAGTCATACTTGAGGAGATGGGCCATTGTTTTTGGATCCGTTATGTCGTTTACCGCGACAAATTCAACGTCCGGGTTTTTCATCCCGGCGCGAAACACAAGTCTTCCTATTCTGCCGAAACCATTAATGGCGACCTTTACAGGCATGGAAACCTCCCCTTTTTGAATTATCACTAATGTTAATGCACGGGAAAATGCTTGTCAATTACTTTCTCTCACGCGAAAGGCTTAAAAAGCCTGCTCCATCTTAGAGAGCAGTATGCGCCGGCTGAGCCTATTGCGGTGTAAGATTCAAGAACAACTCAGACACACGTTGTCCGGGGTTCTCCTCGCTCTCAGGGGAAACAACCAAGCTGACAACCGGCTACTTTGATTTTCAACTCGTTTAGAAGCTCACCCAGTTCTCTTGAAGGAATATCTTCTTCGGATGCTATTTTCATCGCCTGTTTGCAGCTTATCTTGCCGTCCTTCACGAGTTTCTGTAGTTTCTCGGTCACGCTATTCTTGTCCATGCTTATCTCCTTAAGTTCTATTTTATCATTATCAACATCATTTTGAACCGGTTAACGGCTCCGAGCGCATGGGGTTTGTTTGCCGGCATGATAATCATCTCTCCCTCTTTGACAGTATAAGGTTTGCCGTCAATTCGAATCTCCGCCTCGCCCTCCAGTATGTACACAGCCGCGTCAAAAGGGGCAGTGTGTTCACTCAGGCCCTCACCTTTGTCAAATGCAAATACCGTCATTGTACCTGCCGGCTTTCTGATCAGTTCACGGCTTACAACTGAATGGTCTTGATACGCGGCCAGATTCCCTACGTTGAATGATCCGGTCAGATCGGTTATTTGAGTAATATTCTCAGCCATTTTTTTTCCTCCTCTGCAATAAGATAAGTCATACCGATTTGATTTTACAAAATAACTCCAACCATCATCCTTGACTTAAGTCAAAATTACAGCAAGACAGGCGGGAGCAACGCGCGTAGTGTAAGCACCTGAACTGATTCAGCAACAGGCCGGTGTTAGGAATTCAATCTGCCCGCCCTGAAGGCACGCAGTGTCTTGATTCCGTAAAGAATGTAATGGAGTCCCGCAATAATTGTGATGAAAGCTGTCGCGACGATGAGCGCCTCACTGTACGGATACATTTTTGACAGTGAAAACATTTCAATGACCAGGACAAAAAGCACCGCGGCGATCTGAAAGGTGGTCGAAAGCTTGCCGAATATACTGGGGACCGGCTTGATATGACCTACAAGTTTGTAAAGAATAAGAAAACCGATCGCAACGGCAACATCTTTCAGAATAACAGTCGCCGGCAGCCATAAGGGAACGATCTGTTTAATACTGAGCATAATAAAAGCGGCCAGAATCATCGTCTTATCCGCTATGGGGTCGAGGTACGCGCCCAATTCGGTTTTTTCTTTCATAACTCTTGCAAGAAAGCCATCGAGCATATCTGTTAGCCCCTGCAGCACAAACAGATACAGGGCGTAATCGAATCTATCGTGATAGACCGCAAGAATAAAGAAGAACGTGAACAGGATACGAAAGAGAGAGAGTAGATTCGGTGTGTTCATTCTCTGTAATATAGATTTCGGAAAGTTGTGAGTCTGTCAATAAATGCCAGCTTCACCGTATCAATTGGTCCGTTTCTCTGCTTACCTATAATGATCTCGGCAATGCCTTTGTTATCTTCTTTGTCTTTGTTGTACACTTCATCACGATAGATAAACATAATTACGTCTGCATCCTGTTCAATAGCGCCCGATTCACGCAGATCGGCAAGTCTGGGCCTCTTATCACCTTCCGACCTCTGTTCCGGGGCCCTGTTCAACTGAGATATCGCAACAACAGGGATATTCAACTCTTTTGCAAGTGCCTTGAGAAACCTTGATATTTCCGAGATCTCCTGCTCACGACGATCAGCGCCTGACCTGCCTCTCATCAGCTGCAGATAGTCTATTACAAGAAGGCCGAGCCCATGTTCTTTCATAAGTCTCCGGGAACGCGCCCGTAACTCAAGCACAGATAATGCCGGAGAATCATCAATGAACATATTTGCATCGGTCAGCCTTCCTGCGGCCTCTGCGAGCCGCGGCCATTCGGAACTGGCTAATGTGCCCGTCCTCAGTTTTGTGTGTTCAATGTCCGATTCGGAGCTGAGCAATCGTGTTACGAGCTGTTCCTTTGACATTTCCATCGAGAATATCCCTACGGGAACGGGATTCTCCTTTTGAGTGGCGACATACTGGGCGATGTTCATTGCAAAAGCAGTTTTTCCCATACTGGGTCTTCCTGCGACGATGATCAGATCCGAGTTCTGAAGTCCACTTGTCAGCCTGTCCAGATCGACAAATCCCGTCGACACTCCTGTAACTGACTGTTTTCTTTCGTAAAGACGTTCGATAGTCTTTACGTTTTCCATCACAAAATCTTTGATGGGGAAAAAGGCGGTTTTGAATTTATTCTCAGCGACCTGAAAGATCATCTTTTCCGCTTCGTCTATATAGCCCTCGACATTGCTGTCAGCGTCATAGCCTCTTTCGATAATCTCGGTCGCAACATTCATCGTTTTTCGGACAAGAGATTTATCTCGAATCATCTTCGCATAGTGCGCAATGTTGGCCGCACTCGGCATTATATCTACGAGAATATTGAGGTAGGTTACCCCTCCAATCGCCTCAAGCATCCCTTTATCGCGCGCCAGGCTGCTAATGGTAATAATATCGATTGCATCGTTTCGTTCGTACAGGTCGGTCATGAGCGAGAAAATCTTGCCATGAGAATCCTTGTAGAAATCCGTCGGGGTCACAATATCAGCAACTTTGTTCATCGATTCAGGATCGATAAGCAAGCCGCCGAGGAGAGACTGCTCGGCCTCTATATTTTGAGGAGGAACGCGTATAGCAGCTTCCCTCGAACCCTTTAAGTCTTTTAGAGGCCGTGCCATTATTTGTCTTCTTCTTTTTCTACCTCAATCTTAACGGTGGCATTTACGTCCTGTTCGATGTGTATTTCAACACTATGTGTGCCTGTCATCTTGATGGGCTCTTCAATCCTCACGTTCTTCTTGTCAATTTCAAAACCGGCTGCATTCTTGATCGTCTCTGATATATCCTTATTAGTTACCGATCCGAAAAGCCTGCCGTCCTCACCTGCCCTCATTTTGATGACAAAAGTGAGCTCTTCGAGCTTTGCCTTGAGTTCCTCGGCATTCTTCAGATTTCTCGCTTTTTTGTTCTGAACATTTTTCAAAAGACTTTCAAGTCTGTTCACATTCCCTTCAATGGCGGGAATGGCCAACCCTTTCGGCAGAAGGAAATTCCTCCCGTAGCCGTCTTTTACGGTGACCTTATCGCCCTTTTTTCCGGTCCCGCGTACATCTTCAGTAAGTATTACCTTCATATCAGTCTCCCTATTTTGTTAAAGTGGTAAAAGGAAGAAATGCTATATGACGCGCCATACTTATTGCTTCCTTCAGTTTCCTCTGGTGATTAGCGCAGGTACCTGTCATTCTGCGCGGCATTATCTTACCTCTTTCCGACAGGAACTGTTTCAGCATTCTTGGATCTTTATAGTCAATCGCAAGGTTTGCATCCTGACAGAACCTGCACACCCTTTTTCTCACATATACTCTTTTTTTCTGACCACCTTCCGGTCTCGTAGGTCTTGTAGGTCTTGGCATCTAATCCTCCATCCAATAAATTTTCTGTGCCTTCAGTTTAAACACGTCGCGCGACTTCAGTTTCATTCTTACGAGTGTTCCGGACACCATGAGTTCCTTACCTATCTTTTCACCCCATCGGGTAATTCTGTTATCACCAGCGCATTCAACATCGATACGAAAGTCTCCTTCGTCAACCCATAACGGGAAAAGGACAAACTTCTCGCCTCTGGGTGTATACACTATTTCAGGTTTTGACTTGAGCCTTCCGGTGAAGAATGCTCTGTTCACTAAAAGTCGCCTTCCATTTCATCAAAAGAAACATGATCGGGTACTTTCTTTGGTCCTTCGTTCTTCTGGTCTACGCTAACGAATAGATGTCTCAAAACAGGATCCAATGTCCGATAAAATTTGCTCATCGGCGCCACACTCCCCTCATCCATGTCCAGAAGATAGAAAAAGTAGTGGCCCCTGTCTTTCTTCTTGATCGGGTAGGCTAGTTTCCTTACCGCCCAGTCATCGAACCGGATTATGCCGGCACCGGATTTTTCAAGGTTCCCTTGTATTCTTTTCAGAAGTTCTTCCTCTTCTTCCTTGGTTATATCCGGGCTCAGAACAACAATATTTTCATACCTTCCCACTGTAATCTCCTTTCATTTCATTAGGTTCTCTGCAAAGTAGCCACGGTAGCCTTGTCAACTTTGACTCTCACTTTTTCCGCTATTTCGATAGTAATAGAATCATCGTTAATGCCGGTTATTGTACCATACAAACCACCGGATGTAATTATTTTGTCGCCCTTCTTTAGATTCTCGAGAAAGTTCTTGTGTTCCTTAGCCCTTTTCTGCTGCGGTCTGATCATCAGAAAATAGAATATTGCGACGATTGCAACCAGCATCAAAATGGACATGTACTGCCCTCCACCCTGGCCGCCTGCTGCGGGATTAGCTCCCAGCGCATACGCTGTGTTTATCATTGAATTCACCTCCTTCGTATCCGACGTTGAAATCCTTACAGAACCTGTTAAAAGTTCCCGTGCCAATAGAATCACGTATTTTTCGCATAAACTCCATATAAAAAAACACATTATGAACAGTGTTCAGATAAAAACTGGATAATTCATGAGAAACCAGCAGGTGCCGCAAATATGCACGCGAAAATGTCCGACAGGTGTAGCAGGAACAGGACTCATCGACTGGCTTTGAGTCTTCAATATATCTTGCGTTCTTGAGATTCATCTTGCCGTCCCATGTAAAAAGCGTACCGTTTCGCGCAAGACGCGTCGGCAGGATGCAGTCGAACATGTCGATACCTCTTTTTACACCCTGCAGGAGGTCTTCGGGCATTCCAACACCCATCATATATCGGGGTTTTTCAGTCGGAAGTAAATCGATGATGGCATCCACCATGTCCCACATAAGACTCTTGGGTTCACCAACGCTTAGTCCGCCTATGGCATATCCGTCAAAATCGATACCGAGAATCTCGTGCGCTGACTTGCGGCGCAGATCTTCGTAAAACCCTCCCTGGATAATACCAAAAAGACGCTGGTTTCCCTCTGACTTCGCATCTTTACAGCGCTTTGCCCAACGGGTGGTCAGATCAACCGAGGCATTGGTGTATTCATACGATGAGGGATACGAAACACACTCATCAAGACACATCGCTACATCCGCGCCGATATTTTCCTGTACTTTTGTCATCTTCTCGGGCGTAAGATAGTGTTTCGAACCGTCAATATGTGACTGAAACAACACCCCGTCTTCTTTCATTTCCCTCAGAACCCCAAGGCTGAAGATCTGATATCCGCCGCTGTCGGTGAGCATCGCCCCCTTCCATCCTGAGAATGCGTGGAGGCCTCCGAGACGCTGAATCATTTCGTCGCCCGGCCTGAGATAAAGATGATACGCATTTGCCAGGATCATATGTGCACCGGTGTCCACAATGTCCTTATGCATCATTGCTTTGACCGTTCCCTGAGTACCAACAGGCATGAATACGGGCGTCTCTATATTCCCGTGGTTGGTAAGCAGACGGCCGGACCTTGCACTGTTATCGTGTTTTTCTATCTCAATGGTCTTCACGAAATATGTCTTTACTCTCCACTGTTCATTATCAGTTCATAGAAGAAGCATTGAATCTCCGTAGCTATAGAATCTATACCCTTCACGTTTCGCTTCCTCATAGCACTGCATCAGGGCTTCACGGCCTGCAAAGGCTCCTGCAAGGAGCAAAGGTGTGCTTCTCGGCAGGTGGAAGTTCGTAATCACCGCGTCCACCACCCTGAATGTGTGTCCCGGGTAGATAAACAGGTCTGTTTCGCCCTGCAAAGCCGAACCCCTGTCAGGAGAAAAAGCCGTTTCAAGCGTCCTCACGGCGCTTGTTCCGCACGCTATCACCCTTCTTCCATTGCTGCGGGCGCTGCTTATTAATTCCTTTACAGCCTCACTTAGTTGATAGCACTCCTGATGCATGGTGTGCTCTTCGACGTTCTCTGATTTTATAAGCGTGAAGGTCCCCAGACCGATATGAAGCGTGATCTCTACTACGTCAACGCCTAATCCCCGTATTGATGAAATCAGCGTCTCCGTAAAATGGAAACCTGCTGTCGGGGCCGCGATTGATCCGGTTTGCTTCGCGTAAACAGTCTGGTATCGTTTGTAGTCGGCCACGCCGTCGCCATTATTCCGTTTTATATATGGCGGCAGAGGCATTTTCCCATATTTGTCTATTATCTCCTCACTATCTCCGTCATATAGGAATCTGATCTGCCAGTTTGACCCGGTCCTTTGCAAGGTCGCTCCGTAATCACCAATACTGATCGAGGAAATGTCAGCTCCTTTCTTCGCATTCTTGACGAGACATTCCCAGGTGTCTCGACCACTTTTCCTGACCAGGAGGATATCAACGATCCCGCCAGTTTCCTTTTTTCCAATCAGTCTGGCCGGAAAGACTTTACTGTTGTTCAGTACGAGGATGTCCCCTTCGCGAAGATAATCAGTGAGATCTCCGAATCTCCTGTGATCAACTGTTCCGGTCCGTCTGTTGAACACGAGAAGACGTGACGAAGCCCTCTCCTCCGACGGGTGCTGTGCTATCATCTCTTTGGGTAAAAAATAGTCAAAGTCTTCTATACGCATGGTCTACAATCTATTAATTGTCGGTCGTTAGTAACTGATAGATTCCAGTGAAAGGTTAACAGTTTAACCAACAGCTCAACGGCAATACGTCATAAATAAAAAAACAGGCTAATTTTATAACAGATTATGATTGCATAAGCAAATCAATTTCAACAGTTACAACTGATGTGACCAATAGGTATCTTGACGATTTTCTAGGAATTCCAAAATATCTGAACAAGCAACTGTGTCACCAGGACCGCTGTCAACGTGAAGGGTATCGCAATTTTCATGTACTTCCACAGATTAATCTCATATCCACGTTTTTCCAGCATACCGCACGCAAGGACGTTAGCTGTCGCACCTACCGGCGTCAGATTACCGCCGATACCCGTACCGATCAGCATACCGAAATAAAACAAGAATGGATTTACTTTCAATACTTCCGCAAGATAACCGCAGACGGGAATCATGAGGACTGTATAAGGCACATTGTCTATAAAAGCGGATAGTAGAACGGACATCCACGTCACGACCCAGAATATTACAACCACATTCGTCAATCCTGCTCCCGTCATATAATCCGCAAGATCTTTCAGCAATCCTACCTGATTAACCGAGGCGATGACTATAAAGATGCCGATGAGGAACAAAATCGATTGCCAGTCGAACTCCTTCACTCCCATCAACCATTTATCCCTGAGCATAAAAAGCGAGAGCAGTCCAAGGACAAACCCCACCCACCCCTGCCATCTCAGAAAAAGAGCAACTTCGTTCGGAACTACAGCGAGGGCCCAGCAGCTGAGAAGAAAGACTGACGTTGAGCCAAGAGTCAGACGCATTTTACCCGGACCAGGATCATCGGTTTCCGGCAATACGACCCCAACTATCGCGATTATGATTGAAAATACTAACAGTGTAAAGACAGAGCATATGGTGTACCCTGTGTGCTTCAGTACGCTCGCGATTATACAACCTATTACGCCCAAGACAATCAACCCTATTGATCTTCTTCCAACGACAACTGCGGGTGTTTCGAGTTGAAAGCCCTTGTCAAGTCTCCGAAACTGGAATAAGAGCATCAGCATGGCTGCCATGATACCGAATACCGACAAAGTGCCTATACCGGGCCGATTCTGAAACCAGTAGAAATCCATAAACGACATATTCGTCTGCATGGCAAGTATAAGAGCAGGAGGGTCGGCCATCATGCTTACTGTGGTCACAATGTTCGAAGCAGCCGCTAAAGCAATGAGATAGAGAAAAAGGGATGCTTTCAGGCGCTCTGCCATTTCGATCGCCAATGGCGCAAGCATGAGCACAACGACCGGATTTGCCATAAAACTGGAAAGAAAGGCAGCGAGGCAGCAGAGAAAAAGTAGTGCATACTTCTCTCTCCTCAGCCGGGGAAGTACCAAATTTGCTATAGCCGCTGGAAGTTGACTCTGTTGAAGTACGGTGGCCAGTATGCCGTAACCGAAGTATATGGCGAGTACATCCCATGAAACACCTTTATCGTTATCCAGAAGCGCCGTAACAGGGCTGATAATTCCAAACAAGATCAGTACCGCCGCGGCACTCAGGGAAAGGTACTGGATAGGTACTCTACGATGCAGAATTAATGCAAAAACTAGCAGGAAAATGAGTAAAGTGATCCATTTTGAAACTTCGGGATTAAGAATATGCCACATCGATTATTCTCCAGTTTTTCATTTCTTAGACCTTTAAGACAACACACATAATGATACCGGGCGAACGAATGCCCCATAAACAGATTTTCAGGCGAGGTAGGCTACTTGAAGACACCCCGGCGTGCCTCTGATTTGCACGGGACAATGAATACGGGAACGGTGCTATGTCTCACAACCTTTTCAGCTATACTCCCAATGAAAATCTGTTCCAGCCCTGTCTGTCCGTGCGTGCCCAGAGTTATGACATCAATTTCCTGCTCAATGGCAAACTTTATGATTTCTTCATCTGCCCGACCCGTCCTTACAGCAGTTATGACCTTGCTCCTGTCCTTTATTCTGCTCAGATACTGATCTTCGAACCGCCTTGTGAGAGCCCTGTGGGCATCTTCCTCCATTCGTTTCAGCTGTTCATCGGTGGTGTACTCTCTGAACAACGCATCCCAACCGGGGTGACGCGGCATGACGTGAACAATGTATAGCAGTCCGTTATCTCTTCTGGCCATGCCGAAAGCATATTCAAAAGCACAATCGGCATTTTCCGAAAAATCAGTACTGAAAAGAATCTTCTTGTATATCGGGTAGTCAATCACACATCACCTCCGCCTCAAACATCTAGGGTCAAGATAGCCATATCTTTCATGGTTCCCAACAACACCATGGGTAGCTTCTTTGAATGAAATCGCCCCAAACGGGCGGAACAAGCCCTTGGGCGCCCTCTGCTATCTTCATCGAATCGTCTTCGTATCATGTCTAATAAAATATGTTGCACATCAAAAGCAATATAAATTTGCAGAAGAAAACGGAGGGTGTTCATTCCAGGTCCCAGGCATTAGCATTACCTTAGCAACTTTACCCTACTACCCCGGCAACGGCCCGGTTGACTTGTTATACTCAATAGAGTTAAAATTAATTTTGTTTTGATTGCTCAACGTAGAGGGGTCCAAAAGTATCACTTCACTTTTGGAGGCTAATAGAGTGACCGGGCCGTCACCTGAAAATAGAGTTTCGGGTGACGGTTCTTTTGTTTAAAATGTTCCACAGATTTGTGGAAGAAAAGGAGATCGCATGACGAGAACTCTGGGTGATATTACCAATGAGTTAAAGGAGAAAGTCCTTTCGCCGGCGCAGGACGAAGCCCGAAAGATTGTGTCTGACGCACAGTCTCAGGCCGAAAAAGTCATCACAGAGGCACGGGCGGAAGCTGCCCTGATCATCAAAACAGCAGAGAAGAACGCCGAACAGACACTTAAACAGATGGATCTTGATCTCACTACATCCGCACGGAATTTTATTTTGCTCGTACAGGAACGTCTGGAAGACGCAATCGTTCCTCCGGTGGTTGAGCGGGAAATCAAGTCCGTGCTTCAGCAGGAAGGATTCTTGAGCTCGATCATCGAAATGGTGGTAGAGAAATTCGTCGAAGTTCATGGAACCGAAAATAATATCGAACTTCTCCTTCCCGAAAAGCACAAAGAAGAGCTTGAAGAGTGGTTCGTCCGAAAACTCAAGGACCGCGCTTTTGAGGGGCTTACTGTCCGTTTTACTGACAAGTTTTCCTTTGGGTTTAAAATGAGCTTCGATGAAACCGGGTCCTATATGAATTTCGCGGACGGACTTGTGCAGGTATTCTCCGATTTCTGCTCACCCAGGTTCCGAAAGTACTTTTTTGCGCACGGTGAAGGTAAGTAGATGGCAAAATACTATTTTCTGGCAACTTGTCTGCCTCCTCTACCGGCTGCGCTGGGTGAAAGACTTTTGATTCCTTTCCCGGAAATAGGCCAACTCGTATTACGCAATATTGAACCCGAGGACAAGCCTCTCGTGATTTCCCGCTTGCTGTTGAGCGATGTGGCGAATATCGAGTCCCATCTTCAGGGCTGGAGTAGCTTTGTGACGGGAGGTCTTCTGACAAGAGAAGAGGTGGCTACGTGGAAAAACCTGCCGTCGTTTATCAGAATGCTTCTGGACGATAAGGAGCGCGGACTCAAAGGAGGGTACTACTACCATCGTCTATGGAGCGCATATTACCGTTACGTGTATTCGGTTGCCGAAACGTCGGGCAGCCGTTTTCTGACGGATTACCTTTCCTGGGAAATCGGCCTCCGAAACAGCCTTGCAGACATGCGCTCCGCAGTGCTTAGCAAAGAGGCAGAGGGCTACCGGATCACTGCCACCCAGGCTGTTTATGATTTTTCGATTATCACAAATCACTTGAAGACCCAAACCGATCCTCTTGAATCTGAAAAGTTTCTCGATAGTGAACGGCTCAAGATGATTTACCATTTTGAAGGCCCGGACCCGTTTACACGCGACGCAATTCTGGCTACACTCGAAAAAGCGCGCATTTTCAGTCGTTGGGAAAAGCTGAGTACGGGTTATGACATACAAAACATCATCTAAGCGGAGGTTGTAATTGAGCTCGATGGACAGCAGAGTAGTTGCGATCAACGGTCCTCTTGTTACCGCAGAAGTAATACGGGACCAGGAAGTCACAATGAATGAAATTGCCTACGTAGTGTGCAATGGTGTACCTCTTAAGTCAGAGGTCATCCGTGTGAGGGGCCGCCTTGCAGACCTGCAGGTTTTTGAAAGCACGAACGGTCTGAAAGTTGGTGATAAAGTCGATTTCTCGGGAGATCTTCTGTCGGTTAACCTTGGTCCGGGTATACTGGGACAGATTTATGACGGTCTTCAAAACCCGTTGGAAAAACTCGAAAACGACCAGGATTTCTTCTTGAAGCGGGGACAGTATGTCGAAGCCCTTGATAGAAAAAAAGGGTGGGATTTCACCCCTGTTGTGACTAAAGGTGATCGCGTACGTGCAGGTCATTTCCTGGGATACGTCCCGGAAGGTATTTTTCGACACCACGTGACCGTGCCCCTCTCGTATAGTGGTGTTTTCACCGTAGAGGAAGTGCATGATCCGGCATCCTGCACTGTTGACGAGACTATCGCCACCCTGACTAATGACAGGGGAGAACGCTTTACAGTCACAATGGAGCAGAAGTGGCCGGTAAAAATACCTATCCGTTTGTACAAAGAGAGACTCCTGCCTAATCGGCCGCTTCTCACACAAACCCGGCTTATAGATGTTATTTTTCCGCTCGCTGAAGGCGGAACAGCATGTATCCCGGGGCCTTTCGGAGCGGGCAAAACAGTTCTGCAGCAGATCATATCACGTTACGCAGAGGCCGACATCGTCATTATAGTAGCCTGCGGAGAAAGGGCCGGTGAAGTAGTTGAGACGATCAGGGATTTTCCGCTGCTTGAGGATCCTAAGACAGGCAAATCTCTCATGGACCGGACGGTTATAATCTGCAATACCTCTTCAATGCCTGTAGCTGCCAGAGAAACTTCAATTTACACCGGTATCACTATAGGTGAGTATTTCCGACAAATCGGTTTCAAAGTCCTGCTCCTTGCTGATAGCACATCCAGATGGGCTCAGGCATTGAGAGAGTCATCTGCGAGGATGGAGGAAATCCCGGGAGAAGAGGCTTTCCCGGCATACCTGGAAAGCCGTATCGCTGCTTTATACGAAAGAGCAGGTCTGGTGAAGCTGTACAATGACGCAACAGGTTCTTTAACGGTAGTCGGCAGCGTTTCTCCTGCGGGTGGAAATTTTGAAGAACCTGTCACCCAGAACACACTAAAAGTTGTGGGTGCATTTTACGGACTATCCCGGTCACGCTCGGATCAGCGACGTTATCCGGCAATCGATCCTCTCATCTCCTGGAGTCTTTACCTGCGACAGCTGGAAAAATCCCTCAATGAACGCCATCCTGGATGGACGGACCTCGTGGAAGAGGCCCAGGAGTTATTATATCGCGGACACGAAATCCACCAGATGATGCTTGTTGTGGGAGAAGAAGGCATAAGCATTGACGATTTGACTGTATATCTGAAGGCAGAAGCCGTGGACACAATCTGCCTTCAACAGGATTCCTTTGATGCGGTTGACAGAGCCACCTCCAAAGAGAGACAGATTTCCGATTTTCTTCTTCTCATGGAGATGGTGCATCATCATTTTGTGTTTGAGAATAAGGAGGAAGCCCGCACCAGGATGACTCATTTGCAGAATCTTTTTTTTCAGATGAAGTACGCTCCTTTTGAGGGAGAGAAATACCTGAGTTACAGAAAGGAAATAGAATCCAATATCAGCAGAGGAGCAGACCCGCGATGATCGTTGAACATTCAAGGATAACACTGATCCAGGGGGATATTGTTGCCGTGCCGGCAACCGGTATTCGTTATGGCGAACTTGCAACCATCAGGAGCAGAACAAAGACTTCACTCGCACAGGTGATCCGTCTTCGCGGAGATGAGGTTTTTTTGCAGGTGTTCAACGGATCCAGAGGAGTTGCAACCGGAGATGAGGTTCGTTTTCTGGGGCACCCTATGCAGGCCGCTTTCGGCGACTCGCTTCTCGGGAGAGTCTTCAACGGTTCGGGGGACCCGATCGACGGAGGTCCGGAATTAAAAACTCTGCCTCGTATCGACATCGGAGGTCCGTCGGTTAATCCGATGAGACGGGTTATTCCCAGGGGATTCATCGAGACCAGGGTCCCCATGATAGATCTGTTCAATCCGCTCGTCGAAAGCCAGAAACTTCCGATATTCGCCGCAGCCGGTGAGCCTTATAATCAGCTCTTAGCCCGCATAGGAATGCGCGCCGATGCGGACATCGTTATCCTTGGGGGAATCGGCATCAAATATGACGAGTACCTGAAATTCCGTAATGCCTTCGAAGAAGCCGGGGTTCTTTCAAGAACGATAATGTTCATACACACGGCATCAGACCCGGTGGTGGAGAGATTACTCGTCCCCGACATGGCTCTGGCAGTCGCTGAGCAGTTCGGAGTAACAGGGAAACGTGTCCTGGTACTGCTCACCGATATGACGGCTTTCGCAGATGCAATGAAAGAAATAGCCATTTCCATGGACCAGGTGCCGTCTAATCTGGGCTATCCCGGATCTCTTTACAGCGATCTTGCTTCACGGTATGAAAAAGCAGTCGATTTTGACGGTGCCGGAAGTATTACGATACTCGCCGTAACAACAATGCCGGGAGATGACGTCACCCATCCGGTCCCTGACAATACGGGCTATATTACAGAAGGGCAATTCTATTTGAAAAAAGGGGTAATAGAACCGTTTGGGTCGCTCTCCCGTCTAAAACAACTGGTGATCGGAAAAGTAACAAGAGAAGACCACGGCTACATCATGAATAGCATGATAAGACTGTTCGCCAGGAGCAGAGAGGTGGAGCAAAAGCTTGCAATGGGCTTTGAAAAAACAGCGGAGGATGAAAGGTATCTCCGGTACGGTAAACTCTTTTATGAAAGGTTCATGGACCTTTCTGTTGACATAGGCATCAATGAGGCGCTGGACCGCGGATGGAAGACACTAAAAGATTGTTTCGCTGCAGATGAAATCGGCATCAAACAGGAAATCATTGATAAATACTGGCCCGCAGGTTAACTGACAAAACATGGCAGAGAGAATAAGATTAAATAAGGTATCCTTACGGGAGCAGAAACAGAAAATGGCAATGTATGAGCGTTTTCTTCCTGCACTCGAGGCCAGAAAACAGCAGCTCGTCATGCAGTTGGCCCTGATTCGAAGAAATCTCAATTCCCAGAGAAACCTACTCGAAGGATCATTGGCAAATATACGCATCTGGGCGCCTCTTCTGTGGGATATGGATTATCAGTTGAAGCCTTTCCTGCAAATAAAGGAGATCAGGACGCTTTCAAGGAACATTGCAGGATTGAGGATACGGACTTTTGAAGAAGTCGTCTTCACTGATACTGAATACAGCCTTTTCAGCACACCCTTCAGTTTTGACACCGTGTTACTACAAGTCCGGTCTGCCATTTCTCTACGCGAACATGTGAAGATACTGGAGGAACAGGAGCAAATCCTCCTGGATGGGTTCAGGAAAACAAGTCAAAGAATAAACTTGTACGAAAAACGCCTCATTCCCCAGTGTAGAGAATCCATACGAAAAATATCCGTCTACCTTCAGGACCAGCAGGCTGCGGCAGTTGGAATAGCGAAGGTGGCAAAAGGATTAAGTAGTGAGGCATCCTATTATGCACGCTGAAATGCAGTCGCCGGACAGAAGCTACAGGAGGTAAAGTTGGCACTGGCGAAAATGAAACGAATATTTATTGTAGGCATTGCCGACGATAAAGAAAAGACGATTCGATTTCTACAGGATGAAGGTGCCCTGCACGTAGAAGCCTGTACAAAACTGACGGGTGAAGCAGAGAAACAGAACAGCCTGTTACTTCAGGAGGCCAGGAGGTTAGGTCACATCCGCGAATCTCTAAAGACTTTTGCGGGCGATGAGCCACAGCGGGTAATCCTCAGTTCGGATAAAGAGTTTATTTCCAGGAGCGAACGGATGCTGGAGGAACTTCAGGAGATAAGGGATAGAATAAAGAGTCTTGAAAAACTCACGTCTGACCTTACCCCCTGGGGCGACTTCAACGTGACATATCTCAGTGAACTCGAAAAGAACAGCGTTTTCGTTCAACGGTTTCGGCTGGAAGGTAATTCGCTCCCGGAGGTAGATCTTCCGGAAGATGCATTTGTACAAATCATCTCAGAGAAACCGGCCCTGCAGTTCTTTACCATCCGGATTGGAAAACCGGTGGAATTGCAGTCTGCGATCCCGCTTCGCACTCCGGAAAAAGGTTTAGGACAGGCTGAAGAAGAGCTGGCACGTCTCACAACCCGTGAGAATGACCTCGTGCGGGAATTGACCGTTTTATCAGGGAATAGAGATGTCGTTGAGAAACATTATCTTGAAGTATTAAACGAAGCCAACTTTACACAATGTGCCGGGACTTCTTATACAGAAAACATGCTCTTTGGATTACAGGGATGGATCCCTGCGGGCAACGTTGGCAGCTTTACCGGGAATTTAAAAAGATCCGGTTTATCTGCGCTTGTAAGTATACGCGATCCAAATCAGGATGAGACGGCACCCACGCTTTTTAAAAACAACTGGTTCATCAGGAGAATTGAACCATTACTCAAGCTTTATGGTATGCCGGATTACAGAGAACTCGATCCGTCATACTTTTTTGCCCCTTTCATGATCTTATTTTTCGGGATCTGTTTGGGCGATGCGGGATACGGGGCGGTCTTTCTCCTTGCCTCAATTTTCATCAGAAAAAAATTTAGTCGGCTCTCTCCATCTGTATCTCCTGTCATGCGATTGTGTGAGATCTTCTCGGTTTCGGCAATTGTTATCGGCCTCATTACAGGATCAGTGTTCGGCTACAGGTTTCTTTCACGAGAATGGATTTTGGTTGATCTGGACCAGCAGTACGGCGACCCCATGATATTGTTTTACGTCAGTCTCGGACTGGGCGTAGTCCATTTGTCCATGTCATACCTGATGGCCGTCTTTCAACCGTATTCAAAAATGGAGAAACTTCAGAAAATGGGATTGCTCGGTGTATTGTGGGGCGGAGCGTGTCTCATAAGCCAACGTATATGGTTTCCCGATTCTCTGTTTATGATAAGCGCGCTCCTCTTCTATGCAGGAATAGTCTTTCTTGCATCCGGAGTTCTCGTGACTTTTCTTTTTGCATCGGATTCCAGGAAGCTCGGGACGAGATTGGGGCTGGGGCTCTGGAGCGTGTATGGTCTTACCGGATTGGTAGGAGATTTGCTCTCATATGCACGGCTTTTTGGACTCGGCATAGCCACAACCGCAATAGCTTCTGTCATGAACGATCTAGCCGGAATGGTCTACGCGGCATCCGGCAAGATAACCGGCACTGGCCTTGCTATAATAATTCTTGTCATCGGGCACGCATTTAACCTGCTGCTCTCCATTCTGGGAAGTACAGTGCACTCAGCCAGGCTCCACTTTGTTGAAGCCTTCAAGAGCTTCTTCAAAGGCGGCGGTATTGAATACAAACCATTTAATAAGATCGAAAGGAGTTAACAACTATGGTAAAAAGAACAGCCTTATTTGCCGGCAGCATTCTTCTGATATCCGTTTTTTGTTTCTGTATTTCTGCAATCGCACAAACGGGTGATGTAAACAAGGACTCGGGCATACTTGTCGCAAAGGTTATTATGGGAATCAGTTTGTCTCTCGGGCTTGCGGGTTCTGCTATCGGCCTGGCGATCGCTTTTTCGGCACTTCTTGGAGGAGGACAAGAGAATTTCTTCAAGAACATTGCGGTTGCGCTCATGCCCTCTACCCAAGGCATCTACGCTATAGTTGTCCTCTTCGCAAATATGGGCAGTTATGAGATTGATTCATACTCGGCAGCGGGCAAAGCGGCTGCTTTCGGACTTGCCATGTTCTTCAGCGCTTGGTACCAGGGGGTCGTCTGTGCGGCCGGCATAAGGAGTATTCTCGAAGGAAGAAATACCTTAGCAAATGCTATGGTTGCCGGCGCGATGCCTGAGACGTATGCTGTTTTCGCTCTCGTTATGACGTTCATTATGAAATAGATACGGCCCTATGCTTCGGTGCTGATTGTCTTCTACCTGTCAGCAGCTGCCTTGTATGCCTGCTGTTTCGTAGATTCCATCAGGGTAACCAAGAGAATAGGGGTAGTATAGAAGTAGGTCTTATCGGTTTTGGGAAAACCGGATGAGATTGGATAAGTTCATGTTGTGGCTGGGCTATTGCCGGTAGCCGCTGGCCGGACCGCTCCGGGGAGGACCTACAGCCCATCACCCGGGGCGGTTCCTTTTTTACTCAAATAATGGCGGAAACCTGAAAAATAAAGAATCTTCAGACTCTCTATGGTTTTTTCCCGATCTGTTTGCCTATTTTAAAGGCTTTGCCAAGAACATTACCGAAGCTGTAATAATCTCTGATAGAGGGCACGAAGGCGAGGGGTTTTATCCTCTGAACATCGGGATAGCCATCTTTTCCAATCATGTCTTCATCAATTTTCACGTCAACGATCATACCGATGAATTCAGTATGCAAGCCAATTTCAATGGTATCGAACAGTGAACATTCAAAGACAAGGGGAAACTCCTTGATGTAAGGAGCATCTACAAATTCAGCCTTCACCGGGGTAAGACCGGTCTTTGCAAACTTGTCCATCTCTCTGCCCGATACAATCCCGTAAAAATCAGACTCCGTTACATACCTCTCGGTAGCAATCTGTACCGTGAATGCGCCCTTGTCCATGATATTTGCGTACGTATATGTGGCTTTTCTGAGGGAAATGTTAATACACGGAGGTTCTGAACAACATACCCCACCCCAGGCGACTGTCATCACATTCGGCCTTCCCGAACGATCATACGTACCAACCACGAGTACAGGTGTAGGCATGAGCATTGTCTTCGCGCCTATTGATTTTTTCATCATCGCCTCCTCTTCGATACTCTAATAAAATACGCTGAGCAAACGCAACAGAAATATGCGGCGGCGTTGACATGATCTGAATACTTTCATACAATAAGCCTTTTACAACAATGTAATGCAGCGACACCGTCTAATACCAGAAAGGCTTTTGGAATGATGGCACCATTGATTGCTTTACGAAAAATACACGCAAAAGATGAGAGGTTCAGGATCTCGTTTCCCGGACCGGATGGCTCGCTGTTTTCCTCAATCCAAAAAGCAGGTATTATACAACCCATAGTCGTACTGGAAGAAGACCCTTCCATTATCATATCCGGATTCAGAAGAGTCGAGGCGGCAAAGAGGCTTGGAATCAAGAAGATTCCCGCAGTCACGGCACACCTGAGCCAAAAGGAATGCCTCTTCTTTGCTGTGCGTGACAATCTGCATCGTGGTTTGAATTTTGTGGAAAAAGCCAACTCCCTCGCACGCGCAATCCGGTTTGGTTTTGAGCAGACCGAGATACATGATCTGCTCGATCTTCTTTCCGTCGGACATAACGAAAAAGTTCTTACCACTTTGTTGTCACTCGCGCAATCGGAAGAACTGATCAGACGTTTCGTTGTCCGGCAAACATTATCGCTTAAGAACATAGAGTACATGTTGTTGTTTGAAGCATCTGAACGGAGGAAGATTATCAATTCGCTCAGTTCTATTAAAATTACTGACAGTCATTTGCGCGAGATCCTTGAAATGTTGCACCTACTGAAAATCAGAAAAGGCAGGTTCGCAGGACGGGTGCTTGGTTCGGTTACATCTGCAGTTGCCCTGCACTCCGACCTGAAAAAACAGGTCTATCCCAAACTAACCTCCCTGGAACGAAAACTGGAGCTCATACTCAAATCCGCGGCTCTGCCTCCGGGCCTGGACATAAGGGTAGACCCTTTCTTCGAAAAGGAGTATATTGATATAGCTCTTCGTGCGAAGAGCGAACCTGAGTTAGAAGCTTTATTGCTAAAACTGCAGTCAGCTGTCGACAAAGGATACTTCAGGAGAATCCTTGAGCTTACCAAAGGTAGAGTTCGTTAAAGCACAGGGCAGCATTGTACGCGACTGTCCCGGCACAAAACATCACATCTGCTGTGGATACAAGACGATAGATCTTATTGAGGGATGTCCCCTCTCCTGCTCGTACTGCATCATGAAAGGTTACCTGAATGCCCCTGATGTGCGGGTAGCCGATGACATTCCGTTTGTCATCTCACAGATCGAAGAAACCATTGAGAAAGAGCAGCATCATATTCTCAGGTTTGGCACCGGTGAACTTTCCGACAGTCTGGCGCTCGACAGAAAGCTTAAACTGAATCGACATCTTGTGGACTACTTTGGTAACAAGAAAAAGGCCATTCTCGAACTGAAGTCGAAATGGGCGGACATTGACCATCTGGTCCCGCATCTTAATCCATATACTGTAATCTCGTTTTCCGTCTCTCCGCAGAGACTTATAGATCGCGAAGAAAAAAGAACGAGTTCACTGGTGAGAAGACTGAAAGCTGCCAGGAAGGCGCAGGAGCTTGGTTGTTTTGTCGGTTTGCATTTTGATCCGGTTGTCATATACGATGGTTTCGAAAAGGATTACTACTACCTCATAGATGATATAGGAAGAATTCTCGATCCCAAAAAGATCATCTGGATCAGCCTCGGCCTGCTCAGATTCCCCCCAAGGCTGTACAATATTTTCATTGAGAACAGCCGGAAGAATCTGTTAACAGGTGAATTCATCCGGGGTGAAGACGGGAAATACAGATACATCAAGAATGAGAGGATTCGTATTTACCGTATGCTGTATACACAGTTGAAAAACATCGATCCCGATCTGTTTATCTATTTTTGTATGGAGCGCTCTGATGTCTGGCAGGAGGTCACCGGGTCAGCAATTCATCAGGATGAAGAGCTCGTGAGTAAATTTGACAGGAGAGTGGCAGACCTGTTCGGAGGCGACATATGAGATTTCAGGATTTGGTTGTGTTCATAACAGGAGGCGCGAAAGGGCTCGGCAGCGAAATGGCCAAATCATTCCTTGCCGAAGGCGCTAAGGTTGCAGTCAACGGCCGTCATGAAGAAACGGTAAAAAGGTTTCAGGAACAATTCAAGGGCCGGCCCATAATGGCCTTCACAAACGATATTACGGATTATACGGCGATAGAAAAATCAGTTGATGAGAT
This sequence comes from uncultured Syntrophus sp., assembly GCA_964472475.1. Classification (GTDB taxonomy): domain Bacteria; phylum Desulfobacterota; class Syntrophorhabdia; order Syntrophorhabdales; family Syntrophorhabdaceae; genus PNOF01. Next base: position 1,599 of record CAYYLU010000018.1, on the reverse strand, counting down.
TGTGCGGGAGTGGGGCAGAATTGATATCCTTATTAACAACGCTGGTGTTGTGAATCCGCTCGCGCCTGCTGAGAAATTAAAGAGGGGCGATTTTGATAGCACAATAGATATCAACATAAAAGGCACCTTCTATGTAACACAAATCGTCGGCAGAAAGATGATCGAACAGAAATCAGGACGGATAGTCAACATCGCGTCGCAAGTCGGCTTCTTCGGTGAAAAGGGATTTCTGCCTTACGCCATCAGCAAATCTGCATTCTTTGTTATGGCAAGAGAGCTTGCATACGAATGGTCGCGATATGGCGTTACTGTGTGCACACTCGCTCCGGGGTTTATCAAGGGCGGTATGAATGAAGGTCTTGTCCGGAAAGAAACGTTTGTCAATTTCCTCTCATCGAAGACACCGATGGGAAGAATGGGTAGCGTTGAGGAAGTGGTATCCACTGTGCTTTTTCTCGCATCCAAAGATGCGCAGTACATTAATGGTGAGATCATAACAATGGATGGAGGCATGACAGGTTACGGGGGCGAGGGCCTGCTTGATTTTATCGCGAAGGGGAAGGCCTGATGAATATACAGCCTTTTCTTCGATTTACACTCAACTCCCGGTACATCAAGCGCTGGATCTTCCCCGGGCTTCTTCTATATATCCCTGTATTGAATTTTCTCTCTCTGGGGTTCCTCTCACGCACGTCCAGAATCATGATAATCGGAGGTATTGGCCTTCCAACCTGGCAGCAGAAATATGAAACGGCATTTGAAGGTGTAAGGCTTCTTTTCATTTTTATTCTTTATAACGCCATACCATTCTTTCTTTTTTCGACCGGTTTCTTTCTGACTACCCTGAACAGGTTTACGGCTTTTTTCGGGCACATCGTTATAGTGGTCTCGTATGCCGCGTTCATGCTCTGTTCTTTCCTTGTTCCTTTCGCCTTTGTCTGCTACGCAGAAACGGAGGACTTCAGAGCTTCTCTTGAATTCGAGAGAATCTTCAGGGGCATCAAAGAAGTCTTTCCGGAGTATATTGTCGGCTATGGAGTTGTCCTGATCGGATTATATGTGTGCACATGGATCATGCGGATTCCGTACTTTGTCGGTTTCATCCTCTCGTCAATAATTTCCTACTACGTACTGCTTGTTTCGACGTACTATTTTACCGAACTATACAAGAAAACCAGCCTCGCCGCCGTCCGGATGGACGATGCGACAAATTCGATAGTCGTCAGTGAATAGCGAATTGCAACGCTTGCGGCAATGAAGTCGTAGATGTGTTTGGTGTTTGACCCGGGTCTTTCTTCTGATCTGTCATTAACTGCACTTCTGTGTCTCCTCCGCAGTGTATGCTTTCTTTGAGCGCCGGATTCCAGAATAGTCTAAGTACCTGCAAACAACTCAAGTCATCACTCCAGACACGCTGGCTCGCTTGCCTATGTACCTGTAACAATTGACATAGCGTAGTGGTTATGTTAAGTAAATAGCCTCACGGTGGGTGTAGCTCAACGGTTAGAGCATCAGGCTGTGGTCCTGGGGGCTGAGGGTTCGAGACCCTTCACCCACCCCAAATATCATTGAAGAAAACCCCTCAAAAGTACCGCCGTG
>CAYYLU010000017.1:0-33034 GCA_964472475.1 uncultured Syntrophus sp. | reverse complement strand
CGAGCAGCCTGCTTGAAGACGCATTTGGAAACGCATTTGCCGGAAAGTATGAAAGCATCTTTTCGGTTAATCAGGGTACGCCCGAAGAGCGATACCGAAAGTTCGTTGAGTGCATTCGACGCGTCTTTGCAAGTACAATGGATGAAGATGCGCTTGCCTATCGTCTGCAGAGAGGGCTTGATCAGCTTGACGAGCAAATGGCCCTGTTGATTCAACGTGTTTCAGGCTCATATCGCGGAAACTATTTTTTTCCGGACCTCGCCGGTGTTGGCAATTCGTACAATACATTTGTATGGAGAAAGGACCTGGATCCAAAGGCCGGAATGCTTCGGCTCGTGATGGGGTTGGGGACGCGTGCTGTAAACCGGGTTGAAAATGATTATCCACGGATTGTTGCGCTCGATTATCCACTCTTAAGACCTCTGGCAGGACAGAGTGACATACGCAGGTATTCACAGCATGAAGCGGATGTGCTCAATATACCCTCAAATGGCCTTGAAACAGTTCCGGTGTCCGAGATCTTGTCTGAAAAAATGGGGACGTATCCACATCTCATCGGTACCGCGGACCAGGAAACAGCGGAGCTGATACGGCAAAGAGGATTGCCTGCCCGCGAGTCGTGGATAGTCACCTTTGATACACTGCTATCTGGAAATATTTTTCCCGGCGTAATGCGCCGGATGCTCGAGACGCTTGAAACGAAATACAACTATCCGGTGGATACCGAATTTACTGTCAACTTTGCGGATGCTGATACATTTCAGATTAACCTCGTCCAATGCAGACCCCTCCAGACAAAAGGTGAGATGAAGCGAGTATCGATTCCGGAGTGTATCTCTGGTCAACGAACACTTTTTCGATCAATGGGCAATTTCATGGGTGGCAACACAGCAGAACCAATACATCGCTTAATATTTATCGATCCGGAAAAATATGCAAACAGCTCGCTATCTGAGAAGTATGGCACAGCCCGTCTCATTGGCAAGATTAATCGACAGATCAAGAGAGAGGACGAATCCACACTACTAATTGGACCGGGAAGATGGGGAACAACGACACCTTCGCTCGGCGTACCTGTTCGGTTTTCGGAGATCAACAATATAGTGGGAATCATAGAGCTGGCACACATGACCGGCAGTCTCATGCCTGAGCTTTCTTTTGGCACTCACTTTTTCCAGGACCTTGTTGAGACCGACATTTTTTATGTGGCATTGTTTCCTGAAATGGAGCATGTATCATTTAACAGACGCTTAATAGAGGAAGGGCCTAACCTCGTTACAACACTGGTCCCTGAAGCAGGATCTTATGAGCCAATAGTTGTTGTTCGGAACGTACGTGAAGAGCACCTGTTCCTATACGCCGATGTCATTTCTCAACGAGTAATCTGTTACAGCTCCCTGTAGAAGAGGACGCGGGAAGACGGAAGAGGGACGATCAATACGAATCGGAGACGGGGAGAATCGGAGAAACGGAGACAACATAAAAATTGGATGTTTGGAAATGGGGTGCAGGACGTAATGACGCACTAACGAGAAGATTCATTCGGTTTTCTTTTTGGAGCCGAAGTGATTTCTTGATGTAAAGTGAGGAAACAAAGGGCCGCCGACCGGAAGCGTACCTGGCGGTACGTTGAGGATCGAGCGACCCTGCAGTTGACAAAGCTTGGCGCAAGAAGCGCTTCTGCTTTATGGTGTCTGTGTTTGTTTCTGAGCAGAAAGAAACACAGAAATCTTACACAATACCATAAGCCAGCATCGCATTCGCCACCTTTAGAAAACCTGCTACGTTTGCGCCTGTTACATAGTCACCTTTCTTGCCATAAACCTCAGAGGCTTCGATGCACGATTTGTGGATGCTCTTCATGATTCCAAGCAGACGTGAATCGACCTCTTCCCTTGTCCAGAGGAGCCTCAGGCTGTTCTGACTCATCTCAAGGCCTGACGTTGCTACTCCGCCGGCGTTTGCCGCCTTACCCGGACCGTAAAGCAGATTGTTATCCTGATAGATACGGATTGCTTCGGGCGTTGAAGGCATGTTGGCGCCTTCGGATACGCAGATGCAACCATTCTGCACGAGCGCTTCAGCGTGCGGGCCGTCAATTTCATTCTGTGTGGCGCACGGCAGGGCTATATCAACCTTGATGCCCTGGCTCTTTATAACATCCCATACGCTCTCGCCAATGAAACAGGTCGTTCCGGCATATTTGTCTGCATATTCACTTATGCGGCCTCTCTGTATGTTCTTGAGGTCCATGACGTAATTGCACTTGTCGGTGTCTATACCTTTCTCGTCGATGATGGTGGAACTGGAATCACAGAGGGAAATGACTCTTCCTCCAAGCTCGTTTACTTTCTCGATTGCGTACTGCGCAACGTTTCCGGAACCGCTGATCGCAACAGTCTTGCCTTTGAAATCAAGGCCCCGTGTAGCGAGCATTTCAGCGGCAAAATAAACGCAGCCATATCCTGTTGCTTCCGGTCTGATCAAGCTGCCGCCATATGACATACCCTTGCCTGTGAGAACCCCCGTGTGCTCATTTACGATTTTCTTGTAATAGCCGTACAGATAACCGATTTCACGGCCGCCAACGCCGATATCGCCTGCGGGGACATCAGTGTCAGGACCAATGTGACGGAACAATTCGCGCATGAATGCCTGACAGAATCTCATGACCTCTGCGTCCGATTTGCCCTTAGGGTCGAAATCAGAACCGCCTTTTGCACCACCCATTGGAAGGGTAGTCAGAGAATTCTTGAAGATCTGTTCGAAACCCAGGAACTTGAGTATGCTAAGATTGACTGATGGATGGAACCTGAGACCGCCTTTGTAAGGCCCAATCGCATTATTGAACTGAATTCTGTAGCCTCTGTTTACCTGTGTCTCGCCCCTGTCATTTGTCCAGGGAACACGAAAAATGATTGCTCTGTCGGGCTGCACAATACGGTCATAAATTCCTGCCTTTACAAATTCCGGATGTTTCTTTATCGTCGATTCGAGGCTCAATAGCACTTCTTCCGCTGCCTGATGAAACTCGACCTCATACGGATCCTGCTGCTTAATTCTCTCAATCACTTCATTAATGACTGACATGCACACTAACCTCCGTCTTCTTAGAATGTACTGTTCCTGTTACCTGTTCTTACTCCCCGTTGAGTAAATTGTCTGAATGGAAAATTACATAACCCCGACTTCGCCAGAGATACAGTTCTCTTCAGTAGGGCGGTGCCGCGCATTGCCAGGAAAGTATGGACTCTTAGAAATCGGCAGACATTACAAAAGGCCAGGCGCTCTTTTCAAAGACATCTGCAGTTCTGCTCAATATCAGTAAATTCTGATCTTGATGCAGCATATCCTGCGAAGACCTTCTGATAACGGTGTCCATTGTCTGAAGAACCCATCCATGCTCTCTGAAAATGTCGGGCAGGACCTCGTCGCCATGCGGCTTACCATTCTTGAATAAGACGAGTCTTTTCTCCATTGATCCCATGCCTCCTTCTCTTCGTTGAGAAAAAGTACATATATCAAAGCCCGAATAACAATAAATATACAATAGGGGATAACCGGAAAATAGTATCAGGTAATACCCTATTATAAACTAGTCTGAACAACGTACAATAGATAGCATCAATAACGGCTATTAAAAAAATTCACGCCAATGCGATAATTATTTGTATAATATACAGTCATACAAGTTCGGTTATGTGGGGAGGTTTGCGGCCATCGAAGCCATGAACGACCAGGAGACATATCAGGGCGATCCTGATGTGAAGGCTGTATCCGGCCTTGTGCACTCGATCAACATGGCGGTCAGCAGACTTACCGCTTACCCCCAGGGCCATCCTGCGATCATTGAATCATTCGGAAGAGCGGAAACAATAGCAAATGCAATTCTTGACGTGTATGGCCACCTGTCCTTTGGCGTCGCGCGAGACGCGCTTATGATGGGGAACAGGATCCTGGATGAGAAAAGTACAATTTTCCGTCGTTTTGCAGCGATTCTATTCGAACATGGAATAGTAGGATTGACCTTGCAGAAGGGCCTGGCCGCCCAAGAGTTGTTGGACTTTGGTCTGATCATTTCGAAAAAAAGAAACGAGGTTTATCGTGCGGGAGGCATTAACGCGCTTATTTCAAAGGCTCGCATACGCCATGTGCAATTGAAACTCATTGATTATGGCATCTTTCAGGCAAAACACGATCTTCAGGATCTGTCAGAGGACGATTTGCAATCCGCAGTCTTCTGGGAAGGATTTGTTAGAAGGCTGTTTGATGGTACCCTTGAAGCCGGTTCATATGCGAGACCATGGGAGGATATAGCGCCGGGTGTCCTGGCACAGATGCTTAATGACAAATATCTGGTTCAGGGATCTGAAGCGCTGGCAGGACTCGATTCTGCCCTGTTGACAAATTTCCAGCAAGCCGGTGTGGATCAACTTGCCGATGATAATGATGCCAGAGATAGGTTATTTGATTTTGTGGGATCCCTCAACAACGATCTCCGTCAGTGTTTTCTTGAAAGATTTCTGAACGCACTGCCGGATAACAACGACCATGTTGCTCAGGTCATTCTTTCGGGCCTGCCTGATGAAATGATACTTGTAGCTTTGAAAAAACATACGGACCAGGAACTGTATGCTCCACCAAACGTGCTGCAGATTCTGCAAAAGCTGAAAAAGGACCGATTCCAATCAGAACAGGACGGTTTCATAATCGATGATCACTCTGAAGATCAGATGATGGAGAAACTGGACAACATCTTCAAAGAGAATGATGATGACAGGTTTGTCCCTCTGGATTATCAAAGGATGCTTCGTGATGTCATGAGTAATGAAGACCTCTCACCGGATGATTTCTCCGAAGTTCATCAACTGGGAAAGACTTTATCGGTGTATAATATAGAAATCAGTATCACGCCCGTTATAGTCAACCTGGTTCTCTCTCACGTCAACGACGAATTGCCGGAATCGTTGAAGACCACCCTGAAGAAACACTGCATAAAACTGGCAGCCAATGGAGATTTTCACATCATAATGAATGTGTTGGAATCGGTAAAGGAACAACTGGGCTTGTGCGGAGAAAATGAGGGCAGGTTTATTGATGAAATCTCCGAAGTGTTTTCCTCAAGAGACTTCATGGGAGAGGTGTTGGGCGCCGGTACCAAGTGGGGAAAAGAAAAACATTTCTATATGAGGAGGATAATACAGCACGTCGGTCATCCCTTCATCGAACCGCTATTGGATAGACTTGCCGAAGAGGAGAGCAAAACATCACGATTATTCTATCTTGATCTGCTCAAGGACTTTGGAGCTACCGTGAAAGAACAACTTATTCGCCGGCTTGGTGATAAACGGTGGTATGTTGTAAGAAACCTGCTTTACGTATTGCGCCAGTTAGACGATCCTTCGGTGCTCGATGACATATATGGTTTGTTTGCTCACCGGGATCAGAGGGTCAGACAGGAATTGCTGCATGTGTTTCTTGTTTTTAAAGACGCGCGCGCAGACAACATCCTGCTGCAGGAAATGAACAGCGGAAATCACGAACGCTGTGTAAAGGCAATTGGGCTTGCCGGTATGACCGGGAACCAGGAAGTGTTCACAAGGTTGGTGGAATTTGTCCGAACGAAAGGCTTCAAGAAAGAACACCTGGAAATTAAGAAAGAGTCTATCAAAGCGTTGGCAGCTATTGCAAACCCGGCAGCTCTGCCGTTTCTTCAGAAGGTCCTTCAATCAATTTCACTATTTTCTCGCCAGAAGCTGCTCAGCGTTAAGCTTGATATTATAGCATCGATGGAAAACTATCCTTCCAGGGATACCCTCCCGTTACTGAGAAAAATAGCGGCTTCGGGAAGGAGTAAGATAGCCGTGAAGGCGGGCCAATTGTTGAAGAATGTGAAAGGGAAGGACAATTGAATCCACATCGAGGCGAAAAGGTAAACAACTTCCTGCATGCATTTCTTCCTGCGCTCACGAACGCCCACCAATACACTGTCTCGCACCAACGAGCACGGTCTTCCATTGAAAATGCGTACAATCTTCTGACGGAAACAATGAGAACCGACCTGACGCTTCCAATCAAGATCGTCGAGGGCAGGGTCATCATAGATGAAGCACCACTTGAAGATTCGATTCACATCAACCGGTTTATCCAGTTTATGACCGGACGGGGTATCGAACATCTTCGGTTCAGCAAAGGCGTCACCGCGGAAGAGTTTACATCCTTTATCACCATGCTCACGGTCATGCCAACGCCTTCCGGAGAACAGCAAGTTTTCCCCCACATCCAGTCCGGAAAGGTGGGATTGGGATTTAAACACGAAGAGACCGACGACCATGGCGAAACGGAAGAAAATGCCGGACAGATGATTGGAGCCGAAGATGCAGAGGACAATCAGATAAAAGCCAATGAGATAATGGGCCATTTCAAGAGGATCGGCGAAAAAGAGTCCGGCGTAATGGGGAACATGTACGACGCCGTGAAGAAAGGAGGAAACCTGCCGGAAGACGAAATCCATGAGGTGGTCACGGATATTGTGCAAACGATAAAGCAAGGCTCTGCAGTGTTGATGGCGTTTTCTCCGTTGCGTGCCCTTGACGAGTATACGTTTACCCACTCCACGAATGTCTGCATCCTGACACTTGCTCAGGCAATGGCGTTAAAGATAAAGGAAGACCTGCTGCACGATATTGGAATAGCTGCCATGTTGCATGATGTGGGGAAACTATTCGTTCCTGAAGAGATATTGAATAAACCGGGCAGGCTGACTGATTCGGAAATGGATGCTGTACGCCTGCACCCTGTCAGGGGAGCGGAATACCTTGCCGGTAAAGGGGGCCTCCCGCAATTGTCAGTTATAGTGGCGTACGAACATCATATGCAGTATGACCACTCCGGTTATCCGGTTGTCTCCCCGAACTGGCGTCAAAACATTTGTAGCCAGATGTGCACCATCTCCGACTTTTTTGATGCCCTCAGAACCAAGCGTGTGTATCGGGACGCGGTAGAAACAAGAATCATCACGGAAACAATGTCAGAAATGGCCGGCAAGCAATTGAATCCGGTACTCACAAAGAACTTTCTCATTCTGCTGAAGAAACTCTTTGATCTTCAGTCTGAGCGGCAGTAAGTCGAAACTTGCAAAGCCCCTCACAATTCGCAAACCCTCAATCGCAACATGGAGACCGAAGACCGTGATTGGGCGCCGGAGGGCGGTTTAACATTGAACATCAAGAGTGGGAAAACCAAAGAATATCGGAATGAGAAAGAATAGCCAAAACCGAGGAAATCGGAATAGTATCAAGATCCAAAGAACCAAAGGCGGGCCGATCGGCCCGCCCTGACGGTATTTATTTCTTTTTTGCCGCTGCCTTGCCGCTGGCCGCTGCTTTGAGAACTGCGCCGGCTGAGAACTTCGGTACCTTCTTGGCCGGTATCTTTATTTCTTTACCAGTACGCGGGTTTCTGCCCTTGCGAGCTTTTCTGGTCGTAACAGAAAACGTTCCGAAACCGATCAGAGTCACTTTGTCGCCTTTTCTGATTGCCTGAGAAATTGTCTCGGTTACCACGCCGAGGGCTTTTTCTGCGGCTGCTTTGGAGATTTTAACTTTCTCTGCGACTTTTGCTACGATTTCTGCTTTGGTCATTGCTTATTCCTCCTTGGGTCTGTTGTTAAATATATGTATATGTATCAGGCGCATTTGTGCTGCCTGTCGTGAACCCCCGCAATATGTGCTGTCTTGAAGCATTATTACCGGAATTGCGGTATAAATCAAGGAATTTTTTCATAATTGTTGAAGAAAGTATCATTTTATTTCATTGCTTGAAACGTGTGACAGCGGAGATGGGAAGCCTACTCCAACGGGCAAAGAGAGCCGATATTTTGTAGAATGGCTCCCGCTGCCACTTTACAAGAATCAGGGTGCCTGCTGGACCCACTGTATTGCGTACCTCAGAAGATCGGTGCCGTTACCTAGTTTTAACTTATCCTTTATATTGGAGCGATACGATTCAATAGTCTTGACGCTGAGGTGCAGTTTTTCCGCTATTTGGCTGGTTTTCAGTCCCTGTCCTATCATTCTAAACACGGTGAGTTCGCGATTGCTCAGGAGACCGATTGGAGAATTTGCTTCACCAGCTGTCCCCGAAACAAATTTTTCCAGCATCCGCGTTGTAATCATTTCACTTACAAATATTTCCCCTGCAAGCACTTTTCGAATACCGATCAATACCTTTTCAAGGGCTTCCTGTTTCATGATGTAACCCCTTGCCCCTGCCCTTAGTGCGCGTTCGGCAAATAGAGATTCATCGTGCATCGAAACAACTATGGAGAGCAGGTCTTTGTTCCTTAGCCTGACCATCTTGATCAGTTCAATTCCGTCGATACCTGGAAGCGATATATCGACGATCAACAAATCGGGTTTGACGGTATCCATGACTTCAAAAGCTTTCTGGGCAGTGTCAGCTTCTCCCACAACTGTAAGATCCGGTTCCTGATTTATGAGCATTGACAGGCCTTTTCTGAGAATCGGATGATCATCAACAATGAGTATCTTCTTTTTCTGGCTCACGTGATCTCCTTTAAAACAGCCTTTTCATTTTCGGCTATTGCTGAACGAACAGGTGAGGATAGTTCCTCCCAGTTCAGCGTTACGTATATCGAGCACGGCTCCTATCATAGATGCGCGGTATTGCATTATATTCAGTCCGAGACCATGACCGGGTTGTGCCGGATTCCCTATCCCGGTTCCGTTGTCCTGAACCGTCATGACACATGTGTGGCCATCCTGACGGAGCATAATGGTGACAGTATCTGCTTTACCATGTTTGATTGCGTTGTTCAATGCCTCCTGTACAATCCTGTAGAGGTGGGTTGCCATCGAATTATCGTCAATGAGGATCATGGTCGTGTACTCGAGCCTGCATGTTATGCCAAACAGTCTTGTTACATTTGCTGCCAATTCCGAAAGCGCGAAGACAAACCCATCGGCTTCAAGCCTGACCGGGTTAAGGCCCCTCGCAAAACCTCTGGTCATTGTGATAGCCTGGTCGATCAGTTCAATAATCTCTCCTATATCGTTGGTTGTCAATTTCTGTTGCACATGAATCTTCTTTTCCAGAACTTTTCCCATAAAACCGATACCGGCGAGATGCTGACAAAGACTATCGTGCAGGTCCTGCCCGATTCGCCTCTGCTCCCTCCCGCTTATTTCCAGAATTTCACCTTCCAGGCGTTTTCGCTGAGTGACATCTCTTACGATCCCAAGAACGCTCTTAGTAGTGCACGCAACCATCCGTACTTCAAAATCCCTCTGCTCTTCGGCAAATGAGATATGTTGCTCAAATACCTGTACTTTACCCGTTTCGAGTGCGTGCTTTACGTGTACCATTGCCCTGTCCAATATTCTCTTGGGCAGGATCTTCTTTCCCACCAGCACGGAATAAATGTTCTTGCCGATGATACGATTTGAAAACTCCGGTGGAACAGAAAACTTTCCCTCGTGAAAACCTACTACCGTACCGGCATCATCCACCTGAAACATTAGATCAGGAATCGCGTCGAGCAGCGCGCGGTTTTTTGATTCGCTTTCGGACAACGCCTCTTCTGCATACTTGCTCTCAGCAATTCTACCGATTCTTTCGGCGATGACGTTCATCAGGCTTCGCTCTTCCTTCAGGAAAGGCCCTTCATCTGCATCCGGTTTCCCTGTGCGATAGAAGACCTGGAGTATACCGGCAGGCTTGCCGTGCACAACAATCCTCTGGGCCTGCGTCCACTGAGTTTCTGTAAAATCGTGACTTATAAACTGCCGGTTATCCAGCATAATGCGGCTGCACGTGATCTCGGGGTATTGCCATGCATCCGGAATAATATCGACGGTCCCCTGCAGTACTTCTTCCAGGGAGACCCCCTGTTGTTCGACCATACTTGATATTCTGTAAAGACAGTTGAGTTCTTTGACCCGTTCTTTCAGCTTGTACGTGAGTTCTTCAAGATCTCTTCTTGACTTTTTTGATTTGTTTTTGGGTTCTGTATGACATTCAGATTCTGTCTCTGTCTTCCCCGGTCGATCAATACGGTATTTTTCGCCGGTGGTCAGATGTGAATGATCGATGCTACCTTGGCGCTTCTCTTGTGTAACTGCTTTTTTCACAGATTACCTACAGGTGCCTATTGTATCACATCTACTCCAGGAAAAGTAAGAGTTATAAGGGTTTATGGGCTTTCCTATTGACCCTTCGACGACTATATTTAAGTAAGACGCGAGTGAATCCGATAAATTCATTGAGGCGTATGCCTCAATCACATCATTGATGCACAGGAGGATTGTAATGAAGAAAGTAGTGTTTGGTATCGTATTTCTGGCAGTTCTATGTCTGGTTGGTTCAACGTACGCTGCAACACTGGAAGATGCGAAGGCACTCGGCATCAAGGCCGCAGCTTTTGTCAAACAGAATGGCAAAGAGAAGGGCGTGGCCGAGATCGGTAACGCAAAGGGCCAGTTTGTAAAGGGTGAAATGTATGTAACACTCCAGGATTATACAGGTCATCCTCTTGCTAATGCGATGAACCCTACTCTTGTTGGTCAGAACCATATGGAACTGAAAGATCCAAATGGTAAGTATTTCATCAAAGAGTGCATAGATATAGCCAAGACAAAAGGCGGTGGCTGGATAGAGTACAGCTGGGTGAACCCCGCGACCAAGAAAGTACAGCCGAAGAAAGCATGGGTCCAGAGGATAGAAGGAATGGACATGTATACGCTTTCAGGACTTTTTCAATAATCCCAAAAGATCGCTGCTGAGAGGATACCGGGTCCCTCAGCAGCAATTATGATTGTCTCCAATCGTACACAGGAGGTAGAGTAATGAAACAGTGGCTCAGCAACATGAAGATGACCGTAAAATTGCTCGTTTCTCCCGGAGCGGTGGTTGTCTTCCTCATTTTATCCAGTTTATTCTCCTATTTCGGGTTCTACAAGCAGAACACCGCCCTCAATGATATTTTTAATGTCAGGTTTCAAAACTACCAGGCCAGTACCACAATCATAAAGGAGCTTGTGGAAGTACATGCCAACATCTATAAACTGATGGGTATGATCGGGGCGAACTACAGTAAAGACCGAACGAATTACATTGCAGATGAGCAGTTCAAAAAGCTGAAAAAGATTCAATCCGATGCTTCAGCACTGGAAAAGCTTCCCAATCTAACATCAGAAGAGAAGGCGTTCTTCAAGGAAGCCGGTTCACAGATTGCGCAATACGAAAACCTTGTTAAGACTGTTACTGAAGGTGCCTCGACTGATATATCTACGGCGTCCATCCTCATGAATCAGGCGGACGATTACTTTTGGACGGTGAACGAGAATCTGTCAAAACTCGTTACTCTGGAAAAGAAATTGGGTCAACAGCAGTACTCGTCGGCAGGCAAGACGTATAAACTGGTCCTGGTTGTATCGGCCGTATTGTTCGTGATAGCTGTTGTATGTTCATTTTTCATAAGCCTGCTCATGAAAGGGCTTATACTTGCACCGATTAACAAAACTATTGAAGTCATTCAAAACGTTGCACAGGGTGATCTGACAAAAAGAATAGATGTCACATCATCAGATGAAATAGGAGCGCTCGCAACACATTTTAACAGTCTTTCGGATAAACTCCACGAGGCCATAATGCAGGTCTCGAGGAGCAGTAATGAAGTCTCCGGCGCGGCAACCATGCTGGACGATGCTACAGAACAGATGGCAACAGGTGTAGAAGAGGCGGCCATGCAGGTCAATTCCGTGGCAACCGCCAGCGAGGAGATGAGTAAAACCACCTCTGAAATAGCACAGAATTGTGTTGTCGCGGCAAAGAGCTCTGAAAAGGCTAACGGCTCCGCCTCAAGCGGAGAGAAGATAATTCAGGATACTATCGCCGTAATGAACCGCATAAATGATCGTGTAAAAGAATCGGCTGAAATCATAAAAAACCTTGGAGTACGTTCAGATCAGATAGGTGAAATCGTCGGTTTGATCAACGATGTTGCGGATCAGACAAATCTGCTCGCCCTTAATGCTGCGATTGAAGCTGCAAGGGCCGGCGAACACGGGCGCGGTTTCGCCGTTGTAGCCGATGAAGTCAGAAAACTCGCCGAAAGAACGAGTGACGCTACCAAAGAGATACGCGAAACAATTCAGGCAATGCAGACTGAGACCAAGAAAGCAGTTGTCTCGATGGAAGAAGGAGTGGTGGATGTGGGGCAGGGTACTGTTGAAGCCGCAAAATCCGGGGAGGCACTCAAGGATATCCTGCATCAGATAAACAAGGTGACCTCTGAAATCAATCAGATAGCCGTTGCTTCGGAACAGGAGACTGCAACCACAAATGAGATTGCATCGAGCATTCAACAGATTTCTCAGGTGATGCAGGAGACCTCAAAACGTATACAGGGAAATGCGGAGGCATCGGCAAAGCTTGCAGGACTTTCTAAAGAGCTCCAGTCGATGGTGGGCCAGTTCAGATTATAGGAGGCAGTTTTTTGGATTTTCTTATTGACATGAATTCGTGTTCTTGCTTATATTCTGTAATGATGAAACAGAATGTCACGGGAAATGTGATACAATATATATCAAGGTTTTGGTTTATTTGCCACGCCTGCTCCTGTGATATTTGATCCTTGTTAAGGACAAAGGGCCACGGGCGCAAACCTGTGGCCCTTTTTTTTATTACACGTATCAAGAAGGTGGATAGTGAAGAACATCAAGTTGTCATCCTTGCAGGAGAAAGCAAAAACTATCGTCCGGGTGGGACACATAAAAGTCGGAGAAGGTTTCTGTATTGTTGCAGGGCCGTGCACTGTGGAGAGCGAGGAGCAGACGGTCAGGACTGCACATGCTGTTAAGCAATTGGGGGCTGATATGCTCCGTGGAGGTGCTTTTAAACCGAGGACCTCTCCATATGCCTTCCAGGGGCTTGGGCTAAAGGGATTGAAGATACTCAAGAAAGCGAAGGACGAAACGGGTCTGCCGATTGTGACGGAGGTAATAGATACACGGGATGTCCCCTGGGTTATGGAGTACGCGGACGTTTTGCAGATCGGTGCTCGCAATATGCAGAACTTTTCGCTTCTGAAGGAAGTAGCGAAGTCGCGTAAGCCGGTATTATTGAAGCGCGGCATGAATTCTACCATAGAGGAATTCCTGAATTGCGCAGAATACATACTCGACGGAGGGAACCCCGATGTTATTCTCTGCGAACGAGGTGTCCGCACATTTGAGACTTACACAAGGAATACACTCGATATCAGTGCCGTTCCTTCCCTGAAGGAGCTTACACATTTACCGGTGATTGTAGACCCTTCGCATGCTTCAGGAAGAGCGAGCCTTGTACCTGCGCTCAGTTTTGCAGCAGTAGCTGCCGGTGCTGACGGACTTATGGTTGAAGTTGACATTAATCCTGCGGAAGCTGTGTGCGACAGGGATCAAACCCTTTCCCCTTCAGAATTCGGGAAAATGGCGGCAAAAATACGGGCGCTGCATCAGTTTATGTCGGATACACGATGAAACCGATTGAGTTCACCGGCAGCACTGGACATTCAACAGTTCTCATCGGTGGTTCTTTCATGCGGTTGGGTGAACTGTGCGATGCAAAGAAGACTGTTACTATAGCTGACAAAAAAATGCTCGATCTGCATGGTGGAAAATTGACGCGTGTTAGGCTGATACCAATTGACGCAATTGAACAAAACAAGACACTCACGACAGTAAACATGATACACGAGCAATTTCTGAAATGGGAACTTGATCGCTCCTGGACCGTTGTTGGAGTCGGTGGAGGCATTATTTGTGATATCGCCGGATTTGCTGCATCGATATACCTGCGTGGTCTTCCTGTCGGTTTTGTGCCAACGACATTGCTTGCAATGGCGGATGCGAGCGTCGGAGGGAAGAATGGCGTGAATTATCAAGGGTACAAGAACCTGATAGGTACTTTCAGACAGCCGGGTTTTGTGCTCTGTGATTTTACTTTTCTCAAAACACTGCCGTACGGTGAATTGAAAAATGGTCTCGCGGAAGTTGTGAAAGCGGCGCTTATTTGTGACATTAATCTGTTTGAATATCTTGAACGCAACAAAGGCGGTATCATTGAGGCGAATGATCGTGTTGTGGAAAAAATAGTCGAGGATGCTGTCAACATAAAACTGACAATCGTCTCAAGGGACGAGATGGAAGAAGGAGAGAGAAGGAAACTCAACTTTGGA
Source organism: uncultured Syntrophus sp. (assembly GCA_964472475.1). Taxonomy (GTDB): domain Bacteria; phylum Desulfobacterota; class Syntrophorhabdia; order Syntrophorhabdales; family Syntrophorhabdaceae; genus PNOF01. The sequence continues at coordinate 18,795 of CAYYLU010000017.1, read as the reverse complement.
CATACCATCGGTCATGCTATTGAAAAGACAACGGGATGCAGCCACGGCGAAGCTGTGAGCATCGGAATGGTTGCAAGTGCGAAGCTGTCAGCGTTCAAGGGCTTACTGAAGGATAGTGAAGTAAAAAGGATAGAGACGTTACTTGATTACTTCAAGCTTCCGGTGAAGCTCAGGGGCAACAGAGACGCGATCATGGATTCGATACGTAAAGATAAAAAGCGGGAGGGGGAGACCATCCATTTTGTGTTGCTCAGCGGCCTTGGAGACTCTCTGGTCCGGGAGATAGAACTGGAGGAAATCCGGAAGGTGTTGCTTGATCTGTGTCAGTGTAGCTGAACCTACTACCGAAGAGTGTATCAAGATTCTAGAGGGGCTTGAATTTGCGGAAGTCCGGCTTGATTCTCTGAAAGCTTCTATTGAGGAAGTACGGACGATTTTTTCAAGACCCGCACGACTGATCGCTACCTTTATGCCGGGTAACCCCCGGGGAAAGTCGATCCACACCGCTGTCGATAACGAAACGAGAAAGAGATTCCTTATTGCCGCGATTGAAGCAGGAGCAGAATATGTCGATATAGAACACGATTCAGACTATTCATACAGAGAAGAGTTGATAGGCAGGGCGCGGTCCAACCGTTGTCAGATCATCATCTCTTTTCATGATTTTTCGGGTACTCCGGATGAAGATGAGCTGGAAAAAATAAGAATGGATTGCTTCAACAAAGGAGCAGATGTAGCCAAGATAGCTTGTAAGGCGAATACTCAAAGAGATAATCTGAATTTGCTGGGACTTCTGAACAATCAGGATCACAAAGGAAAAACAATAGTGATCGGAATGGGTAAAAAGGGGAGGATCACAAGAGTGGCCGCACCGTTACTTGGCAGCCCTTTTACCTTCGCATCACTTTCAAAGGGGCGGGAGACTGCCGAAGGACAGATTGAAAAAGATGTATTACACCGCATGTTGAGAATTCTAAATGACGATTGAATCCAAGATGTTTGCGATAGCGGGCGATCCCGTATTGCACACGAGAAGCCCTTTAATGTTCAGAGCAGCTTTTGACGCATTGCATATGAATAACTTCAGATACCTGCGCCTGAGTGCATCCCGTGCGGATGAGATTGTAACAGCCATGAAGGAACTGCCTATTTCGGCCTTCAATGTCACATCTCCGTTCAAAGAGGAAGTCATACCCCTGCTTGATGGTGTCGATGAGGGTGCACGGAAGATCGGTGCAGTGAATGCCGTATGTTCGGAAAAAGGCATGCTCGTAGGGTACAATACGGATGTGATCGGTGTTGAAGCATCATTTCGCCAAAAGAATATTCGGCTGAAAGGCAGGAAGGCAGTCGTATTAGGTGCCGGAGGTGCTGCAAAGGCAGCAATTGCTGCACTCAAGTCGAACGGTGCGGATGTTATTGTGGTGAACAGGACATTGGAAAAAGCGGCGCGGCTTGCCGCAGCTTTTTCCTGCAGAGTAGCCCATCTCGGAGATACAGTTCATGAATTGGCTGCTGCGGATGTTCTGGTGTCCTGTCTTCCCGGCGGTGTTGATGCTGTACCCGATTCTGCCCTCAGGAGTGACCTGGTTGTGCTCGATGCAAACTATGGAGAGAAAGCCGTTGTTGCCCGTAAGGGCATTCGTTACGGATGCGCTGTTATAGATGGCCTGGAATGGCTGATCAGCCAGGGTGTTGCGGCATTCACGTTATTTACGGGTCTATCAGATCCCCCGGTCGATGTGATGCGCAGGGCCGTGTTATCCAGCCCCACGGATGAAAAGTCCAATATTGCGCTTGTCGGATTCATGGGTGCCGGCAAATCGGCGGTAGGAAGCTATCTTTCCAGGATGATGGAGCTTCCGTTGGTTGATGTTGATCATGAGGTTGAGAAAAACTGTGCCGCATCCATTAAACAAATTTTTGAGGAGCAAGGTGAAGCGGCATTTCGGAGGATAGAAGGTGACGAACTGGATCGTGCAGCCAGCCTTTCGGGGAGGATCATCGCGTGTGGCGGAGGAGCTGTTCTGAACGGCCGTGCAGTTCAGCTTCTCAAACAAAGGTGCATTATGGTTTGGTTGTGGGCAGGTATCGATACGGTTCTTCAGAGGATGTCTGATGACGACGCACGGCCTCTGCTGAAAGGATCCGGCGACAGGAGGTCAAGGCTGAAAGCAATCCTTACATTGAGAAGCCCTTTGTATGCGGATGCTTCAGATATTGTCATTCACACGGGCGATAAAACGCCGGAAGAGATTGCACAAAGGATAAAGCGTGAAAGCAGTCAATTCCTCAGCAATTAGCGGTACAATCAGAGCGCCTGCATCAAAAAGCGTGATGATCCGGGCTATAGCAGCGGCCCTCCTATCCCAAGGTGAATCACAGATCCTAAATCCCTCCACGTGTGCCGATTCGTTGGCGGCCCTCAGGATCGCACGGGAACTCGGGGCTTCTACAGTGTTAACGGAGGATAGGATTCGAATAATGGGCACGGGAAAACATATGGATGGGAACCCGGCTCGCAATGCCCTTGATTGTGGTGAATCCGGACTGTGCATGAGAATGTTTGCTCCGATAACGTCATTAAGCGAAAACGCATTCATGTTGAAAGCTTCCGGCTCTTTGCAGAATCGTTCCATGAAAGCGCTTGATGCCTTGTCTTCCGTGGGAGTACTGTGTAGAACTCAGGACGGTTATCCGCCGGTAAGCGTGAAGGGTCCTTTGAAGGGAGGCTTGATCGAGATTGATGGGTCACAGTCGTCACAGTTTCTTACGGGTTTGCTTATGGCAACACCTTTGTGCGAGATGAGTTCAGAAATTAAGGTGTCCAACCTGAAGAGCATACCCTATATAGAAATGACAATTGATCTGCTGAAGAAATTCGGAATCTGTGTCGAGAGGGACGATCGATTTACTGACTTCAGGATTCAGGAAAACCAGGAGTACGTATCCGGGACCTTCACCGTAGAGGGAGATTGGTCCGGCTCTGCATTTCTTCTCATTGCCGGAGCAACTGCGGGCTGCATTGAAGTGACGGGCCTGAAATTGGATTCATTCCAGGGTGATAAGGCGGTGATCGATGTGCTGAAAGCAGCCGGCGCTGAGGTTGAAACCAAGATCGACAGCGTGACAGTCAGGAAGGCGAATCTCAACGCGTTTGAATTCGATGCGACCCACTGCCCTGACCTGGTTCCGCCGCTTGTAGCTCTTGCGTCGCACTGTAACGGCAGAAGCGTGATCCACGGAATTGAACGGCTGAAAGAAAAAGAAAGTAACCGTTCTTACGCTCTCCAGAAGGAGTTTTCCAGGCTGTCAATACGCATTGAGGTGAATGACACGAGGATGGAAATACACGGAGGCAAACCGGTTGGCAATATCGTTGATTCCCATAATGATCACAGAATCGCGATGGCGTGCGCGATCGCCGCACTCAACGGTCAAAGACCGGTTGTGATTGAGAATTATCGATGTGTCGGAAAGTCATATCCGGATTTCTTCCGGGATATTCAGTCAGTGCAGGTGAAACCATGAATGCGTTTGGACGATTATTCAGGATAAGTATTTTTGGTGAGTCACATGGGCAGGTGGTAGGAGTTCTTGTTGACGGCTGCCCGCCGGGGTTATCCCTGGTTGAGAGCGAGTTCTACCACGACCTTGACCGCAGAAGAAGCGGGGCAGAGGGAACTACCGCGCGACATGAATCCGACAGACCGTTGTTCAAGAGCGGTGTTCTGGATGGGAAGACTACCGGAGCCCCCGTATTGATCCTTTTCGAGAATGAAGACACAGATTCAGGAGCATACGAGAAGATACGGTACACACCACGCCCGGGTCACGCCGACTTCACAGCGTGGAAGAAGTATAAAGGATTTAGTGATTACCGGGGCGGAGGCATATTTTCAGGCAGGCTTACCACGGCATTAGTTGCCGCCGGAGTGATTGCAAAAAGGCTTACGCATCCGATCCGATACGAGGCGAAATTGATAGAGGCGGGCGGCTCGACAGAAATCGAAAAAGCAGTAAACAAGGCAATGAACGAAAAAGATTCAATAGGCGGCATTGTGGAGTGCAGAGCCAGCCGTATTCCGATCGGGCTTGGTGAACCGTTTTTCGATTCCGTCGAATCTCTCATCAGCCACATAGCCTTTTCAATACCTGGTGTAAAGGGAATTGAGTTCGGTTCCGGATTTCAGGGAAGCAGGATGCGGGGAAGCGAACATAATGATGAGATTGTCGATCTGAAAGGCCGGACAAAAACAAACAACTCGGGAGGTATTAACGGCGGGATTTCGAACGGCAATGAAATTGTTTTCAGGGTAGCCGTCAAACCCACTTCAAGCATAGGAGTACCTCAATTGACTATTGATACACGGACCGGGGAAAAAGCCAGTCTCACGGTGAATGGAAGACACGATGTTTGTATTGCTTTGCGCATGCCTGTGATCGTTGAAGCCGCCACGGCAATTGTGATAGCGGACCTGATGAGGATAGCCGAAGGGCCGAAGGACGACCGCTTCGCTGGAGGAGGTAAGAATCGGGCTAAAGGTGAAAGGTCAAAGGAGAAAGGGAAAGAAAGATAGGTGCCAGCCGAGAAGCCAAGTGGTTATGAGTTCTTTTGAAAACGATTTCGGATTTGCGGATTGCGAGTTCTAAGGTGAATAATTATGAGTAAAGATGATCTCGATGCAATAAGAGAAAAGATAGATACGATCGATTGGGAGATTGTGCAGTTGCTAAACCAAAGGATAGAAATCTCAGTCAGAGCGAGAAAACTGAAGAAACAAATCTTTGATCCCATAAGAGAACGGCAGATCTTCGAGAATGCGAAGAAGCATGCAGGTAAACTCATGAGTCCGCAGACGGCGGAGAACATTTACAGAGAAATTCTGAAGGAAAGCAAGCATTCGCAGGAGAAAGGCTTTATTCTCATAGGATTTCAGGGTGAACATGGTGCATACAGTGAATCTGCCGCGCTCTCATACGGGCCTTCTCTCATACCGCTTCCGTGCAGGGAGTTCTACCAGGTGTTCCATGAAGTAGAAAACGGGCAATTGGATCTCGGCATAGTGCCCATTGAAAACTCACTCGAGGGTCCGGTGACACAGGCAAATGATCTGCTTATAGAAAAGGACTTAAAGATTGTTGGAGAGATCAAGATGCCGATTCATCACTGTCTTCTTGCTCCTCGCGGAGCGGAGTACAGGAATTTGAGGGTCGTCTATTCTCATCCACAGGCGTTGGCACAATGCCGCGAATTCGTCTTGCGTCACAAGCTTGAGCCGAGGCCTTATTACGACACTGCCGGAGCGGCAAAGATGCTTTCGGATGTAAAGCCTGACGCTTCGTGTGTGCTGGCCAACAAGCTCTGCGCTGAACTCTACGGTCTCGAAGTGATACATGAGGATGTGGAGGACCATGCATCTAATACAACGCGTTTTGTAATATTATCAAAACGGGAGAGCGTTGAAACAGGTGATAAATGTACCATCACATTCTCTTTAACGGATAAGGCCGGCGCTCTCTTCTCGGTGTTGAAGGTATTTTTTGACAGGTCTCTGAACCTGACACGAATCGAATCAAGACCGCTCAGGAGCAGCCCCGGAGAGTACATCTTCTTTGCGGATTTTGAAGGTTCGGACAGGGATAAGAACGTAATTGCTGCGTTGAAAAAGGTGCGTGACTCAGTAAAAAATTATAAATTTCACGGTTGTTACCGTTCAAACGACAGCCTCTCAATCGAATAAGCGCAAAGTTCGAACACGGCGCCTGCGGGTGCTCTCATCTTTACAGATCCTCTTGTGGCGAAGGACCTGAAAGAAATGTATGGATTTGAAACCAAGCAGAGATTGAGCCTGTGGCTTCAGGAAAACGTGAAGCTTACCGCCGGAGAATTCTGCTATTATTCGCTGGTACGTTCAGTGACCCTTCCCCTTGCAAAAAGAGGAGTGGAACCGTTCGCCACGTACCTTACGCTTCCGTCCGAGGCCCTGATACCCAGATATCCGAATCCCAAAGGGATCAACCTCGTTGTGGTAGGCGGGAAGACAAATGCGTTCTGGCAGGCGGGAGACTTCAAGTATCAGGGAAGCGCGCTCGTAGACGAATGGAGATGAAGGACTAGTCCAGACCCTCACCTATCTTTGTGATAAGGTTATGCCTGAAGGACCGGAGCAACTGCTCGAATCCGGGGAAATCCCGCTCACCGAGGCAGGATTCGAGAAACGCCTCTTCCTTTTTGATATCTGCCAGCACTTTTTTGACGAGTAGCAATCCGGAGGGCGTAATCTCCACCTGCACGCTTCTGCGGTCTTTTCCTCCCGGGTTTCTTACTGCCAGGCCATCCTTGACCAGGCCATCCACCAGCCTTGTGACGTGGTCCTTGCTTCTCAACAAATGCTTACCAATCTCACTGGGAGTTCTGGTCCCGCCGGCGTGAATGAGAGAAAGCAGCGCAAGGATTTTGACCCAGTTCATTTTCTTTTTTAATCTGATGTGCACAAACCTGTCTATCTGATCAGCAAAGCTGCCGAAACGGAGCAGGTGTGATTTCTCAATCGCCGATCGTGCGTTCTGAAGCTGTTTTCTGTTTACCCGTCCGGTATTCATAGGTTCTACTCTCCGTTCAACCATGTGTGAGGAAGTGTACAGTCGAATCACATACCTGTATTCATATCATGTTTTCATGCATAAAAGCATTGACAAAAGTGTCCAGTATACATATGATGGTAACATTCTATAGTTGAATAAATCAACTATATTGAAAGCTAAGTGCAGATTAATAAAGGAGATGACAACCAATGAACGAAAGGGTTAAGAAACTGAAGGGCAGACTGAGAACTGACTCGTACCCGATATGTATTGAGAAACCTACTCTGATTATAGAATCTTACAGGAGGACAGAGGGCGAGCCGATGGTGGTAAGAAATGCCAAGGCTCTCGCCAACTATCTGGACAACAGAACAATCTTTATTGAAGACGATGAACTGATTGTCGGCAATGTCGCAAGCAAGCCTATGGGGCTGGAAGGAGGAACACGCGGTCCCACCTGGTCTCCTGAGGATATGGAGGACCTGCGCAGAGAAGGCTATGAGATTTCATCCGAAGATGAGGCGAAACTGAGATCTCTTGACGAATACTGGGTCGGCAAAGGACGCACATTATTTGAACGAATGGGACACTATTTTGATGATGATCGCCTGTGGCCGTTCATCCAGTCCGGCATCCTTCTACCGCCATGGACGAGCAGGGAAGCGGGGAAGGGACACGGTTCGGCAGGTGCAGGCTGGGGGCTCGGCATAGGCACTACTCTCATCCTGGTTGATTTCGCTAAAGTGCTCAATAATGGTCTGAATTCAATCATCAAGGCCGCCGAAGAGGAACTGAAGAACCTCCGTTATGTCAGTGCCGGTGCAGTGAAGAAGGCCGATTTTCTGAGAGCGGTAATTATTGCCGATTCAGCCATAGTAAGGATTGCACAGAGATTCGCGGAACTTGCGGCAGACATGGCAGTGAAAGAAGACAGCCCGGTTCGTAAAAAAGAACTTGAGAGGATTTCGGTAACTTGTCGCAGGGTACCCGGCGAGCCGGCCCGGAACTTTTATGAAGCGATGCAGTCGTTCTGGTTTATTTGGTTGTCTCTTGCTACGGGAACTGCTCCGGGTGGCAGGTTTGATCAGTTCATGTATCCGTTCTACAAGAAGGACAAGTTGGAAGGACACATAACGGATGAAGGAGTGCTCGAGTTGCTCGAGTTGCTCAGGCTTAAGATAATGCAGGTGAACAGTGTATGGGGTGGGAAAATTGCCCGGGAAAAATGGGCCGGAGCCGCGAGATGGCACAACTTTATGATCGGTGGCGTTACCCCGGAAGGGGAAGATGCTACAAATGAGTTGTCCTATCTTCTTCTTGAAGCTGCAAAAGACTGTCAGGTTCCCCAGCACACACTTACCGTACGAGTCCACGAAAATACCCCGGATGCTCTCATGCTAAAGGCCTTTGAAGTCGTGAAGACAGGTATCGGCATGCCTGCTTTTATAGGGGATAAGTCCTACATCGGATATTTCACCGGGAACGGGGTGCCTCTGGCGGATGCGCGAGATTACGCCCTGACAGGGTGTCTTGACGGAAATCTTCCGGGTAAATCGCGCACTAGTGCCATTGGTATGTTTGTAGTGCCGCGGGTGTTGGAAATTGCCATAAATAACGGATTTGATCCGCGGTTAAAGGTACAACTGGGACCCAAGACCGGCGAATTTGAAACATTCGAAAAATATGAAGATTTTCTTGCAGCGTTTAAAGAGCAATTGAGATACTTCATGGGTTTAGCGGCAGAGGAGCATAATATAATGCTTGAGGAGCAGACGGAGGTCTTTCCCGATCCGGTCTATTCATCCCTTATGTATGACGCAATTAAAGTAGGCAGGGACGCGCTTGATCGAACGATGCCGTTTGAGAACAGCGCGGTCCTGAATCCGGTAGGTGTGATGAACGTCGTCGATTCTCTTGCCGCAGTCAAGAAGCTCGTCTTTGAAGAAAAGAAGGTGTCCACGAAAGATTTGAAGAGTGCTCTCGAAGAAAATTGGCAGGGAAACGGATATCCGGAAATGCGAAAAATGTTTCTTGCAGCCCCTAAATACGGGAATGGCAATGAATATGTCGATGCGATTGCGAGAGACATCTACAAATTCTGGGCCGATGTCACTATGACTATGCCGACTGCCTGGGGAGGCACGATGAAGCCATCAGGGATATCTATTACGTCTCATGGACCCGGTGGTGCGATCACGGGTGCAACCCCTGACGGCAGATACGCAGGCGAGAACCTGGCCGATGGTACGATGTCGGCATGTCAGGGGAAGGACACCAATGGTCCCACAGCCATGGTCAGAAGTGCCATGACTATCGATCAGGTGCCGTATCAGGCAACCCTCCTGAATATGAAATTCCATCCTTCAGCGCTGAAGACCACGGACGATATGCGAAAACTGTCCATGCTTATCAAGACTTACTTTGGCGCAGGAGGCAAGCACGTGCAATTCAATGTAGTCGATAAGGAGACGCTTGTCAAGGCACAGGAAGATCCAGATATGCACCGGGACCTGATTGTACGTGTTGCCGGTTACAGTGCCTATTTTGTGAGCCTGACACGGGCAATCCAGGATGATATCGTTGCCAGGACTGAAATGGAGCAGACGGCATAATAGGGCCGGAATACAAATATGTCGTTCTGACAGAAAACCAGTTGACGTAACTTGATCCATCGATTTTACTGTATTTCTCTATTGCCGGTCTATCATCTTGCCTCGATATACCGAACCGGGTATATCGCCATGCCTAAGTTCTTTAGCGTTTCCCAACAATCACAGTTGTTACCGGTGATATTAGATTTCCCACAGTATTGTTTTACCAAACAATTGAAATGATGATATAGAATAGAATAGGTGTTAAAACATGCCCACCTGTGAAAAATACGAAACAAGAGGAGGAACTATGATACGCAGACGTATGAGATTTCTTTCATTGATGATGGTTTTTCTCCTGTCAGGCTGTAGTGGTATGGGCGTAATCGTGGGCGAAAAAGCTCCTCCGCATCCAACGCAGGCTGTGCCTGCTAAAGCGGTAATCGCATGTAACGATCTCAGCAAGGTTTTTAACTATACCAGTGCAACATTGACGTCTGTCTCTGTCGTTCCGGCCGGAACACTTCGCGTCCCCGGCATTGCCGAGCCAATGCCGGAACACTGCCTTGTGAAGGGCAGGATGAACGAACGTAAAAGTCCTGTTGACGGAAAGACCTACGCTATCGGCTTTGAAATGAGAATGCCGACGAACTGGAACGGACGTTTCTTCTATCAGGGAAACGGCGGAACAGACGGAATGGTTGTGAATGCCTATGGTGATATTCAGGGCGGAGGCCCAATAACCAACGGTCTCCAGAAGGGTTTTGCGGTAATCAGTTCCGACGCAGGCCATCAGATGGAGCAGGGTCCTATCGGAGGAGGGGTATTTGGAATCGACCCTCAGGCACGCATCGACTATGGTTACAATGCGGTCGCTGTATTAACCCCGATGGCTAAGAACCTGATCAAATCCTATTACGGGAAAATGCCGGACAAGTCCTACATAGTCGGAACATCAAATGGCGGCCGTCACGCAATGGTGGCTGCAGCCCGGATTGCCGAGCAGTATGATGGGTACCTGGCCAGCGCCCCCGGCTTCAATCTCCCGAAAGCTGCAGTGGCACAGCTCTGGGGAGTGCAGCAGTATGCGCCGATATCGAAGACGGACCCCGCTAAGGGCCGCCCGGATGTTTTCACGAGCTTCTCGCTTGTCGACCTGCAGGTTGTCAGCAACGCCATACTGAAGAAGTGCGATGCACTTGACGGTTTGGCTGACAATATGGTCCTTGACACACGGAAATGCCAGTCGGCTTTCAACATCGAGGCTGATGTGCCTGCCTGCTCCGGTTCCTCCGATGGAAAATGTCTCACGGCAGGACAGAAGAAGGTCCTTGTAGCGGTACAGACAGGCGCAAAGAATAAAGCCGGACAGCCCTTGTACTCCCATTTCCCGTGGGACCCCGGTATATATAGTCCTGGATGGCGTAATTGGAAGTTTGCCAACAGTACAGGACCGCGTGACCCCCTTGCTGTTGGATTCATCTTCATGACACCCCCTATGTCGCCCCAGGTCCTCACCGGTGAGGGTAACACGCTTATCGATTTTGTCCTTGGATTCAACGCCGACACTGACGCCCCAAAGATCTACGCGACTAATGCTACATATACCGAGTCAGCCATGTCCTTTATGACCCCACCCCAGGCAACCATTCTGTCGAAGTTTGTCGAGGGAAACAGAAAAATGATCGTCGTCCATGGTGCAGCTGATCCTGTTTTTTCGGTGGGTGATACAATTGCATGGTATGAAGGCTTTGAGGCGTGGCATGGAAAAAATACGTCCGACATGGTCCGTCTGTTTATTGTTCCCGGTATGAGCCACAGCAGAGGCGGCCCCGCTGCGGATCAATTCGATATGGTAGATGCTCTCGTAAACTGGGTAGAGAAGGGAATTGCCCCAAACGCCGTCATCGCGAAAGCTCGCGGAAAAGATGCGGCTCGTCCCGATGCCGTAAACCAGGAAGTGCCTGCCTCGTGGGCGCCCGGGAGAACCAGGCCTTTATGTATGTACCCTCAGATAGCAAAATACAAAGGAACCGGTGATAAGGAATCGGCTGCAAGTTTTGAGTGTGTCGCGCCTTAAATGAAGAGTGATGGCAATTTCAAATGATTTTTTCTTAAATTAAAAGAGAGCAGGCTTTTGTCCCGCTCTCTTTTGTCAAATCCTGCCTAATCAACTATTTACAGGAGTTGAAAGCCTTTCCGGGTTGATACCTTGTGCATGGTTCATGGGTATCTCAATTGGAAGCATCCCATGGGCGCAACGCTTGCGCTACGCCGTTGTACTCCAAAAGAAGAGAGTCTGGAACACTAACAGAACACAGGCTTGGTGATGCATGGCAAACTCTGCCTCAACGCAGCGCCTGCTTTGCAACCCAGAAGTATTTTCCCGAGACAGGTACCTGGACCCGGGCGAAATTGTCTTCTTCGTGAATCACAAAGACAACCACCGGATTTGGAGCTATACTGCATTCTCCGCTCCGTAAGAATGATGCGGATTTTCCATCCTTCCTGGTTATGCTGTCCTGCAACTGATTCATTGAACTCAGACTCTTGCAGAGTATGGTCCCTGTCTTAACGGTGAAGCGGTCTTTCTCTGACGCACAAACGGGAGAGTAAATGCAGACAGCAACGGATAGTATCAGAGAAAAGACATAAAAAATACGGTTGCTCGGGATCATGTTTGATGTTAGCGCGAATTCATGATCGATACAAGGAAAAAGCGTATAGACAATACTCGATTACTGCGATAAGCTAGTAGCATGAAATTATTCCAACCGGATGAAGCTGCAGTATTCGGTGTGGCAGGATTATGCAGCATAGATCCCGCCCTCGTGCGATTCTCATTGCAGTTCCGCGATTACTGTGCGCAGGACAAGTGCGGATACTATGGGAAAAACTGGATGTGTCCGCCCGCTGTTGGTGATTTCGAGATGTTGAGGGCGAGAATCGCCCAGTACAGGGAATGTGTTGTATTTCAGACGGTCCATCCCGTCTCCGGCTTGCGAGATAAGGAAGTAATCAGACAAGCCTTCAGGAAGCACAATGAAGCTCTCGAGAGCATAAGGCTCCACCTTTGCGAGGGGCATGGAGTAAAAGACCTCCTTGCGCTTGGAGGTGGCCCCTGCAGACATTGCGAGACCTGCTCCGCAACAACGAATGAACCGTGCAGGAGTCCTGAGCATGCGGTAGCGTCCTTGGAATCGTATGGTATTGATGTCGGAGCATTGATGACAACCTGCAACATGCCATATTCATTTGCGCAGGAAACAATAACTCTTGTTGGTGCAGTTTTTTGTAATAGCCCAGAGTCATCGGGTCATTAAATCGTATTAGGGTGTTGACGAAGACCCGCTGATTTGGTTTTATTTGTGATTTGAAAGTTGGAATTTGGGATTTTGTCTTTCTTTAGGATTTAGAAATTGGGAATTAGAGATTGCATTTGAAATTCGGTCATAGAGTCATTGAGCAAAAGGTGTGGTTTGAGTTTAGTGTACGTCCCTCGTCCCAGCGAAGCGGTCGTCTTTCGTTTTGTATCGTTTTCTCCGGACTCCGAACTATGCACTCAGAACGATCGTACGATTACTGACCGAGCCAGCAGTGCAGACATAACTTTTCTCTCGGCAAACCAATCGCCTCGACCATATCATCTATACGCTGGAATCTGAGTGTTGTCACGCCGATTTCACGCGCTATCCAATCGACCATCTTCTGGTATTTGTCTGAGTTGTCATCCAGATATTCAGCGACCTCATCGGTCTTTGTTCCTTCAATGTCCCAGATTGCACGGCGGGCGACAAGCTCCGCAATTGAACGTGTGGAGAGAGCAAATTTGCAGGGAAACATCAGAGGAGGACAAGCAGGACGGACGTGTACTTCCTTTGCACCTGCGCCCATGAGTTTCTTTAACGTATAATTCTTGAGCTGAGTTCCCCGGACAATTGAGTCTTCGCACAACACAATTCTGTTTCCATTAATAATGTCCTTGATTGCTATGAGCTTCATAGTAGCCACAAGATTCCTGATTTCCTGTGTCGGAGGTGTGTAGCTTCTTCCGTATCCCGGTGTGTATTTAACCAGAGGTCTTCTGTACGGCAGCCCTGATTCCTGCGCGTACCCGATTGCGTGGCCCACACCTGAATCCGGGACTCCTGCTACCAGATCCGCCTCGACTGTATCATTTCTTGCGAGGGCCCTACCCGAACGTTCACGAACGAGCTCTACACTGATTCCTTCATAGGTTGAAGCTGGGTATCCCGTGTAAATCCACAGGAAGGAACAGATCTGTTTTTGAGGAGTTGGAGCCGCGAGTTGTTTGATGCCTTCTTTCCCGAGATGGACTATTTCACCCGGCTCGAGATACTTCTGGATTCTATATCCCAGGTTGAGAAAAGAACAGCTCTCAGTGGCAACCACGTGAGAACCGGTTTTTTCCCCGATGACAAGAGGCGTACGCCCCAGCCGATCGCGCGCTGCATAAATTCCGTCATCCTTCATTATCAGAATTGATGCGGACCCCTGTATTTGATCATACAGGTTCTGTATGCCTTCAACGAGTGTTGTGCCTTGATTAATGAGTTTCGCGAGGAGTTCAACCGAGTTGACCTTTCCACTCGACATCTCCCCGAATGTTTCGCCTTGCTGAAGGAGCGTTGAACTGAGGTCGTCCACGTTCTCGATCAACCCTGTCGAGACGATTGCGAATGTCCCGAATTTTGATCCAATAATGAGGGGCTGAGCGTCCTGATCGCTGATTACTCCAATTCCCATATTCCCGTTCATTTCTTTATATTCTTCGAAGAATTTTGATTTGAACTGAGACTTGCTTATATCGTGGATTGAATTGTGGAAGCGGTCACCGAGGACCGACATGCCGCCGTACTCCGTACCCATGTGAGAATGGTAGTCCACTCCGTATAAGAGATCACTTGCACAGTTCTTGTCCGACGCTATGCCAAAAATGCCACTCATGTTTCCTCCGGTAGCCGTGATGTGCCAAGGCTCTCTATTATACTACAGACTTAAAATAATTTTCTTAATCATTCATAAATTTCTTCTGTTACTTTTTCAACAAAAATTTGTATAATTAGGCATATGAGACAATTCTTGTCTTTATCAGGAATCTGGTCCAGGGAGGCAATGTAATGGCACGCAAAGACACGTATTGCCCCGTCGAAGTGACACTTGATCTCATCGGCAATAAATGGAAGTTTCTGATATTACGGGAACTGTTTACCGGTAAAAGAAGATTCGGCGAATTGTATAAAGCAATTGCAGGCATTACCCAGAAAATGTTGACACAGCAGCTTCGCGAAATGGAGAAAGACGGTATAGTCAACAGAAGACTGTTTGCGGAAGTACCTCCGCGAGTAGAATACTCCCTCACAAGGTCAGGCAGGAGCCTGCGACCGGTCCTCAATGCGATGCAACATTGGGGGACACGGTATATGAATAAGTAGAGACAAAATCCCAAATTCCAACTTTCAAATCACAAATAAAACCCAAAATGACAAACACGAAACGCCAGACACGTCACGTGTTTTCGCTTACAGCTTACCCCCCCCGCTCCGCGAGGACAGGCGCTATGTGTTTTTCTCAAATCACAAATTCCAAATAAACTCCAAATAACAAATCTTAAGTTGCCGTTTCTTTGTCTTTTGCGTGCAGTCCAGCCTTTTTGCTTAGAGCTATCAGCTATGAGCTGTCAGCCGGTCTTCGCCTACACGCTACGTTCATTACGATTTAATGACAGGATGACTCTACCCCGCCCCGGTGGTATTACAAACGGAGAAATGCTACATTATCTATATTGCGCAACAAGGAGAGTACCGGATGCTGAATGCGATAAAGCTGAACAATATTGATAATCTGAAATGGCCTGAAAGGTGCCCTCATTGCGGAGCTGAATTCAGGGAAGGTGACATTTCGGCTTTTGATTTAAAGATCAAAAGAGGGATCAAGGGATACCTCGCCGGAGGACTGGCACCGAAACACCTTCTCGTGCGATTGTGCGCGCGCTGTACCAAGAAACTAGCCAACTTTCGAAGCATAGAAGCAGTAGGAGGCGTGGTCATGTTTGTTGCTATCCTTGGTCCACTCCTTCTCAAAAGACTGTTGAAGCTCGATTCAATGTCCTATGTGTACATTATAGGTACCGCTTTCTGGATAGGGGTAATACTCATGTCTATCGCTGAAATCGGGATGAAACAGAATATCGGTGTGGAATGCCGACTGCGGTCGATGAATAAGTGGTCTCTTAAAATCCGCAACGAACTCTGCAAAAATGAGTTTTACGGCCTCAACTCGCATTATATCGACAGAAATTGATGTAACCCGATCATCTTTCAAAATCTGCCTCCTATATTCATTTTTCGGCGTTCCGGATCGGTGACCGCTAAAATCATGAAAAATGTTCTTGACAATTAAACGGCCTGATAATACAATCTAACCAGTCGGATGCAACCCGACTGGTTGGACGGAAAATGGGCTCTAATCCATCCCTCGCCGGTTTGAAAAACGAAATACGTTTGGTTGAGAAAAGGATTATTTTCCCTGCTAGAAAAACTAAACCTAAACGGGAGGCAGTATGAACATTGTTGAAGTGCTTGCAAAATATGCCCGTCTTACACCACAGGCCCCCGCCCTTGTCGAATTAAGGCCGGTCTCGGGGCTAAGGCAGGAGATAAGCTGGCGACAGCTCGAAGAGAGAACCAACAAACTGGCGAATTATCTCCTTCAAAAGGGTGTCAAGAAAGGAGACAAAGTGTTCCTGCTGGGCAAGAATTCGCTTAACTGGCTGGAAATCTACTTTGGCGTGATGAAGACCGGGGCATGGATAACGCCGCTCAATTTCAGGTTCACCGATGACGATATTCGTTTCTGCTCGAAAACTGCCGAACCTGTGACCTTCATTTTCGATGAAGAGTTTGCTGAAAGGGTGAGCACACTACGCAGTGAGCTTAACACCATCCATCAATATATATGTATCGGGGAAAACTCTTATGGATTTGAGACGTTAGAACAGGGTATCGCAAAAGGGCCTGAAAAAGGAGTGGACGCCATTCTGAACGACGAAGACGAATGTGCCCTCTATTTTACATCAGGAACAACCGGAGCCCCCAAGCCCGTGCTGATTCAGCAGAAGAGCCTCATGTGCTCCGCGATTTCCGAAGCAACGAATCATCAACTCGTTCAAACCGATCGGTTTCTTATGATGCCGCCGATGTACCACGTAGCAATAGCGCACATGCTCGGAGTGGTGCTGGTGGGAGGATGCAGTGTGCTTCTGACCGAAATGGTGAATCCTAAATTAATCGTAGAAACGGTTTCGAAGGAACGCATCACTGTTGCATTTCTGCTCGTACCCTGGGCAACAGACATGCTTGAATCATTCGACAACAGGAGTCTGAAGATCGAAGAGTATGACATGAGCTCATGGCGTCTGACCCACATGGGTGCACAACCAATCCCTCCCGCTTTAGTGAAGCGATTTAAGTCATATTTTCCGGCAATGCTGTACGACACGAATTTCGGCCTGAGCGAAAGTATGGGTCCCGGTATCATCCATCTGGGTATGGAAAATGAGCGGAAAGTCGGCGCAATAGGAAAACCGACACTTATGTGGGACGCGAAAATTGTTGATGAGAACGGTATTGAAGTAAAGCAGGGGGAAGTGGGGGAACTTGTTGTGAAAGGCGCCGGTGTGATGAAGGAATACTACAAAAACCCTGAACTGACGGCAAGAACCGTCAGGAACGGCTGGCTCTTCACAGGGGATTTGGGAAGGATTGATGAAGAAGGTTTTATTTATCTGGTAGATAGAAAGAAAGACCTTATTATCAGTGGTGGTGAAAACATCTATCCCGGAGAAGTCGAAGAAATACTGCTCAAACACCCTAAAATTCATGATGTGGCGTTAATCGGTATACCTCATGACCGTCTGGTGGAAGTGCCGGCAGCCATTGTGGATGTGATCGAAGGGGAGTCGCTGACGGAAGAAGAGGTACGGAAATATTGCGACGAAAACATGCCGCGGTATAAAAGGCCTCATAAGATTATTTTCGATAAGGTGCCAAGAAATCCGACGGGTAAGATTGAAAAACCAAAGCTGCGTGCGAAATATGCGGCTGCAAACTAAAAAGACGCGAAGAACGCTATTTATTAATAAGGGGGCCAACGAATGTTGCAAGAATCAGTAATACAGGAACTCAAATCGATTGTTTCAGCGGAGAACGTCCTTACTTCACCCGAGTCTCTTAAAGCCTACTCCTATGATGGTACCACGAACTGGATCCACGAACCGGATGTAGTGGTCTTCCCCACGACAACCGAGCAGATTTCACGGATACTCAAGATCGCAAACGAGAAGAGAATTCCGGTCACTCCACGTGGCGGTGGTACAAACGTATCCGGTGGTTCCATCCCCCTCCAGGGGGGAATTGTCCTCTGTACAACCAAGATGAATAAGATCCTGAAGATAGATAAAGAAAATCTCTCTGCTACAGTAGAACCCGGTGTTGTCCTCCAGGATCTGACTTTGCAGCTTGCAAAGGAAGGCCTTTTCTTCCCTCCCGATCCCCAAAGTTTCTTAGGGGCCACTTTAGGCGGGATCATTGCGGAGAATGCAGGCGGCCCGGCTTGTGTCAAATACGGCGTCACTAAGCAGTATATCCTGGGGATCGAAGCTGTTCTCCCCTCGGGCGATATCGTTAACCTGGGGGGCAGAACTCTCAAGAATGTAGTCGGTTATGACCTCCTGCACATCTTCATCTCTTCAGAGGGTACCTTGGGCGTTGTGACCAAAGCGGAGCTGAAACTTCGTCCTCTTCCTCCTGCAAAGAAGACCTTAATGGCAGTGTATGATGATCTCGCGGTAGCGGGGGAGAGCGTCTATCGGGTGCTCGAGAATGCGATCATCCCGGGCAAGATTGAGCTTCTCGATAATTGGATCATCAGACGCATCGAAGAGATGATGCCCATGGGACTTCCGGTCGATGCAGACGCGGTCCTTCTCTTTGAATGTGACGGTAATCTGGAGGCAGTAGAGAGAGAAATTGAGCAGATTGCAGTAATTGTCAAGAAATACGGGGCAGTTGATGTAAGAGTTGCCAAGGATCAGGCAGAGGCGGACAAATACTGGATGGCCCGTAAGGCAGGTTTTGCAGCTACCTACGGCAAGACCCCCACAGTTCTCTCCGAAGATGTTACTGTCCCCAGAGGTAACATCCCGGCCTTTATCAGAAAGGTTAAAGAGATCGGTAAGAAATATAACGTTGAGAATTGCATGCTTGGTCATGCCGGGGATGGCAATCTGCATCCTTCCGTTCTTACGGATATGAAGAACAAAGAACATTACGAACGATCCATGAAGGCAGTCGACGAGATTATTGAGGCAGCCGTCGAATTGGGTGGTGTCCTCTCGGGCGAACACGGCATCGGTTTAGAGAAGCAGAAGTTCTTCAATAAAGTGACGAATCCTGTCGTTGTTCAGCTCATGAAGAATGTGAAGACCCTATTCGATCCGAATAACATAATGAACCCCGGCAAAATCTGGAACTAGGTGCGGAGGTTGTATGAACGATCTTACAGAACTAAAAAAGATAGAATCCCTGGCCGATCA
>CAYYLU010000016.1:3817-34741 GCA_964472475.1 uncultured Syntrophus sp. | reverse complement strand
TTGTGATGGAAACACGATTGCGCCACAAAGATGGTACATGGAGGTGGATGGAAGCCACTGCCCGCAATCTCCTCGACAATCCGGCAGTACGAGCCGTCGTTACGAATTTCAGGGATATCCATGAACGCAAGGAAGCTGAGGAAACCTTAAGAGCAAATGAAGAGCGTTTCCGAACATTGATACAAAAATCTGCCGAGGTTATCTCGCTTGCGGATGCAAATCACAAGCGTACGTACGTCTCGCCATCCGTTGAAGCGGTCACCGGGTATAGTGTCGAAGAATATAACACCCTATCCTTCAGAGATATCTGTCATCCGGACGAGATATCCGAACTGGATGGTAACTGGAAGTGGATGCTTCATCACCCCGAAGAGACGATTACCTTCGTTTCAAGAATGAGGCATAAGGACGGAAGCTGGCGCTGGATGGAGACAACTTCCCGAAGTCTCCTGAATAATCCAAGTGTAAATTCCGTTGTCGTGAATTTCCACGATATAACCGAAAGAAAGAACGCCGAAGACGCGCTGAAGCAAAAAACGGAAGAGTTGGACCGCTTCTTCAGCATCAATCTCGACCTGCTCTGCATCGCTGACACGGAGGGTCACTTCCGAAGATTGAACGGCGCGTGGGAGACAATCCTTGGATACTCGACCCGGGATCTTGAAGGTAAGGTATTTCTCGATTTCATACACCCTGAAGACCTCGCTCCAACAATGGAGAAAATCTCTAAATTAAAAGATCAGGAACTCGTGCTAAATTTCGTTAATCGCTACAGGACAAAACAGGGCTCGTACCGGTGGATTGAATGGATATCCGCCCCGCAAGGTGACCTTATCTATGCCGCAGCGCGGGATATTACGGAAAGAATACAGACAGAACAAGAGCTCAGGAATGCAATGGAGGCCGCCGAACTCGCAACCCGGGCAAAGAGCAATTTTCTCGCCAACATGAGTCACGAAATCCGCACGCCGATGAATGCGATCATTGGACTCAGCCATCTTGCGATGAAAAAGAGCCGTTCTGAAAAGCAGAAGGACTATCTGAATAAGATAGAAATTTCTGCAAGGGCGCTTCTTGCAATTATAAATGATATCCTGGATCTTTCGAAAATAGAAGCCGGCAGGCTGGAAAAAAACAACGTAATTTTCAACATAGACAAGGTGCTGCAGAATGTCTCTGCCGTTACAGCCGTTAAGGCGCAGGAAAAAGACCTGACGCTTTCATTCTACAGAGACACGGATGTACCGTCCCTGGTGCTCGGAGACCCGCTGCGGCTTGGTCAGGTCCTCATTAATCTCGTGGGAAATGCAGTAAAATTCACCAACACCGGCGAAATACTGGTGGAGGTGAGAAATGCCGCTGAACAAAGCAATGCACCCTTGCACATTATCCTCGAATTTTCGGTGAAAGATACAGGTATAGGCATGACCCCTGAAGAATGCCAAAGAGTATTCGAGCCGTTCACACAGGTAGATGAAACCATCAGGAGACGCTATGGTGGAACAGGCCTCGGACTCGCAATCAGTAAACAGCTGGTGGAGCAGATGGGCGGGACTATTCACGTGGTAAGTGCAATAGGATTTGGCAGCACATTTACTTTTACGGCTGTGTTTGAACAGGCGAAAGAAAAAAGAGGGCAGAGACAGAAGGAGGCGGTCAATCTCAGCGGACTCAATATTCTTGTTGTTTCCAAATCGCAGAAAGGTCGTGGTGTCTACAAGGCAATGCTCAGAGATTTGTCGTGCGACGTAACAAGCGTAGTTAAAACGAGCGCCGCCCTGAAAATTCTCCGGAACAGCAAAAAAGTGTTCAACTTTCTCCTTTTTGACGCGAGCACAGCAGGGACGACTGATGAATTTCTCGATAGAATAAAAACCATCGAAGACACCTCGAGCCTCCCAAGGATACTGCTCTTATCGGAAAACGATAGTACGGGACATACAAGTGATTCGATACCGGTTCATTGGATACCAAAGAAGTCTCTGAACAAATCGGTGTTGCTCGACACAATCATGGACGCACTCGCTTCCAACCTGGATGAAACATCATCAGAACCGGTACTGTTGAAGCCCGGGAAACGCGAGAGACGTGCGACTATGGTGGGATCACGCATACTCCTGGTGGAAGACAACGAAATTAACCGGCAGGTCGCCAGAGAAGTCCTGGAGGGCGCCGGTTTCATTGTTGAAACTGTAGTCAACGGTTTTGACGCAATAGAAAGAGTCTCAAGAGGCGGAGCGCAGATCGACGCAGTATTAATGGATATTCAGATGCCCGAAATGGATGGGTTTGAGGCAACAAGTCACATCAGAAAAGACTTGAGCCATAAGGACCTTCCCATAATAGCCATGACTGCTCACGCCATGGAATCAGACAAAAAACGATGTTTTCAGGCGGGTATGAACGACTACATTTCAAAACCCATTGAACCTGATTACTTGATCAGCGTTTTGACACGGTGGATCAGCCCCGGGGCAAAAGGCACAAGAATGAAGGCTAAGCAGAAACAACCGCCGGATACCGAAGCTCTGCCCGAGACCATTCAAGGCATGGACCTGGCGTCCGCACTCAGAAGAGTATCAGGAAACAAAGAACTGTTGTCAAAACTCATCTTTTCTTTTGCCGCCAATTACAGTAAGACCGGCAAAAACATACGGAAGGCACTCGAAGACGGAAACTTCGAATTGGTGCACAGGCTCACCCATAATCTCAAAGGGGTTTCGGGAAATCTTTCGTTGACTGATGTTTTCAGTTTGTCCAAAGAACTTGAGCAGTCCGTCAAAAAAGATGGAAGAGACGGTGATACCATGCAATTAGCCCAGCTGCTTGATAAGGCTCTGGTGAGTGTCATAAAAAATATCACACTCATATCGGGGCAGAAAAGAACTGGTCCGGAAATACCCGCCGAATCCCGTAATGGCGACATTAAGCTAGATATGGATGCGTTGAAATCATCATTCACGAGCACATACAGTCTTCTGGGCCAAAACAATCTTGCGGCGAGAAAACATTTTCTGCTACTGAAAGAACTGCTTGCGAGCTACGAATCCGGCAATGACCTCATCCGGCAGATTGAAGAAGCCCTGAACAGGCTCGATTTTAGAAGCTCCAGAGAGCTTATACTCTCCCTGGCCTCAAAAATGGACCTGGACATATCCTGAAAGGGGGTGAAAAATGGCAAGAGAACGACAATCAATACTCGTAGTCGATGATGAACCATCAAATATCGAGATTATCAGCACGACTCTGGGTGAGCGATACGAAATACTTGCTTCCACAAGCGGGCGTGAAGGGCTTGATGTTGCGATGAACCAAATACCCGATTTGGCCATTCTGGACATTGTCATGCCGGTGATGAACGGGTACGAACTCCTTCGAAGATTTAAAGAACACCCGCTGCTTAAAGAAATCCCCGTCATTTTCATTACAGCCCTTGACCAGGACGAGCAGGAAACAAAAGGGCTGACACTCGGTGCTGTAGACTATATTTCGAAGCCATTCAGCCCGGCCATTGTCAAGCTTCGAATCGAGACGCAACTGGAGCTGAAGCGCCAGAGAGATATTCTGGCTAAACGCAATGAAGAACTGGAACAGGCGCTTGTCAAAATCAAAACATTGAGCGGGTTGCTCCCGATCTGTGCATCCTGCAAAAAAATACGCGATGACAAAGGCTACTGGACGCAACTGGAAAGTTATATCAGCGAGCACTCTGACGCTGAATTCACACACGGCTGCTGCCCGGAATGTATGAAAAAGCTTTATCCGGAGATAACACTGTGATTCCGCGAAAACTCCAGGCATTCGGAAAAAAACTATCGGCAGACGGTATCAGGCTGGACAGAGTCTTTCCGGTACATGCGTAGAATGTGCATTGTTTCGCGGGCGTATGATTATCGTTTTTATGCAGTATTCCGATTCCTGATGCGTGCATTCGATTGTATTAAACATGAAGAAAACATTATTATACAGATCGATTATAGTGGTATATTTTGATGTCATTCCTGCCGGTAATTTTACAGGATGGAACGACCTGAAATGTAAAAGGTGTTTAGCGCCATTGCTTGCCCACCCTGGCGAAAACCGAACCCCCGGCCACGGAGGAGAGTACACCGGGTAAACGTACGACGTTTTATCTGGAGACCCCGAGAGGAGAAAGAAATGATGAGTGCAGATGACGATTTGAACTACAAAGACGAGAAGGCAGCAGCAATCCTCAATCCATGAATATTCTTTACGTCGAAGATAATACGACTGACGCGGACCTTCTCATAGAAACATTGTCCAGAACGGCACCTCACGTAGAAGTTGATTGGGTAAGAACGTGCGGGGCAGCATTGGAAAAACTGAAGGCGTGCGCTGCAGGGGTACAGACATACGATCTTATGCTGACGGACATGGAACTGTCTGACGGTGACGGCGGTTCGCCCGTGTCCTTCGTTCAGCAGAACAACCTGCCTGTTGCCGTAGTTATCATCACCGGCATGGGAACGGAAGAGACAGCTGTAGCAGCACTTAAGGCGGGTATCAGCGATTATGTAGCCAAACAGGAAGGGTACGTAACACGTATTCCGGATATTCTCCATAAGGCCGTCGAACGTTTCCAATCCCAGACAAACCGTCATTCAGGTTCATTTCGCGTGCTGTATGTTGAACATGATGCTACGGACGTTGACTTGACTGTTTCCCATTTCTCCCGTTACGCACCTCATATACACCTGGAAATTGTGAGGTCCGCGGATGAGATTCTCGCGATAATGCCTGTTTCCCCCATTGACGGCAATGGTTTTAAGGATATTTGTGACGTGCTTCTGATCGATTACCATCTGCCAAGTACGAACGCGGTACGACTTCTAAGAGAACTGCTTGAAATACGCGGACTTGATTTGCCGGTCGTCGTACTGGCGGAAAACGGGGACAAAGACAGTGTCACTCAGGCTTTTGGTATGGGAGCTATGGATTACGTAGTGAAACATCCCGCATATCTCCATCAGCTTGTTGGTGTACTCGAGAACGCATTCCATCGCAGGCAACTGGTCCGCGAAAAGCAGGCGTTAAGGGCGAGTGAGGAGTATTTCCGTTCATTGATAGAAAATGCTACCGATATCATTGTAGTGGTCGGCGCAAGCGGATTGATCTCGTACGCAAGCCCGTCTTACGAGCGGATACTCGGATTTTCTGCTGAGGAAATTGTACATACCAGAGTTGACAGTATTGTCCACCCTGATGATCTGAAATCGGTTCTCGACATATTCAAAAAACTTATTTCCGATCCGGGAATAACGGGACCGACAATCGAAATCCGAATCAGCCACAGAGATGGTTCATACAAATATATGGAGTCAGTCGGAAAAGGTATTCAGGGAACATCTGCGAAGCCATCTGTAGTATTCAACATGCGGGATATCACACAACGTAAGGAAACGGAAAAGACCCTGTTTGAATCGGAAGAACGGTACCGCACTGCAATCGAACACTCATACGACGGTGTTGCCCTCGTTCGGGGAAACACACATATTTACGTGAACCAAAGGTTTCTGGATATGTTCGGGTATACCAGACAGGAAGAGATTACGGGGACTGATACATATATCACCGTACACCCGGAAGATCGGGCTGCCGTCATTGAATACAATCAGCGTAGGCAGCAGGGTGATCCAATACCGACTCGATACATGTTCAAAGGCATAAAGAAAGACGGCTCCATCCTGTATGTCGATGTCTCCGCCACTACCGTGCACCTCAAAAACGAGCCCGTCACGTTCGCATTCCTGAGGGATATTACTGATCGCGTCCTGACACAGCAGAAGATAGTCGAATCAGAACATGCCCTCCAGGCTATATTAAGAGCATCCCCGATAGGAATAGGCCGAACGAAGAACGGGGTTATCGATTGGGTAAACGACTCCATGTCTGAGCTCTCAGGGTACAGCGGTGAGGATTTAAAAGGTAAGAGTATCAGTATATTTTACGACAACGGTTCTGAGCATGACATCACAGGAGAAACACTTCGTCTCCACAGTCAGCTGGTCACAAAATTGAGGAAAAAGAATGGTGAACTGAAACATGTGCTGATACAGTCGGCGCCAATAGATATCTCCTCTTACATCTTTACGGTAACAGATGTTACACAGCAAAAGGAAGCGGAGGAGGCACTGCTCGAATCCGAGGCAAAATATAAGATAGTCGTGGAAAACTCCCTGGCCGGTTTCTACATAATACAAGACAACCTCTTCCGCTTCGTAAACAAGAGATGGTGTGAAATGTATGGGTATACCTATGATGAAATTGTGGACAGGAAAAGTCCGTTTGATGTTGCAGCACCCGAGGAAAGAGCGCTCGTGGAAGAGAATATAAGGAAAAGGATAAGCGGGGAAGTAGACCATATCGAATATGAATTCAGATCGCTCAGAAAAGACGGCAAAGTCATGAACGTAAGAGTGCTCGGTGCCGCCACAACATTCAACGGGAAACCTGCCGTGACGGGTACCGTAGTCGATTCAAGCAGGGAAAAAATGCTCGAATCTCAACTGCGGCAAGCCCAGAAAATGGAGGCGATAGGTACATTGGCGGGCGGGGTAGCACATGATTTCAACAATATACTGACAGCCCTAATCGGATACGGTACATTGCTTCAACTCAAGCTTGGGAAAGAAAGCCCTTTACAGCGTTACACCGAACAAATACTCTCAGCATCTCAGAAAGGTGCCGGTCTTACAAAAAGTCTCCTCGCGTTTAGCAGAAAACAACCGTTGTCACTCTCACCGATAAACCTGAATGACATCGTTGCGGGGACCGAAAAGCTGCTGAAAAGGCTTGTCAGGGAGGACATCATATTAAAGACGATCCTTTTTCCTGAGGACGTTGGGATTATGGCAGACACGACCCAGATTGATCAGATACTTTTTAATCTTGTGACCAACGCAAGAGACGCAATGCCTTCCGGCGGTGTGCTCACCATTCAAACACGCGTACAAACAATAGACGCATCGTTTGTATCAACATACGGATTCGGCACACCCGGTTCATACGCAGTACTCACGATTTCCGATACGGGTACCGGCATGGATTCGTCCGTGCTGGAACACATATTTGATCCTTTCTTCACGACAAAAGAAGTCGGGAAGGGAACAGGTCTGGGGCTTTCAACGGTTTATGGCGTTGTCCAGCAACATAATGGGCACATTTCAATAGATAGCAAACCCAATGCGGGAACGGGCGTACACATCTATTTTCCTCTAATAAGCTCTGTCATTGAGAAGACGGCAGTGCACGATGAACACGTAAGAGGCGGTGAAGAGAAAGTGCTCATAGCCGAGGACAATCGAGAGGTACGGATACTCATCAGAAATGTATTGTCGGAATTCGGCTATACGATTATCGAAGCAGGCAATGGCGAAGAAGCAATACGCAAATTCAGAGAACACGACGATATTGATCTGCTGATTCTCGATTCAGTAATGCCGAAGATGAACGGAAGGGAGGTTTTCGACTCGATCCGAACCGATAACCAGACGGTAAGGGTATTATTTATAAGCGGGTACACACGTGACGTCGTGCTGGATAAAGGTATTGAAGACAAAGAGTTTGCCTTTATCGCCAAGCCTCTGTCACCCACAGATCTATTGCGGAAGGTGCGGGAAGTTCTGGACTCATCCAAACGGCAATGAAAAAACAATCTTTCCTTCGAGCCAAAGTTCAACGACAAAATGCAAACACTCAGGTAGGTCTTACAGCCTGTAGTCTACTAACGTTTTTTTCAGAATAAGGTATGATTGAAATCATTCGCTCATGAGCTGAACGAATTTGCTCACGAGAGCCGGGTCGAACTGTGTTCCGGCACATTTTCTGAGCTCAGTCATCGCCTCATTCTTGGATAAAGAAGCACGGTGTGGACGCCCTTTCATCATCGATTCATAGGCATCAACAACGGCAACGATCCTGCTCTCAAGAGGGATTTCATTGCCTTTTAAGCCCAACGGATAGCCATTGCCGTTCCACCACTCATGGTGTTTCAAAATGTACTCGGAAATATGCGCAAGATCGGGGGCTGATTGGGCTATTCGATGCCCGACATTGGAGTGTTTTTGTATTTCTTCAAATTCATCCGGAGTGACGGAACCCGGTTTATTCAAGATTCTGTCAGGTACACTTATATTACCAATGTCATGGAACTGGGCCAAGAGTTCCAGGTCTTTCAAACGTTCTTTGTCCATTCCTGCTGCCTCTGCAAGCATGAGTGCCAAACGCCGGAATCGTTTGAATGATTCTTTATTGAGTACACCCCTGGCTTCTTCAGCACTTATGAGATTTCTTACAATTGCATTTCGGGCATTCTGGCTGCTGTACAATTTGTCCTTGTACATATTGTTATCCGCTTCTCTGAAAAGCTCGACCATGCTCTGGTTCGGGTTCTCACGAATGGCAAAGCCCGTAGCTATGCTCAGTGGCAGAAGAGCATTTTTTTTGCTGTAACCTGCAATGGTAGTCTTGATACGCTGGCAGATGTTCTCCACTCTGGGTCGAGGACTGTTTGGCAGCAAAATGGCGAACTCATCTCCGCCCACCCTCGCTACAACGTCACCCTCGCGAAAAGATTTGCGTAATACTTCGGATGCGGTAACGAGCAGTTGATCACCCTTACTGTGGCCCAGAGTGTCATTAATCAGCTTCAAACCATCGACGTCGCAGACTATCATGCCGACCAAACCGGTACGATTATTGTCGAGCCGGTGCATCTCTTCTTCAAAATAAGCCCGGTTGTAGAGACCCGTGAGCGGATCGTGAAGGCTCAGGTATTTCAATTTTTCTTCGGTTTTCTTGAGTTCGGTGATGTCTTTAGAAATAACTGCTACATATTTTACCTTCCCTGTTGCGTCATCTACAATAGGACTCAGCGTTCTGAGGGTAAATCGAATCTGTTTTCTGGCTTTGTACTCGTACTGATACGAAACACCTGTTTTGAAGACTTTTGAAAGATACGCTTCGAACTCCTTAGTATCGTTTGCCGGATGAAAGTCCCCGTATCGTTTTCCGATAATACTCTTCTCCTTAATCTTATACCGATCGAGAACCCTTCCGTTCACAAACAAGAAACTGCAGTCCCTGTCTACCATGTAGATTGAGTCTTCAGTTGATTCGATCAGGGAGCGGTATTTCTCTTCGCTAAGCTTCGTCTTTTCGCCCCATTGAATCATATCTGTTACATCGATGAAAGACACGAGAGCCTTTTCATTACCCTCTCCCGCCAAGCCGGTCTTGCTGACCATTACGTTCTTAGTCGCGCCTTTTCGGTCAACAAATACAAATGTGTTGTTTTGTGGTTTATTTTTCAGCTCGCTTCTGATAAACTCTTTGAGCTTTTTCTTTAGTGCCGGATCAGTGACCGACAGGAAATCAGTCCACTTCTTCTTGTTTTCAAGCTCACTCTTTGAGTAGCCGGACAATTTTTCAAATTCGCGGTTTGTGCGGGAAATTTTGGCGTTACCGTCAACGATCACCGTTGCAATACCCAGGGACCGGAATACAGTGTCATCCGTTTTCCCGCTTATCGAGGACTGCCGCTCAGTCATCTTCTTGCTCAAAACCAAGGCCATCCAACCCCCTGCCCCTTGATGGCACGTTCCAACACCGTGACTTGGCTACATTATTATATATTTTGAAAATCAATACAACAGTTTCCTGATTGTTCGAAATCCCGGGAATACTTTAGCGGTAGGCTGTTCTGCAAGGTTGCGTGAGAGGAACGGCAATGTCTGTTGTTCTCTACCGTGCTTTATCAAAGAAGGACAGGACAGTCGGCCAGGAATGCAGCACCGCAAAAGCATATCCTGGACAACAGTGAGAATTGATATGACGTATCGTATCAATCCTGTGTGAGGATATAGACACCCGGAGAACACCCGGATGTCGAGGAACCTTAATTATATCAATGAACCTGGAATTGACACTAGACGTACATGATGTCCATAGGCGAATCCGTCACCCTCTCCAGTCCATCCTTTCGCACGATGAAGTCTACTTCAAGGCCAACAGCTCCCTCTCCCGGAATTATGAATTTCGGTTCAAATGCAAACACCATTCCTTCTCTTAATTGAGTCTTATGTCTCGGAGTAATAACGGGTAGTTCATTGATTTCAAGTCCGAGTCCGTGGCCGGCAAAGCTCACCTGCCCTTCACCATGACCCATGAAGTACTTTTCAAGATTTGCGGTCCTGACGTGTTCGGCTGCTCTCAGGAATATCTCCGTCGCGTCTATTCCGCTTCTGGCAAAAGCAATTGTTTCCTCGATGATCTTCCGGGACACGTCGTAGCCTCTCATGAAGATATCTTTCAGTGCACCAATAGCGTACACCCTGGTTTCATCCGTTATGTAGCCGTTATACCCGCCGCCGTAATCAACAATAACGGGGATGTCCGCTACGATCCTGTGGTTTGAAGCTCCCTGTGCTATCGCATGGGTAATCCCGAGGCCTGCTATCGGCACATCGGCGTAAGAATGTATGGTTGCCGAGTACCCCTGAGTAACATAACCGGGCATCATCTCCTGATTCAACCCCCTCATCCGGAGAAATCCCTGATGTCCGGCCCTTCTCCCTTCAGCAATAATCTCCGATTCTATATCGATCTCCCGCAGCCCCGCTTTTATGACCTGTTTCGCCTTCTGGAATATACGGGTGATTATCTTTCCGGATTCGACAATCTGCCGGATTTCGAATTCGCTTTTGATAATCCGCAGGTCTCGTATTAATGGAGAGATATCAAGCATGTGCGTGCTGCCTAGTATGGATTTCCAACGTTCAAAAAGAGCAACAGGTATCACATCGAGTTCCATCGCTCCCGTGCCGCTTACGCCCTCTTTTCGCGCAATTTCGCCAACATCTTTGTCTTTCCTGATGGGAATGATCTCGAGTGGTGACTCCTGGGTCGCCCTCTCGAGACTCCTCTCCACAAAAAACAAAGGCGGGCGGTCAACCCTAATAACCAGTACGCCCTTTTGCAGGGTACCTGTCAGATAAAACAGGTCTGCATTCTGGAGAATAACAGCATAATCAATGGCATTCTCCCTCATTTTTTTCTGCAGACTGCCTATTCTTGTTTCGATTTCGTATTTTGGCGTCAGATCACAATTGCTTAAGCTTTCGTACATGTTTCACAACCTCTTCTACGATTTGTTCCTTCCGCACTTTCCGGGATTCCTTTTCCGTCCTGAGTTTTATCTCTGCAAGACCTTCTTTCAGGTTACGCTCTCCAATGGTTACGCGCAATGGTATGCCTATAAGGTCACAGTCTTTGAACTTGATGCCGGGTCGTTCATTTCTGTCATCGAGGAGTACGTCTATTCCGGTTTCGAGAAGCTCTTTATACACTCTTCTCGCAAGTTCCATCGTCTCTTCGTGGGCGGTATTGACCGGCAAAACAGTAACCTCAAAAGGTGCTATCGCAATCGGCAGCACCATTCCGTTTTCGTCGTTCCCCTGCTCTATTGCAGCTGCTACCGTTCTTCCGACTCCGATCCCGTAACAGCCCATAACCATGAACTGTTCCTTACCTTCTTTGTCGAGGTATGTTGCATTCATGGCTTTGCTGTATTTCAAACCAAGTTTAAAGATGTGGCCTACCTCTATTCCCCTTTTCAACAAGAGTCTGCCGGCACAACGGGGACACCTGTCTCCTGCAGTCGCAACTTTCAAATCATAGAAGCCTTTCACCGGGAAGTCCCCGATATTCACATTTGTAATGTGGACATCCCGTTCGTTGCCACCTACTACGAAATCTTCCATGGTCATCAGATCACGGTCCGCATACAATGGTATTGATAAACCGATCGGGCCGGAAAAACCGAGAGGTCCTCCTGTCGCCTCTTCAATCACTGATTCACCCGCAAGTTCAAAATATTCCAGATCGAGGAGGTTCTTCATCTTCGTCTCGTTTATCTCCCGGTCGCCTTTGACCAGCACACCGATTATGCCTTTGTTACTCGTGTAGATCATGGTCTTGACCAGTTTATCTTCGGCTATGCCGAGGAAAGATGCAACCTCTTCCACCTTTCTGGCTCCCGGAGTAGAGACACGCTTCAATTCGCCCTTTTCATTCTGTTGCTTTGTCTCCGCGAAACCGACTTCTGCACGCTCGAGATTGGCCGCATAGCCACACGTGTCCCCGCACGAAACAATAGTATCTTCACCGGTCTCGGCAAGGACCATGAATTCATGCGAGAAACTCCCGCCGATCTGACCGGAATCCGCCTCGACAACACCGAATCGGAATCCACAACGACTAAAAATATTTACGTAGGCCTCGTACATGTCTTTGTAACTGCGTTCCGCACCGTGTTCGTCTGCATCGAAGCTGTATGCGTCCTTCATCGTAAATTCTCTGCCGCGCATCACTCCGAAGCGAGGCCGTATTTCGTCTCGAAATTTGGTCTGTATCTGGTACAAAATGATCGGGAGTTCTTTATACGATTTGATTTCTCTCCTTGCGAGATCGGTAACCACCTCTTCGTGCGTCGGCGCAAGGCACAATTCATGGGCGTTTCTGTCGCTGAATCTCAGCAGCTCTTTTCCGTATTTCTCCCAACGGGTGCTCTCCACCCAGAGTTCCTTTGGTTGAACAAGCGGCATCAGTATCTCCTGAGCACCTTTCCTGTTCATCTCTTCCCGAATTATCTGTTCCACCTTTCTAAGGGATCTCAACCCGAGAGGAAGCCAGGTATAAATACCGGATGACAGTTTCCGGATGAATCCCGCCCGGAGCATGAGTCTATGGCTTACAACCTCCGCCTCTTTCGGGTCTTCTTTTACCGTAGGAATAAACATCTTTGAGAACAGCATGATACCTCCTGTGTTGTCATGAACAGGTCAAAATCGAAAATCGTCCATCGAGTCTCTTCGCGGTTTATATCCGATTTTTCTTGCCGCTCATACCGGGCAGATACGCGCGGTAATCTTCAACGGCACTGCGTCTTGAAGATAACCTGTAATGCCTGTATTTTCAACAGAAAAGACTCTCCTGGCGATAGCCGGCGCGCATGCACAGATCTGTACTGCGGACAGTCCAAACTGGGATTATCGCAGCGAAAGGAGTGATTAGTAGCCGGTCAGGTACGTTACGAACATAGGCACATTGTTTTCACCTGCCTCAAAGCCGGCTTTTTGGAAAAATTCCATTGCCTCGTCGTACGCTATCACCATTTTTCTCGCATACGTTTTGTACTTGCGCAGCATGAGTCGGACCATTTCTTGCCCGATACCTTTACCCTGATATTTCGGATGGACCAGCAGATAGAGGAAAAATACATTCATAACCCCGTCTGAGAGTGTATTCATTATACCCACCAGCCGATCGCCATCCCAGGCAGAGACTACATAATGTGAGTTCCTGAACGCCTGCTGCAGTTTTTCCGGATGATTGCCCGAATCCCAGTTATTCGATAAGAATAAATCCTGCAGCTTTGCCCTTCCGATCGCTTTTGTAGAACGGTATTGGATATCCATCGCTTCCTCCTTAGTCGGAAATCGTACACCCAAAGATCATCGTTTCTAATAGAGTCTAGTGGCAATCTGCCTTTTGTCAACATCGGTAAGCCCTCTGCACCGATAACTTTGCCCGGTCGCACAACACCGGATCCAGAGTTATTCATGAAAAAGGGGTCACTGAATCATATGAGCATCTGTGGCCTTGCCCGTGCGTATCTCCCCGAACACGTCTTCATAGATCCTCAAGTTCTCCTGCAATGCAGCGCAAATACGCTTCATGTGGCCGGGAGCTACTATAACACGCGACACGAGGTGCGCCCCGTTTGGTGAATTAAGTACCCAGTCGATGATGAACTCGTCGGGTCCATGTGCAACAAGCATTGTGTTGCTGTACCGTCCTTTTGATGTCTCATCCGATGTATTGATCTGGAGAGGGTGTTCTTCATTCTTCTGTTGTTCCATATAACCTCCCGGTTTGTTGTTTGACGAATTGGCTCTTCTACATTTTTCGATTCCGTCCGTTTCTCTGCCACGAAAGGTTTCCCCTGCAAAACGCCCCTGTTTCATCGAAAATAGCTCAACACGCTTACTAATCAAATATTCGAGTACAATTCACCTAATTAGTGTACGCCTTTGCAATAAAGAATAAAACATAAAGAACGGAACATCATAATCCAGAGAGGATCTATGGGTATCATTGACAAAGCAGACACAGAAGAGCGGCTGTTAAGAATTTCCGAATTATCGATACCTGTCAGAGTGGGTAATAACGCATCCCGACGCATACACTGCCGAACTTACCTGCATTATACAGTCTGGTTCTCCCGAAGTTCACGGAGCATGTTATTCAGGCGAACATAATCGACTTTGCCTGTTCCCAGTTTCGGTATATCTTTCATATACATAATTTCTTTGGGAGAGGCGATGTCGGACAGTCCTCTTTCACGTACGCGTTCTCTGGCCTTCTTCAGGTCGGCGTCAAGAGAGTTCGTGACAAGGATCAGTCTTTCACCCTTTAGTTCATCCGGCACCGCTGTGACAGCGGTTGTTTTTCTGTCGCCAAATATGCCGGCGATTGCTTCCTCAACCGCGGTCAGCGAGACCATTTCTCCACTTATCTTCGAAAACCTCTTCAGACGGCCCGCTATCTTCACGTAGCCCTCACTATCGACCTCGACAATGTCCCCCGTGTCGTACCATCCCTGATCTTCTACAAGATATTTGTAGTTCGCCTTTTCGTTCTTGAGATAACCTTTCATAACATTCCTGCCTTTGACAAATAGTCTGCCCGCGCTCCCGCCTTTGCTGTCGATTCCAGCGACGGGAACAAGCTTAAATTCAATGCCGGAGAGCATCCTCCCCACAGTCCCGTACTCGTGTTGCAGTGCACTATTCATCGCTATAACAGGAGAACACTCGGTTGCTCCATAACCTGACATGACCCTCACCCCGTATGTCTTCGCATATTTCTCAAAAACAGTGTCCGTCAAGGCTTCAGCACCGCAATAAACGTAACGCATGTTATGATAATCATATGGGTGTGCCTTTCTCGCATAACCGTTCAAGAAGGTATTAGTGCCCATCAAGATTGTGCACGCTTCATCGTAAATGATTTCAGGAACGACACGGTAATGAAGAGGATTTATGTACAGGTATACTTTTGCTCCGGCAAACAGAGGCAATATAGTCCCGACTGTCAGTCCAAAACTGTGGAACATTGGAAGTGCGTTAAAAAAGTAATCATCTTCCGTAACGTCTATGCGCGAAAGGGACTGATGCACATTGGATATCACATTTTCATGCGAAAGGCAGACACCCTTCGGAACACCCTCTGAACCTGATGTGAAGAGAACTACCGCTGTTTCCTGCTCCTCTCCAGGTAATACTCTCGTATATGTATATGGGAAAAGGCTGCGCAGGAATCCAATTACTTTGTCCGCGAATGCGAGCTCATGCTTCAGGTCTTCCAGGTAGATGATACGCTTGCCGGCCAAAAGAGAAGGTTGTATTCTAACGCGTTCAAGGAACTGCCTGGAAGTAACAATAGTATTCAGTTCGGATATATCCATGGCGTGAGTAAGAGCGGCCGCCCCACTGGAATAATTCAGAAAAACGGCCGTCTTCCTGAAGATCTGAATTCCTATAAATAGAAGTGCGGCGGCCATAATATTTGGCAGCAGGATACCAATGTTCCGGTCGGGAAACCTCTGCACGTATCCACCTAACACAAACGCAGCTGTGAGGGCTTTCCTGTAACTCACCTGGGCACCGGTCGCATCTTTATATACGATACTGCCTTTGTGCTTTTTACATATATGTGTGAACTCCCTACCGAGGGTCGACGTCCGGTTATGTACTTCATACCGCATGTCACAGAGAATCTGATAGATTGTGTCGGCCGCTTTCTTCTTTCTTTGTCTCGGCAACAGGTCTTCCAGTAGGATCGGGTCGTGCACCCTGCCGATTGTCATAGTTACGGGAGCGAATATACTCCTGTTTTTCTTCTTTCGCGAGAACACTGTGGAGTAGACGTTTCCCAGATAGATCGGCAGTATTTTGGCCCCCGTTTTGTAAGCGACAAATCCTGAACCTTCATAGATTTTCATGAGATTGCCGGTGCTCGTCATACGTCCTTCGGGAAAGATAAGGAGTGCCGTCCCGTTGTTTACTTCTTCTATCACCTTCTTCAACGCATAGGGGTTCATTGTATCGATTGGGACAGTGTGGTCTCTCCCCATGAAGGGCCGAAACATCCATCTCCTTGATACACCACGGTTTACGATGATTTTCATAGGGACCCTGATGTATGTCCACACAAGGAGTCCATCCAGAAGACTGGCGTGGTTTGCTATAATCATCAGTTTTGCGAATGTTTTCGGAAGGTTTTCAGACCCTTCAATCTTTATACGGTGAAAGAGCGTGAAATACGCTTTGAAGATACAACGGATGCAGAATTCGATTATCCTCCGGAAAACGGCTTTCTTGTCTTTCATTCTGCTGCTCCGTGCTCCACTAATGCTCTTTATATCATTTGTTCATCAAAAACAAAAGGATGCGAAGCATCACAAGAAAGTGAAATAGGAATATTGTATACTATGACTGGTCATGTGGTTTTCGAAATTCCTTCCCAAAAAGTACGGTTCACGTTTGTTCTGGATGACTTTCATTGCCGGTTTCATTCCCATCGTGATTTTCACGATCTTACTGGGTGTGTACGAACGTGAAGTCCAGCCGCAGGTCCGCCAAACAATAAAACAGGTGTACGAGGAAGAATGGGCGCTCAGCGAGGATCTTTTTCAGCAGACCATATGGACCCTCATACAGCAGAAAGCTGTCGATCTTGCCACGAAGCTCGACCTCATTATTCAGTCCCACCCTTACATGACGCTCGAGGACTTACAGCAGGACAAGGCCTTCCGTAAAATAGCAGTTCAGACGGTTGGTCAATCCGGCTATACCAGTCTGCATGATTCGTCTTCAGGCATCATTCGTTTTCATGCCGACAGAAGTCTCGAGAACAGGTCTCCGGCAAAAATACGAAAGGTACAACCATCTCTTTGGTCCATAATCGAAAAGAGTATCGGCAGAAATCACGCAAGCGGCTACTATCAATGGACCGGCGCAAAAGGCACTACGGAACAAAGATACATGTATGTAGTCCCCCTCGAGCAGACCACGGCCGACGACGTCCGGCTCAGTATCGCCGTCAGCGCTTCAGTGGACGAATTCACCCACCACATCACAGAGGCGCAAGCGGCCCATCGTAAGACCGCCGATTTTCTGAGCGGTAGAACAGATACGTTTTTTGCTTTCCTTAAACGGATAGGTCTCATCTACATGGGCATCGGATTGCTGATCACATCTCTCGTCGCTTTCCTTGTGGGGCATTTCTTCTCACGCGCAATTACTCAATTAAGAAGAGCGACACAGCAAGTCAATAGTGGTGATTTTAACATTCAGATAAGATCCTCGATGTCGGGAGAAGTGAAAACCCTTACTGACGATTTCAACGCAATGGTTAGACGGCTCGCGGCAACAACAGTATCCAAGACAGAACTGGAAGCGAGCGAGGCGCGGCTCATAGAAGCCAATTACGGGCTTCAACACGAAGTGAACACCCGTCTGTTAGCAGAAAAAGCGTTAGCAGCCGAAAAGGAGAGACTTGCCGTCACTTTGAGTTCTATCAGGGACGGTGTTGTGGCAACTGATACGGACGGCAAGGTTGTCCTCATGAACAGAATGGCTGAGCAGTTGACAGGATGGAATGAGAGTGAAGCAAGCAACAAGCATTTTGAGGAGATATTCGACAGCATTGACGAAGAAACGGGTAAGAAATGCGCAGACATCATACAAACTATTGTGAAATCTGAGAAAACATCTCCTGAAAAAACAGTTATCCTTGCAGGTGCGCACGGACAAAAGAAAACAGTTACGCTCAGCGGAGGACCCATACGGGACAAAGACCTGGTGATTCAGGGCTCAGTCATCGTGTTTCGCGACATAACTGAAAAGCGCATGATTGAAGAGGCCCTGTTCCGATCGCAGAAGCTTGAGTCGGTCAGCACACTGGCAGGTGGTGTTGCACACGACTTCAACAATCTGCTGGCAGTTATTCTCGGGAATATCTCGTTCGCAAAAATGTTTATACAGCCAACGGATAAGGCGTATGAACGGCTGATTGATGCTGAGAACGCAACATTGAAAGGAAAAGACCTCACTTACAAGCTTCTGACGTTTTCAAGAATCGGTGAATCATCCAAAACCGTGACGTCTCTTGAAGGTATAATCCGTCAATCCGCGCACCTTGGCCTGACAGATTCAGAAGCGGAATGTGAATTTGTTTTCCCGGATGACCTGCCACATGTGAAGATTGATGAAAATCAGATGCAACAGGTGATCTACAATCTTGTCATGAATGCAAAAGAAACGATGTCGTTCGGCGGCCAAATAGTGATCACTGCCGAGAGTACACTTCTCGGACCTGACACAAAGGCCCCCTTGAAGAGCGGGAATTATGTGAAAATCTCAATTGAAGACCATGGAAGCGGCATTCCCGCTGAGGACATGTCCCGCATTTTTGATCCGTACTTTACAACAAAAGAGGTAAGTAATATTAAAGGCACCGGTCTTGGGCTGGCAATATGTCACGGAATCATTAGAGATCACGGTGGTTTTATGACCGTTGATTCAAAACCGGGAATCGGAACCACCGTTCATGTGTACGTTCCGGTGAGCGAAGAGCAGGATTCAAATCTGCAGGAACAGCAGAAAACGGGTGAACCCTTGCGGGTACTCCTTATGGATGACGAATGCGCTGTGCAACAGATTGCAGCGGAGTTATTGAGCCATGTCGGGTATAAGGTTGAACTTGCCTCGGAGGGTAGTCAGGCGATAAGAATGTACACAGAGGCGTCCAAATCCGGCGAACCCTTTGATGTTGTTATAATGGATCTGATAATCTCTGACGGCATGGGAGGCGCAGAGACAGTTGGAAAACTTCGTGAATATGACCCCACAGTGAAGGCAATTGCCGTAAGCGGAGATACGAATGATAAGATAATGGTCAGTTTTAAAGAATATGGTTTTTCAGCAGCGATGGCGAAACCTTTCAGCCTTGAGGAGATCGTCATGACCATAGAAAGCACCGTTGCAGACGGCCCGAAAGTTTTTGCTTATCCTGCCCCACGTTAAGGCGATAATTAATTCATGCTGTTTACTGTTGGATCTTGTCGACACCCATGATCTTGCAGCGCAGACACCATATTGGAATGCACATATGACCCGCAAAATATTGATCATAGACGATTCTCCTATAGCCAGGATCATATTGAAGAACTGCATGCCGAAAGACCGTGAGTACGAGTTCACTGAAGCTGAAGACGGACAGGATGGTCTAAACAGGTTTTTGGAAATTAGACCGGACGTAACGTTTCTGGATCTGACGATGCCCGTTATGGACGGGTTTGAGACCCTTGAAAGAATTAAAAACATCGATGAGAAGAGTGTAATTATAATGTGCACTGCCGATATACAACCAAAAACCATTCTTCGAGTCGGCTGCCTTGGCGCTCTCACCCTTATCAAGAAACCGCCATCTAAAGAAGCCGTTCTGGATGCCTTATTAAAGGCAGAGGAGATTCTGTCGGGGAACACCGTATGAGTGGCTCGGACCAGAATATCCTATCAACTCACGAACTCGATATATTGCAGGAGATTATGAATATTGCTTTCGGCAAAGCAACTGCCGAGCTTGCCGAACTCATCGATATTCGGGTAAAGCTGAGTGTTCCCTATGCAAACGCAATCCATACAACCGAACTGGCAAACTACCTCCAGCGGGAAATTCGCGACTATGGAGCAATCAGTATCGTGGAGCAGAGATTCTGGAGTGAATTCAAGGGCTCTGCGCTTCTCATTTTTCCAGCAGGTTCCGGTAAGGAACTCATAACATTTCTCACCGGCAACGAAACGGACGTCTTTGTATCCGATCCGGTAGACGAACTGGAGAAGGGAACTCTCATGGAAGTTGGAAATATTCTCATAGGAGCGTGCATAGGAAAGATTGCGGATTTGTTGAACGATAGACTGACATACAGCCCTCCCATGGTCCACGTAGGCGACAACGTGACCGAAATACTGCCGAAGACAATCGTAAATCCTTGCGAATACACAATTGTTCTGAAAACCAGTTTTCATTTTGAGAAGAAAGATATTTACGGGTACCTATTCGTCCTTACCAGCCAGGAATCTTTTGATTGGCTCAGGAATGCCCTCCATAATTTTCTGGAACAGTTTACATGATCCTCGATCAGCTCTTCGATCTCGTAAATATGGGCATAGTTGTTCTGGATGAAGACCTCATTGTGCACAAATGGAACACGTGGATGGAATTACATAGTAATATACCGGCGAATCAAATTACAGGCCGTCCGATTTTTGAGTATTTTCCGCACCTCAACAATCCCGTGTTTCTAAGAAGTCTGAAGTACGTGAGAAACTTCGGAAACTACTATTTCTTCTCTCAAAAACTGCATCATTACCTCTTTCCTTTCAAGCCGGTAAGCTCGCTTGCGGTTGACATTGAGTACATGCAGCAAAGTTGTACAATGGGTCAGATAGTTGATAAGGCAAGTTCAAGCAGATATATATACATAACTGTGCATGATGTCACCGAAATCGCCGTGTATCAGAAGACCCTCGTTGAAATGAACACGAAGGACAACCTCACAGGCGTATTCAACCGGAAGGCTTTCGACGACCAACTGCAGAATGAGCTCAAGAGATTCACGCGGGTTTCGAGGCCATTCAGTCTAATGATGTTGGACATCGACTATTTCAAGAAGGTAAACGACACGTACGGACATTTGTGTGGAGATCACGTGTTGAAAGCGCTTTCATTACAAGTTGCGTCAAAAATCAGGAGCACTGATATGCTCGCCCGATACGGCGGAGAGGAGTTTCTCTGCCTGCTACCAGAGACGGATATCGAGAATGCCTTCCATCTTGCTGAAACGTTAAGATCTTCTGTTGAAGAAACTGACTTCACATTCAATGATTTTGACGTGCACATTACGATAAGCATAGGCGTAACAACCATGCACCAGGGGATTGATTCGTCCGAAGCATTATTCAAGAAAACCGATGAAGCATTGTACGAAGCAAAACGAAAGGGCAGAAACAGAGTTGTAGCTGTACAATAAGCGATCTTCCTTCATTTTTCACCGCTAGGCATGTTCTGATGTAAGATGTGCGCGACCACACATCCATGCCCTGCGACCATTTTTTGATTGAAAAATCCAGCCCGGAGCACTACACTTAAGCCATAAAACACCTAGGGAGGTCTGTAAAAAACAATGAGAGTTCTCAGAATTTCCTTTTTACTGTCACTGTTCTGCTGTTCGCTGCTCCCGATTCATTTTGCCGCAGAAGCCAATTCCGCCCAATCTTCCAATATGCCCGCGAGCCTAAAATTCGGTACCATACCCGTGCTTCAGTCACTCTCCGTTTTCGTTGCACAGGAAAAGGGATTTTTTAAAGAACAGGGTATCAATGTCGAAGTTGTACTTTTTAATTCAGCAATGGAAAAAGATGTCGCTCTTACGTCCGGTCAGATTGTCGGCTATTTCGGGGATCTCATGACGCCAATGGTGCTGCAGGGAAATAAGGCCGGTGTAAAAATGATTGCAACAAACTTCAATACTACGGCGGATCAACGAATGTTCGCTATTCTTGCCGCACCAAAGTTCAAGGACAAGGAAATCGGTGAGACCGCAAAGACCGGCATCGGTACGGGTTCGAACACCATTTCCGATTACCTGATTATACGGCTGCTGCAGCGCGAAAAGATAAGCGCCGACGCTATTAATCTTATAGATGTGAAGAGCATTCCTATCCGCCTCCAGATGCTCCTTTCCGGTCAAATAGCGGCGGCACTGATGCCGGAGCCCCTGGCAACCCTGGCGGAAACAAAAGGGGCAAAGGTATTGATGGATGATAAAGGAAAAAAGCTTTCTGCTACTGTATTGGCTTTCAATGAAAAATTCCTGAAGGAATACCCGCAGGCGGTGAAGGCATTTAACAGAGCGGTAAACAGGGCAGCCGATTACATCAACAGGAACCCGGACGAGGTGCGTGTCATTATGAACAAAGAATGTAAGGTACCGGAACCGCTCCAGGGCTCTTTTCCGATACCGAAGTTTCCGAAGCTTGTAATCCCCGACCCGGCACAGGTGCTGGATGTGTACAAGTGGATGCGCCAGAAACAGATTATCGCACGAGACATGACGTACAAAGATATGGTTGCTGATGGATACTTACCGTAATTTTCTTCGGGTCAAGAGACTTGAAAAGACGTTTATCAGCGAGAAGGGCCTCAAAAGCGTTCTGAGGAACGTGAGCTTCGATCTCGCTTTTCGAGATTCCGTAGCAATCGTGGGTCCTTCAGGCTGCGGCAAGACGACTCTGATATTGGCGTTAGCAGGGCTCGTTGGCAAAACGGGGGGAAACATTCTGTTTCAGGACCGTCCGGTTACTAAGCCCAACACGGACATCGCACTCGTCCTGCAGGAGTACGGTCTATTTCCATGGAAGACAGTAGCAGCAAATATCATGCTTGGAGCGAAGATTCAGAAGATTGATGTCTCTGCCAGGCGATACGAGGCAATGAAACAACAGCTTGACATAGAAGGCCTTGATCACCTCTATCCGGCACAGCTTTCAGGAGGACAGCGCCAGAGAATCGCACTTGCACGGGCCTTACTGACCAATCCCCATCTGCTTCTCCTTGACGAACCATTTGCGGCGATAGACACGGTGACACGAGAACGGCTTCAGAACCAGCTTCTCAACGCCTTCAAGCAATGGGAATTCAGCTACGTAATAGTCACGCACAACATCGAGGAAGCGGTCTTTCTTGGAAGAAGGATCATCGTCCTCACAAACGAGAGCCCCAGCATAAAGACAATCCTTGAAAATACCTCAATGGGGGACCGGGACTATCGATCGAAACCCGCGTTTTTCGACCTCACCACAAGGCTGAGGGGAATACTCGAGGAGACCGTGTGAAGAAAACACAGTTCACGATTTACATCACAACGGTATTTCTCATCTATGGCGTCTGGTATCTTCTTTCGATAGTACTGGGCGAGAACATATTGCCTGATCCCTTTATTGTTTTTCAAAAAGGACTCAAGGAAGTCCTGAAGCCCGTGTTTTGGGTGCACGTTGAGGCAAGCGTTCTCCGAATGCTTGCGGGTCTATTCTTCGCGTTCATATTTGCTGTACCTGCCGGACTTATTCTCGGCAGCACTCCGCGCCTGGACAGGCTCTTTGCACCGCTAATATATCTGGGTTATCCTGTACCGAAGATCGTGCTTATGCCCATAGTATTTGTGCTCTTCGGAATCGGCGACACCGGGAAAATTGTCCTTCTCGCAATGATCATCTTTTTCCAGCTCCTCATCACAACCCGGGATAGCGCCCGGAAGATCGGCAAGGAGACCATTTACTCGCTGAAATCACTCGGCGCCACACGGCTGGACTTTTATATCCACGTGGTCTGGCCCGTCAGTGTGCCTGGAATTATAACATCATTACGCATAGGAACAGGTACCGCCGTGGCGGTGCTCTTCTTCGTTGAATCGATCGCAACCAGTAAGGGTTTGGGTTTTTATATAATCGATTCATGGGGACGCGCGGATTACGCGACTATGTTCGTCGGTATCATTTCTCTCTCAATCATCGGGATCATTCTTTACGAGTTCTTCGATCTTCTTGAAATAAAGCTGTGCAGGTGGAAAAACGAATGAAGCGTAAGTATCCTGCCGTTAAATCAATCACCGATCACGAGCGGATCAGCATGGTAAAAGAGATTTTTTCAACCATAACTGACAAATACGATTTTCTCAACCATTTCCTGAGCCTGCGCAGGGACATCGCCTGGAGGCGCTTTGCCATCAAAAAGATGTTGTTTCCAGACGGGGGAAGTTTTCTCGATGTGGCATGCGGTACTGGAGATTTGTCAATCGGAGCCGCCCTGAAACATTCTCAGATCAAGGTGACCGGTATTGATTTTATTCCTGAGATGATCGTTGTCGGAAAAGAGAAAGTACGAAAAAAAGGCCTCTCCGATCGGATTACCCTCATGCATGGTGATGCTCTGTCAATTCCATTTCCCGATGATACGTTTGATGTTACAGGCATGGCCTTCGGCATCAGAAACATACCGGATAAAGAACAGGCACTGCGCGAGATGCTTCGTGTCACAGTGCCCGGCGGGCAGATAATGGTCCTCGAGATGACGT
The DNA here is from genome assembly GCA_964472475.1 of uncultured Syntrophus sp. GTDB lineage: Bacteria > Desulfobacterota > Syntrophorhabdia > Syntrophorhabdales > Syntrophorhabdaceae > PNOF01. Next base: position 10,461 of record CAYYLU010000016.1, on the reverse strand, counting down.
TCGTACAGAACAGATTATTCAAGGTCTTCTACTATATCTATCTGAATTACCTGCTGCCTTTATTTGCCAGAGTGTTTTCGGGAAATCCCGCTGCTTACCACTACCTTGCGGACTCGATCATGAATTTTCCCTCACCTGACAAGTTCTCCTATATCATGGAAGAAGCGGGCATGGTGAAGGTCGAACAATACTCACTCACCTTTGGAATTACGTGGCTTCACATCGGCAGAAAACCGGAAATGGTCGCCTGATGAATACCAGGGTACAGGCATGGCTGCAGGCAAGCCGGCTACCCTTCTATGTTGCCACCTTTATACCTCTTTTCACGGGCTGGGCCCTTGCGATCAGGTCAGGTCATCCGCCACAGATTGGACGGTTCATTCTTGTTTTCCTGGGTTCCTTCATGGTGCACCTGCTTACAAACCTTGCTAACGATTACTTCGATCATCTCGTCGGTACCGATGCGGGCTTGGCCATTGGCGGATCTCGCGTAATTCAGGAAGGGAAGATTTCTCCCAGAACCATGTGGCGCGTCATTGTCACTCTGTACATCCTTGCCTTTATAATTGCATTCGTCATTATCTTCGGTTTCAAACTGTACTGGCTTGCCATACCGATATTCTTCGCCGCTTTCAGCAGTTACTTCTATGTGGCACCACCAATCCGCTACGGCTACTACGGACTCGGCGAGTTGTTTGTCGGCATCAACATGGGACCGATCATGGTGGTCGGTACATACTGGGTAATCGCAGGACAACCGAACATCAGGCCATTACTCATCTCAATTCCGATCGGCCTGATGGTCGCATCTATTCTGTACTATCAAAGTCTTCCGGATATGATAACAGACCAGGCAGCAGGCAAACACACGCTGGCCGTAAGGCTCGGTAAAACCGGAGCCTTTTGGGGACTCATCATCTTCTTTATTGTTATCTATCTTTCAATCCTCGGACTCATCATGTTCGGAGAGTTATCACGGTACGCCCTGCTTTTCTGCATGAGCCTGCCGTTATTTGTAAAGTTAGTGAGGATAGTAAGCAGGACAGATGAGTGGGTGGATCTGGATCAGCACGGGAAGTATGTGCGGATGATCTATTTCATCAATGGGGTGGCTATTATCCTCGCCATCACCCTTGCTTGATTCCCCGCTTTCTGGCAGCAAATGAATTCAGGTGCTATTGCTGATGGCGACGGGGATCAAAAACGTCTCTCAGCCCTTCACCAAGTAGATTGTAACCCATCACAGTAAGAAATATCGCAAGACCGGGGAAAAGAGACAGCCACCAGGCAACCTCTATATTGTCCTTAGCCATTGTCAGAATATTTCCCCAGCTCGGGGTCGGAGGCTGGACGCCTATGCCCAGGAAAGAAAGGGCTGATTCTGTCAGTATCGCCCCTCCTATACCCAAAGTGGCAACGACGTAGACCGGTGACAGCGCGTTCGGCAGCACATGTCCGAAAATGATTCTTACTTCTGAATAGCCCTGGGCTTTAGCTGCAAGAACGTATTCTTTTCCTTTGATACTGAGGATCTCAGCCCTGACCAGACGCGATATTCCCATCCATCCGGTTAACCCGATAACGATCATAATGTTCATTATGTTCGGTTCAAGAAGTGCAATGACTGCAAGTATCAGGAAAAAGGTCGGAAAACACATCATGAGGTCTACAAACCTCATGATTCCCTCATCAACGATACCGCCATAGTACCCTGACACAGCACCTACGATGATCCCCATGAGGATAGCAATGCCTACGGAAACAAATCCGACCTTGAGAGATACCCTGGCACCATACATAACACGCGACAGGACATCTCGTCCGAGAGTGTCGGTGCCAAACGGATGCGATAAAGACGGGCCGGACAGAATGTTTTTCAGATCGGGTTCGAGCGGATCATGCGGCGCAATCCAGGGTGCAAGTATTGCGCAAAGAAACATCGGAATCAGTATGACGAGCCCAATAATGGCGAGATGGTGTCTGCTTATTCTCCTCAGCATTTCCATAGTAGACTGCAATAATCTAAAACATTCCCGGTCTGAATTAAAGCACAAATCTCCGTATGCCGGGGAGTAGTTCCATTTTTAGCGTGGTATTTATATGAGCGCTCAGATTATTGGGATTTTCGCACGAGAACGAATTGTCCCATCTGTCCAACGATTTCCGATTTTCGGATTATGATTTACCCGCCTCTCCCAGCATCTCCAGCAGAGCCCATGCAACAAAACATGTTGTCTGCGTATTCTTCTTTGTCACACCGTTAAACTGAATCGGCGCATAGCTGACGAATGATCCATCAGTCTCCTGTATTCCCGCAAGATATCCAACCGCTTTGTCTATCTGCTCGCCGTATCCTTGTATTCCGGTGAGCGCTGTTATCGCGTAGGCAGTAAGTTCCGGATCTTCCGGGTGCAATGCCGTCATCGAAAATCCTCCGGAGGCCTTCTGCATCTGCAAGAGCCACGAGATGCCCGCTTGAATCCGGCAATCGGCAAGTGAAACCCCGTGTATCCTGAAAGCCTTAATACATCTTGCGGTAGCAAACGCAACCGAAGACTCACCAACGGACACACCGTAGCCCCCGTCCTGATTCTGGCAACGGCCAAGCCATTCGAGGGAACGCTTCACTATATTCTCATTCGGGGACAAACCTTCCAGCGCGAAAAGCACAATAGACGTATGGAGTGACGTGCACTCCCCCACCCCGGCAGTCCTTTGAAAACCACCATTCTGATGTTGGACAGAGATTAAGTAAGCTATAGCTTTTTTTACGGCCTCGACCGTTCCTTCTTTGTTCTTCAATGCGATCAGGGCAAAGCCCGTGTGCGCCGCATTTCTGTTCCAGCTTCCGTCAGCCTGTTGATCGCCGATAATGAAATCGACTCCCTTTTGCACTGTATCGATGGCAGTTTTCCGGCTGGAGAGAACAGTCACAGCCCAGCTTGTGGGCTCCGCCTCGAATGGAAACTCATTCTGCAGCCTCGACCATGCTCCGTTCCTTCCCTGAGCAGACAGGATGTGATCTATTGATCTTTGCAGGATATCTTGAGCTACACTATTCTTCATACCTGTTGTCGGCATCATAATTATAAACCACTGTTTTGTTCTGCTCAACCCGGCGGATTATTGTTTCCATACAGACGAGAGAAGAATGCTGCATGGTTTGAAGTAAAGAACGGCGGCTGCCGCTGTAAAATCGGTCGAATAACAGGATGTCTTTTGAATTCTTTGTCCACAAATTTTCTTACACGCCTTCTGTCCCAGCTTTTTGGATGCACAAAATTGGCATAAAGAGAAAGGTCGCCTTCGTAGAAACTGGATAGATTGAGTGTCGCCGTATCGGGACTCATCAGAGGGAGATTGAAGATTGCCACATTCATGAAATCGATATACTCGCCGTGTTCCACAGTAAAGTCAAGGGTCATTCGCGCTTCATCTTCATCTTCGCAGGATGTACCAAAGAGCAGATATACATACGTCGCTATCCCTGAAGCTGAGACTGTCTTCAGCGCCTTTGAGTTTAGCGGAACAGTGCTCCCCTTCCTCATTGTGTCAAGAACTCCCTGGCTGCCGGACTCAACTCCTAATTTCAACATTGCACACCCTGAACCCGCCAATCTTGCGCAAAATTCCGCGTCGGCCAGTTCTTCAGTCACGCGCACGAAGCCGTACCATGGGACACCCGGCGGGTCGTCGGCCAGACATTTCAATACAGCAGGGCTGACCGCGTTATCGGTCAGATGAATCAAGACCGGATTTATCTCATCGCTTAGTTCCCGAAGATCATGAACAGCTTTCTTCGGAGAAAGCTGTGTATACCTGTTACCTTCAGCCGTTTCGGGACAGAAGGTACACTTTCCCCAATAACAACCGGTCGAAGTTCTGTATGGCATTATAAGACCGGGGGAAAGATAATCGTCGGCAATGAATGAGTCGTACACGGGTTTGTAATGTCTGCGCAGGTTTTCAGTTTTACCCGCAAGCTTGACCAAAGGTATTTCTCCGGGGCCGGAGATTACGTGATCAACAAGCTTTTGAAAAGGGTTTTTCCACGAGGAACTGTTTGCCCAGGACGTGATAAGGCTTCCGCCCAACACGATCTTCAGGCCGGGAAACTCTGCTTTTACAAAACCCACCAGGGCAAACGTGCTGAGCGCCTGACTCAAGTAGCTCAATGAAAAACCGACATAATCAGGGCACAGTCGTTCAATGAGGTCCGGCAGGAAATCCGAGAAGTATCCATAGAATAAATTTCTCTCGGGATGATCTGCAGCGTATAGCAGATCGGCGGTTCTGACAGGCGACAAGAGAGGGTCCTCATAATCTTCGAGCGTGACGCGAACGCTATTAAGCTCGGATGATCTATCAAGTAAATGGTTTAATTCAAGGACACTCTTCTCGTACCTGCTTCGATTCGCGTATGACTCAATACTTTTCAGCATTCCCATGTTTACATCACGATTTCTTAAGGCACGCCGCGTCCAGGTATCCCGGGCTTCTCTCCGATCCCTCAGCAGGTGCATGATACCGCCCGTATTAGCATCAAGGATATGGTACGGGATACTATGTGCCCTGAGCGCTCCAGCCAGATACGTCAGCCCCGAGGGAGGTTCACATGGCTTCGCGACCGGTGGATTAACAAGTAGTATCATGAAACGAGCGGGACGCCCGTTCCGCTAGAAGACGTGGGGCGAGGGACGTAAAGACTGGCTGGCCGTTGACCATTCACTGTATACCGTTCACTGCCTTTCCATCGAACAACTCTCCATCGACCATTGTATATTGCTTTTCTCCATGCGCACCAACGGCCGGATCGTGCGTAACGAGAATCAGGGTCGAAGAGAGTTTTTTGTTTACCGACAAAATGTATTCAAATACCTCATGTCCGGTTTTCCTGTCGAGGTTACCGGTAGGTTCATCGGCGAGTATCAATTCAGGCTCATTGACGAGGGCTCGCGCTATTGCCACTCGCTGTTGTTCACCACCGGAGAGTTCTCCCGGCTTGTGGTTTCTTCTGTGTTCAAGCCCCACTATGCTCAGAAAGGATTCTGCTTTCCTGGATGCCTCCTCTTCTCTTACCCTTTTTATCAATAGTGGCATCATAATGTTTTCTATTACATTGAAATCGTGCAGAAGATGATAGAACTGAAAAATGAATCCGATCTTTTCATTTCTGAAAATGCTTTCTTCGTCTTCACTGAAAGATCGAATGTTCCTGTCCTTAAAAAATACATCGCCTCCAGTTGCTTTATCGAGAGCGCCGATGATGTGGAGAAATGTACTCTTGCCTGCCCCGGAAGGTCCCATGATTGTAATGAAGGCGCCTTTATCCGCCTGGAAGTCAATGCCTTTCAGGACGTTCACTTCCTGTCCGTCCTTATGAAAAGTCTTTGTTAGACCTGACACTCTGATTATAGGATCACTCATAGCGTAGTGTCTCTACAGGATCGATTTTGGATGCCTTATACGACGGATAAATCGTGGCCAGTACACAGATAACAGCCGTTATTACGGCGATCACGAGTATATCCAGCGGACTGATTTCCGCCGGCAGTTTCGTAATATTGTAAACGTCCGGAGACAAGTCAAAGAGACTCGTGTATTTTATCAGGAGGCACCCCAGATAACCTCCCAAAGAACCGACTATTGCGCCCACTATCCCTATAGTAATCCCTTCTATCATAAAGATTTTCATGATACTGGTCTTCTTAGCACCTATTGATTTAAGTATGGCAATGTCTTTTTTCTTCTCCATTACCGTCATGATAAGCGAGCTGATTATATTAAAACTTGCAACGAGTATAATAAGCAGAAGGATGATATACATCAGCAGCTTCTCCAGCTTGAGTGCCGAAAACAAATTCTTGTTCATCTCTATCCAGGTCCTTACAAAGAATTCGGGACCGATCTTTTTTAAGATGTCCTTCCGGACCGTATCAGCAGCGTATACGTCGGTCAGTTTCACTTCAAGACCTATTGCCCCCACACCTATGGCGGCCTGGACATCATTTATCGACATAATAATAAGACTGTTATCGATATCGTACATGCCCGTCTCGAAAGTTCCGCCGACATAGACCATAACTGTTTCGGGCATTGCTCCCATAGGAGAATAGCCACCAAGCGGGACCATGAGCGTCATCCGGTCTCCCTCGAAAACACCCAGTTGTCTTGCGAGATCTTTTCCGAGAAGAACGCGGTCTTTGGATTTCAGAACATGAATGCTGCCCCGTTTTACTATTTTATCCAGGAACGGTACATCACCGGGGTTGAGCCCTTTTATTACGACTCCGGTAAGACGATCCCTGCTTTGCGCCATCGCCTGAAAAGTCGTAAAGGGATAAACGTGTGAAACACCCTTTACTTCCTTCATCTTTTCCAGAAGACCTTGAGTATTCTGCAGCTCTCCGGCACCCGTCACTATGATATGAGGATTAATGCCAAGTATGCGGTTCCGGATCTCGTTTTGAAAACCGGTCATTACGGCGATTACTATGATAAGTGCCATCACACCTATGGCGATACCCACCACAGCTATCCACGTTGTAAACGAGATAAAGGCCTCTTTCCGTTTGGATCTGAGATATCTCAGCCCTATGTTCGTTTCAAAATTCATTATTTCCCATTATTATCACATATGCCTT
>CAYYLU010000016.1:0-3717 GCA_964472475.1 uncultured Syntrophus sp. | reverse complement strand
TATGGGCGGAGGAGGGGGAATAGTATGACTTCGCGTATTGACGGGCTGTCCGTCAGTATCATCGTCAGCCGGTCAATACCGATACCTTCTCCGGCCGTCGGGGGGAGACCGTACTCAAGCGCCGTTATATAATCCTCATCGACAGCAGCCCCTTCTTCGCGGTCTTTCACCTGTTCGACAAATCGTGCTTTCTGGTCGGCAGGATCGTTTAGTTCATTGAAGCCGTTCGCTATCTCCATGCCCGATATGTACATTTCAAAACGTTCTGTAACATCCGGATTGTCTTTGTTCCGTTTCGCCAATGGGGAAACTTCGACCGGGTATTGAGTTATGAATGTAGGCTGAATGAGTTTCTTTTCACAGAGCTCCTCAAAAATACAGGTAATCAATTTGCCCCGTGAAAGCTTATCTGCATCTTCTACCCCGAGCTGCTTTGCATAGCCTGCCATCTTTCCCACGTCATTCAGCATGGCACTGTCGAACTGACCAACTTCGGTCATTGCCTGTTCCATCGTCATGCGTTTCCACGGTTTAGCAAAATTGATTTCCTGCTCATTGTACATGACAGTACTCGTGCCGTATAACTCCATCACGAGTGAAGATATCAGGTCTTCGGTAAGCTCCATCAAGTCTTCGTACGTCGCATATGCCTGATAGTATTCGAGCATCGTAAACTCAGGATTGTGCCGAACCGATATGCCTTCATTCCTGAAATTTCTGTTTATTTCAAAAACCCTTTCGAATCCCCCGACCACCAGCCTCTTCAGGTGAAGCTCCGGAGCTACACGCAAGTACAGGTCCATTCCAAGCGCGTTATGGTGTGTAATGAAGGGTTTCGCCACAGCACCGCCCGGGGTTACATGCATCATGGGTGTCTCTACTTCAATAAAGTCCTTAGAAACAAAATATCGTCGGATATAATCTATAACCTTTGCGCGCCTCACAAAAACCTGGCGGGCCTTGTCATTGACGATGAGGTCGAGATATCTTTTCCGATATCGTTCTTCGACATCCGTCAATCCATGCCATTTCTCAGGCAACGGCCGCAGCGATTTTGTGAGTAGCTTTACCGTGTCCGCTAAAATCGTAAGCTCGCCCGTCTTGGTTTTGAAAACGCGTCCGGTAACACCGATGATATCGGCTATATCAAATTTCTTGAACACGTCATACGCCGGTTCCTTCAGCATATCTTTTCGCACATAGATCTGAATCTTGCCCTTTCTATCCTGGATATGGAGAAATGCGCTCTTTCCGAAATCACGAAAAGCAATGATCCGCCCCGCCACAGAAACACGTTCCTCATTTTTTTCCAGTTCCTCAGGCGCGATTGGACCGAACCGCTGCTCGGTATCTTCCGTTGTGGTGTAAGGACCTCTATCCTGTGGGTACGTTTCAATACCCATCTGTTCCAGAGCCTCTTTCTTTTCTTTTCGAATGGCATGCAATTCGTTGATCGGTTCCATTATTCTCTCCCAGGGGATGACTATATCTTGCTGCTGTTTCTGAAGATTCTACTCAGGTTGTAACAGTTTACTGTTAACCTGTCCTCGCTTGACGGGGATATTCATTGTTTTTCGAGTTCTACTATAACATCATAGTCAAGCGTTTTCACTATTTTCGCATCCCGTATTTCTCCGATAACACAGTCGCCATGTATGAATGCGATCCCATCTATATCCGGAGCCTGAAGCAGAAGGCGCCCTGTTGTTGAAGCCGTTTCTTTGCTTTCAATTACGACCTTCACTGTTTTTCCGTTGAGCCGATTCAATCTTTTCCGCGATATCTCTTTCTGCATCTCCATAATGGTATTAAACCGCCTCTTCTTGACACTCCGCTTTATCTGAGGCTTCATCCTGAACGCCGGCGTGGCTTCCTCCCGCGAATACATGAATACACCGAGCATGTCGAATTCCCACTTGCGCACAAAGTCACACAGAGCCTGGTATTCATCGTCGGTCTCTCCCGGAAAGCCGACGATGAGAGATGTGCGTAATATCGCATCGGGATCGTTTCGCCTTACTGATGCAAGAAGTCTCTCGAGATCTGTTTTCGAGTGTCTTCTATTCATCAGGCCCAATATCCGGTCTTCCGAGTGCTGAATCGGTACGTCAAAGTAAGGAATAAGATTCTTTTCCGCACAGACAAGGTCTATTATCTCCTGATCCAGTCCCGCCGGGTGCATGTACAGCAGGCGCACGTAGTAATCTCCATGCGTCTTCAGGAGCGAGCATAACAAGGCCTTGAGTGTCGCTCCGTTATCTTTGCCGTATGCAGTTATGTCCTGGCCTATGATATTTATCTCGCGATAACCGCTTTCCAAAAGAAAGTTGAACTCCTTTTCTATGTCGGCAATCGTCCGGCTCAGGAGCGGCCCTCTGATCATAGGAATAGTGCAATACGTGCAATGGTTGTTGCAACCTTCCTGAATTTTCAGGTAAGACACCGGAGGTGTCGTAAGCAGTTTTCGCGGAAATGTTCCGGCAAATTGGGAAGGTGGCCTGTGGAAACCGGTTTCGTTCAGCAGAGCACCTGCTCCTTCATACGCTCCCCGTCCAATGAACAGCTGCACTTCGGGCAACAGGGTCTTCAACTGCTCTCCGTACCTTTCGACAAGACAACCCGTAACAACCACTTTCGTGTCGTCTGAAGCCGCCTGCAGGACTGTCTCGATGGATTCCTTAACAGCATCACCAATGAACGCACATGTATTCACCACGACTGCATCACATGCGTCTTCTGCGAGTGTGTGGCCGGCGTTCTCGAATTCTTTTGCCAGGTATTCTGATTCGACCAGGTTTTTCGGGCATCCCAGGCTAACAATTTTAAACTTCATAGATAAGACACTTGCCTTTGCATACGTTATTCCTGACACCACTGCATTTTCCTTCAATTCCTATTTTGTGGCAAAGGAAGAAGTCGTATTTCAGCGGGTCATCCTTTGAGTAAGTCGTTAGAGCATTCGTAATTTCCTGTGCCGCATTATAGGACGGCGACACGCGTTTCGTCCACCCCATGCACTTCCCTATCTTGAACATATGCGTATCGAGCGGCACAACAAGGTCTTTCGTGGAGATAAATTTCCAGAGACCAGCGTCAAGAGTATCCTTTCTGACCATCCATCGCAAGTAAAGATGCCATCTTTTTAAGGCACTGGGAGCCAATCTTTTTGGAAAAAAGAACGTGAGTCTTTCATCATCGAGGGACAAAAGTTCCCGTAAATTCCAGATGGATTCTCTAATATCTCCGCCGTATAAATCTTCAAGCATCTTCCCGAGTCCACCAAATTTTGTATAAATCCTGCGCAGGGCCTCGAATAGCATGATAATATCATCATCTTTTTGAAATCTGTAATAACATCCCTTTAAGAGTTGAAAATCGCCTTTGTGTATAAAAGCGGACGGTCGTCCTGCAATGCGCGAAAAAACGTTTTCAAGGAACATCGTAAAATTCTGTATCCTGCCATACGCGAACTGGGCAGCCAGAAAACCTGCTATTTCCCGGTCTTCTTTCGCCTTGTATCTGTGCACAAACTTAACCGGATCATCGTGATTGGCCAGGGTAAGAGCTTCTTTGTGACTTTCGTAGACGGTCTCCAGATCAACCTTGCACGTTTTCATCTTTTGATATTCAGCGTTTGAACCGGCGCCCGGGGCTGAAACTGAAAATGTACAATAATTATAAGGCTAAATCAATCGACTCTCGTGATTGCGAGGCCGG
>CAYYLU010000015.1:28370-37337 GCA_964472475.1 uncultured Syntrophus sp. | reverse complement strand
ATGGATAATTTGTCCACGACTGCGGATTGAAAGCAAGCATTTTGCAGAGATTAAACGATTATTTTTTTCCAGGAAGACATGCGCGTCATTATTTAATGTTGCCCGAGAAGCCTGGTTGATTTGGAAATCTATAAACTTCTGGCCGATCGACAAGCAAGTAGAAGGAATTGAGGCCATCCATGCCGTATAAGTAAGCCCGCTCCTCGCCTTTTTCATGCAACTGTTTTAAACGTGCCTCAGCAATTTTGATAAGTTCATTGATCGGTCCGAACTGGATCGCGTCTGTCGGACAGGTCTGGGAGCAGGCTGGCTCTATGCCGTTTGAAATGCGGTCGTAACACAAGGTACATTTCCGGGCTATGTTCAATACGGGGTCAACGGCAATTACACCGAAGGGGCACGCATCAGTGCACAGGCTGAATCCTTGGCATACATCCGGTTGAACCACCACCGTATCAAACTCCGTCCGGATAATGGCCCCTGCCGGGCATGCCTCCATACAGGCTGCGTTCACACAGTGTTTGCAGTGATCACTGGCCATGAGCCACCTTGCTTCAGAACGATCTTCATTGAACTGTTCAATAAACTTGACATGCCGCCAGTGTATGGCATCAAGACGACCTGTGTTGTCATAGCTGTCGCCGGTCATCCGGGTAGCACCCTCTTCGGCAGCCGGCAATTGGTTCCACTCTTTGCAAGCGACTTCACAGGCTTTACAGCCGATGCAGACGGTTGTGTCCGTGAAGAATCCCATACGTTCCGGCATCAGTCCTTCTCCACATTACACACAAAGGCTTTGGCCTCGTGAATACTTACGTTTGGATCGCCAACCAGGGAGGTAAGCTCATTCACAACATCACCTGTAACAATCCCTTGCCAGCCCCAATGCCAGGGCATCCCCACATGGTGCACCGTTTTCCCGCCTATGTGGAAGGGCCTGATACGCCTCGTTACCAGCGCTCTCGCCCTGATTCGACCACGGGGAGTACTTATGCGGACCCATTCTGTGTTGCCTATTCCTTTTTCTTCCGCAAGTTCAGGGCTGAGTTCGATAAAGAGTTCGGGCATGAGCTCAGTAAACCACGAGTTCCAGCGGCTCATGGATCCGGAAAGAAAGTGCTCTGTAAGTCGGTATGTCGTGATCACGTAAGGGTAGTGCCCATCGCCAATCTGAGCAAGCGTATTGTCATCTCTCTGCCAATATTTCATGACCGGGCTGCTCTGCTGTCTATAGAAGAGATTCTCCACTGGCGACTCGGCTGGCTCGTAGTGCGTCGGCAGTGGGCCGTCAACGAGACCGCTCGGGGCGAAGAGCCATCCTACCCCGTCCGGCTTCATGATAAAGGGATGTCTGCCGGAATGTGCATCGAGACCGATCCCATCAGGATTTCGCTGCACGCCGGGATCTTTGCCAGCCGGGAAGTCAGGTGTGTCGTAACCGGTCCATTTTTTATTATCCCTGTCCCACCAGATCCACTTTTTTCGCTCACTCCATGGCCTTCCTTCCAGATCAGCCGAGGCCCGGTTGTAGAGAACACGTCTGTTGGCGGGCCATGCCCATCCCCAGTTCTGATGCGAACCTATCATGTCAGGCGGGTCGGGCTCCCTACGTTTCGCAAGATTCCGGCCTGGCGCAGGAAATACACCACAGTAAATCCATGAGGCACAAGTCGTCGAGCCATCATCCTTCAGTTTGTCAAATCCATCCAGGTGTCGTTGCTTGTCGTCGCTATAAAACCCGTTGATCTCTTTAAGGACCTTTTCGGCATCTGGTTCACCTAAAATCAATGGGTTTTCATCCGGTTCATAGTTCCAGACAAGGTTTTTTATTCCCTGATCACGCGGAATGTCACTGTCCGTATACATTTTCTTAAGTCGAAGTCCCAGTTGATAGGTAAACCAGAGATCTGATCGGCAATCGCCCGGGGGTTCTGCGGCTCTGGAGTGCCACTGCAACATGCGTTGGGTATTCGTATAGCTGCCGTCCATTTCCGCTACCCCGGCGGACGGGAAGAAAAAGACTTCCGTGTCGATCTCTTCCGGCTTGATTTCTCCTCTGACAATTTCAGGACCCTTGTACCAGAAGGAAGCCGTTTCTGTAATGAAGTTGTCCTTCACAACCAGCCATTGAAGTCTGCGTAACCCTTTTCGCTCCAAGCCGGCATTGATTGAAGTAGCTGGATTCTGACCGATGCAGAACATTCCCTTGACGTGTCCCTCCGCCATAGCGGCGAACATCGGCATGTGGGAGTGGTCTCCGATGATCTTTGGGTGCCAGGTGTAGCCAAAGTCGTTCTCCGGCAGGGCCTTATCCCCGTACATGGACTTCAGATAGGAGACCATAAACTTCGGCATGTTAGCCCAATAGCCCGTCGGACTGGCTTCGGTTTCCAAATACGCGCGCAGAGAACTGTGGTTTTTGAGCTCCGAGGGCGCCGTCATGTAGCCGTGGATGCTGTGATACAGCGTTGGGTTATCTGTTGATCCCTGAATCGATGCATGGCCGCGGAGCGCCATTATACCACCGCCAGGGCGACCGATGTTTCCGAGGAGAAGCTGCAATAGGGCACAGCAGCCGATGATCTGTACACCGTATGTGTGTTGAGTCCAGCCGACGGCATATACCCACGCTGTTGTGCGGTCGCTCCCCGAATTTTTAAGCACAGTCTGGGCAACTTCAAGGAAGGTATCTTTAGAGCAACCGGTAACTTTTTCCACCATCTCCGGTGTGTAACGGCGGAAGTGACGTTTCAAAATCTGGAAAATAGTTCGCGGGTCTTCCAAGGTCTCGTCGCGGAGCGATGGAGGAGATTTCAGCGAGCGGATTAGTTCAGTAAAGGGTACATCATTTCTCTGGGGCTCTTTCTTCTTTATACCGTCGCCACTTTTTGCATAGCTCCAACTCGAAGTATTGTACTGGTAGCGAATACCGTTGAAAGGCCATTCTTCTTTCCCGCCTGAAAATTGCATGAGACCGGAGAAGACGCCATCATCTGAGTCTTCCGTATCCCTAAAGTCTTCCTGCACGATTGTCGCGGCGTTGGTGTAGTTTACAAGATACTGACGGAAGAACGAGTCCGTATTCCACTTCTCATCGTTGATCACATAATTAATGAGGCCACCGAGGAATGCAATGTCTGAACCTGCGCGAATGGGCGCATGAATATGAGACATTGAACTCGTTCTTGTGTAGCGGGGATCAACATGGATAAGCTTTGCCCCTTGCAGTTTTGCTTTCGTGGCCCAGCGAAATGCGACAGGATGACACTCGGCCATGTTGGAGCCTTGTATGACAATACAGTCAGAATACTCAAGGTTTCGCGGATAGAGGGTTGCAGCTCCCCTACCGAGCCGTGCCCCCAGACCGGGGACGCTTGCGCTGTGTCAGATGCGGGCCTGATTCTCAATTGCTACAACTCCCAGACCTCTCATCAGTTTCTGTTGTAAGTGATTCCACTCGTTGTCCAGAGTAGCCCCACCCAAAGCAAATATGGCGGTTGTGTGATTGACGACGGCTCCGTCCGAGAGGCGTTCGGTAAATGTCTCATCACGTGTCTTTTTTGTCAGTTCAGCCACTCGATCCATCGCCCACGCGAGGCTCACTTCCTTCCATGTCGCCGCTCCTGGTTTCCGATGGAGCACTTTCGTCGCGCGGTTTGGATTTTTGTGAAGTTGATAGATTCCTGCACCCTTGGGACACAGAGCCCCTTCCGTGTGAGGACTTCGTCGATCTCCCTCGATATGTACGATGTCGCCGTCTATCGTATAGACAACGGTAGCACAGCCGACAGAGCAGAACGGACAAACGCTAGCCGTGGATTTTGCATCTTTGATTCGGAAATCTTTAATACTAACTGGCATTGGATAATGAAGTCACTCTATATTATCTTCTACAGCTTAGTATGGGTTCCGTCGCAGAACGGCTGGGAGGCGGCCTGACCACAGCGACACCCATCATATGTGCCCGGTTTCATATCCACCATGTAAGGTCCCTTTTGCGCGATTTTTGGTTCTATGGTTATTTATCCTTTTTTGTCATTATAACCCATTGTTCATTGATTCACAACCAGGAGTTTCCTAACAATAATATTTTTCAGCAGTATAACAATGTTGTTGATTACTAACTAAAATGTTGCATATCTGCGAAGGGTCTAAGAAACACCATTACAGGAAGCCTGGAAATTCTATTACTCAACTATAGGACAAAAACCGGTTGATTTGTCTGTATTGCGCCGATTCTCCCCTTCATCGATACAGCAGGTGTTCTCACATTTTCTACACCCCCACGTCCTACGCCCGACACCCGATCTTTTCCACCATTCTCCCTTGACCGGTTATGGACTCACAGTGCCTTGTTACTTGCTTCAACGGCCCGCTCAATTTCTGCTTTCAATTGTGGCGGGAGGCCTTTGATGTCAATATTTAAAAAGCCGCGAACGATTGTGGATGTAGCCTCCTGCTCATTCAAGCCTCTGGACATGAGGTAATTAATCTCTTCCTGTGCAACTTTTCCGACAGCGGCCTCATGAGACATATCTACGCCTTCAACATGTGCCTCCAGCTGAGGAATGGAATCGATGATGCCGCCTTTAAGCAGCAACCCCTTACATTCGAGGTGCGCCTTTATATCAGGTGCCCTGCCAATAAGGTGGCCTCTGTTCATGATATAAGCGCCGTTACTGATCGCCCGTTGAATAATTTCCGCCCGACAACCGGGCTTCATAAGGAACGTACGTCCTCCTACATCAAAATTCGATCCGGGGCTACCAACTATTACGCTGTAGAAGAGGGCTGTGGCATTCTCACCGACAAGATGTGTTGTTGGATACATCTGAATGGACTTGACCGGCTTCATACAAATGTAGTTGTTTATGAAGACTCCGCCTTCCTCTACCTGTCCGACCGACCGGGGTCGTACATCCATTTCTTCAGCCCAATTGTGGATCATTGTAAAACTCAGTTTGGCATTTTTCTTGACAAAGAATTCCGAGATGCCGACGTGAACGCCTTTTTTCATAGTAGGCGATGTGGCACAGCCGGTAATGATATGCAGCTCGGAGCCTTCTTCCGCTATTATCAGGTTATGAACGTTCTGCTGCAGATTGTTCTTGTCGAGGTATAAACATGCCTGGATAGGATAGACGCTCTTACTTCCGGGGAGTGCCCTTATCACGTATCCATCGTGCAATTCAAGAGCAGCAGACGCCGTGTACTTGTCCTGATCGACAGGTACAAGTTTCCAGAAATACTCTTTGACCCATTCATATTTCTTTATTGCCTCGGTCACAGGAATGACCTCTATGCCTTCTTCCATACTGTGACAGTGGATGACTGACGTGTCTTTCTGAAAGTACGTGCCTCCTCTCCCTTTGCCGGTCACGTCGAGGCCGGACTGAAGAAGGCGCGTCTGTTCAGCATCAGGCAGAGAACATAATTCCTCCTCGGCGAGGTATTTGTGAGGGACGAAAGACCTGTCGTATTGATTGAGATCTATATCTTCTCCGAAGGTCGCTTTCTTGTCGACTGCCTGTTTGGCCTTTGATGTGATTTCTTCTATATTCTGCATTGTATACACTCCTCATATCCCATGTTGCCGATACAACTGAATATCTCGCGCGGATTGCCGGAGCACGCAAGAACGCCGTCGTACAGGACCTGTCCCTTGTCCGCCGGGACGTAATCGAGAATATAGCCGGTGTGAGTAATGATGAGACCCATTTTTGTTCTGTCTTTCCAGGACTGCACGACCGATTTTGTGCTCTCTTTCTGCGCGTCCTTCTGGAGCATTCGTGCGATGGATTTGCCGATGAGCGCCATATTTTCGATGTCAACTCCGGATTCAGGCTCGTCGAAGAGCATCAGGTCCGGGTCCTGTGCTTTGAGCTGTAAAAGCTCAGAACGCTTGATTTCGCCTCCTGAAAAACCTGCATTCACATCGCGCTCCAGGAAGTCTTTGAAGTTGAGGGTTTCGGCCATGTCATCCACATTTACTTTTCTTCGTCCGGCGCAGATTTCAACCATTTGACGCGTTTTGAGCCCATTTATTGTCGGGGGTCTCTGATACGACATACCTATTCCGAGTGAGGACCTTTCATGTATGGGGGCATAGGTTATGTCAGTGCCTTTGAAGACAATTCTTCCCTTCTTGACAATATACTGGGGATATCCCATTATCGTCATAAGCAGTGATGTTTTGCCTGAGCCATTCGGGCCGAAAAGAATGTGCGTTTCTCCCGGAAGGATTTCAAGGTCGACATCTTTGAGCAAAACCTTTCCTCCCAATTCCACCTGCAGGTCTTCGATAATCAGCATTGTGTGCTCCTTAGAACAAAGATAAAGTTTCATGTAATGTAAGGCTTTTTCTGAACTTGTCAACTACAGGGACTCACGTCGCCCCCTCCACCAGCAAAGCTGTTGGAGCCTCCCCTTCTCGACCGCTTCGCAGTCTACGTGCATAGTCACGTCAACAGGGACTTCACGTCGCCCGCTCCAGCGGCAAAGCCGTTGGAGCCTCCCCCCTCTCGCCCGCTGTGCGGGCGGCAAATGCAGATTTACGTCAACGGGGACTCACGTCGCCCCCCTCTTCCCACCAGCAAGTGTATATCTGTCTTCGATGGTAATCCGAAAGGCAAGGAAGAATTGAACCCTTCACAATGTTATCTCTTTAGATCTGTTTGTGGTGATCTGATTATGATGGGATCACCACGGCGCCACGGCTGCATCAGGCTCGTTTTCGTCTGAGCATGATTCGTAAAGTGTCCTGCGAGCAGGTTTTGCGCCAGATCACTCTCATCTGTCACAATTGTTTCCTTGTTATCAGCCGGTTTTACTACTTTTCCGCCGAGCAGGAATGTGCTGTCTGTCTTTCCGGAGAGCGTGAGCGTGCCGGCATAGAGCAATCCGGTGTTTTCAGGAATGTCAATGCGCCAGCGAGGGGCCTCGCGGGGATTCTGGTATATCGCATCCGTTCGCGGACCGACTACTGCCAGATAGAAAACTCCCGGAGAGAGCAGGAAATAGGTCCAGCCTTCACCCCGGGACTCGTCTGACAAATAATGATGGGTTGTGCCTACAGGCTCTCCGATGGTCTCAAAGCTGCCTACACCCAAATGGACGTAGGGTTCTCCTATCCAGGCTGATGTCCCGAATGCCCTGCAATCCAGATTCTCCACATTACATTGTATCCGAACAAGGACAACCGTTATTACACCGGCATTGATTGCCTGTTGCTCAGAGTCTGAAAGCACATGTACAGATGAGCAGCCAACCATACTCAAACAAAACAGCAGCGCCAGCGTATTTGATGTGCGCCGGATTATCGTCATTCTCCCCTCCCGACGTTGCTATTTTTCTCCCGAGAGGGAAAGGGATCCGCGGCAGACCACTCTCGCAGAAAGTCGGCATAAGACTTGTGCAGGGGGCGGACTGTCCGCTCGACACGATGAACCCGATCCTGTTCGTCAAATTGAATAAGAAGGAGATAATGTTTGGGAATGTCTTCCGCGCCCAATGCTCCAGCGTTGAGAGCTCCAATCGCCCAGAAAAGAATTCCCTGGCGCATATCCCAGTTGTAGACGAATACCCGCTTGTCTTCCCAGATCACGTCGGGGCTTCCGAGGCGTTCGGTCACTTCCTGCTTTGTTGTGATGTTGCGTGTGAGAAAGGAAAGCTGATTTTCTGCCACCGGCTTTCCCGCGAGCACCTTACTTTCTGTTGTAGGTATCGGAATGATGACGCAGCCTGATAGAATCAGCGTAATACAGATCAACCAAATTTGATGAATTGCCGAACAACGGTATATACTGCGGTTCACAATTCCTCCATGTTTCCGGAGCGGTGTTTGATCCCCGAACACACGTAACCAATGTAGTATCCCACCCGATGAATTAAATGTAAAGTCCTCATGATTCTGATTGTAAGGTGCGGATTTCAGAACGAGAATCTCGAGAGGCGTCTAAATGCGTCGATTTTATCTTTGTCGCCGAGTTTTGCTTTGTCGACACATGATTGTATGAAATCTATTGAATGCTCGTATGTCTTCTTATCAACCGGGAAAGGATAGCCGTCCTTTCCTCCGTGCGCGAAACTGAACCGGGCGGGGTCATCAAAACGCGGAGGCGCGTTGTAAACCAGCTCTGATACGAGTGCCAGGGCAGACATGGTACGGGGACCCACTCCTTTGATTTCGATGAGGTCCTTGAAAGTCCCGGGTGCAGCTTCGTAAATAGATTGGAACATTTTGTGCAGACGTTTAGAATTGTAATCACTCTCAGAAACCTGATGTTTCTTCGGCATTGAAAGCACGACCTGGTCCCACGTTTTTGCCATTGTGTCCGGATGTGTTTTTGTAAAATCTATTGTGGCAATACGGGCAGGTTCGCTTTCCTTCGCGGCATAATTGATCACCTCTGCACGGCTGTCGCACGTTATTCCGCTATGCGGATCAGAGAAGAGATCAATATTGTCTTTTGAAAGCCATTGGTAACGGCGAGCGTCACGTGTCTGATCATTCATGCCCTGCTGAACAATGGCCCACTCCCCGCCCTTTGTAAAAATGAACGTATGATGGTACAGACTGTAACCATCCTGAACAGCAGTATTGTCTATCTTGGCGCACAGTCTACTCAAAGATATGAAATGAGAGGTGTCGATACTCCATTTCTCTCCGTATGCGGAGATGTCCTGTGGAGTCTGAATGGCACGTTTTGCTTTTCCCCCGCAGATGGCGATTGGTACATCATCTCCGAGCAAAGAGAGCCCCTCTTTCAGTGCGCCGCACAGTGTTGTTGTTACTCCGCTCGAGTGCCAGTCAAAACCAACGACGCATCCCATGGCTTGAAACCAATGGGGGTCTGCTATACGACGCAGCAATTCCTCGGAGCCGAACTCGAGGAGGATAATTTCTATGAGAGCGGCCGAAAGGCGCTTCATCTTTGCGAAGAGCCATGCAGGGGCCTTGCCGCCGTG
>CAYYLU010000015.1:0-28270 GCA_964472475.1 uncultured Syntrophus sp. | reverse complement strand
GCATAGTCCAGCGCCTGCTCTTTGTTCGTGATCTCACCCGCTATCTGCTTTTCTCGTATATCATTGAGACAGGCGCCCAGATCAGGTCCCGGTTTAAAGCCGATTTCAATGAGCATGCTCCCATTCAGTAGTCTCGGCAAAGGAGTCTTCTGCGACTCTTTGTACACTTCGAGGATTTCTTCACAACATTTCTTTACCCGTTCTGTTGATGGATTGTCGACCCCGCCCGAACTGCCGTACAGGTCGCACATCGTATGGAGGACAAGCGAAGGTGTGAGGGCATCCATTTTATAGACAATTCTTCTGACAGCCTTTTCGCGCGGTTCGTTGTCGCTGACCAGAAAAATGCGCATGTGGTTTTCAATGAGTGCGAGTACGTCCCGCTCTGTGCGCGTGCTGAACCTCAGCTTTTTCATTATGTGAGATGCCTTTTCGCGTGAAAACCGCTCGTGATAAAAGAAATGAACAGCGCCTTTCTTCTCGTCAAAGAAGTATGTGTTTGCTTTGCCGAGATCATGAAAAAGAAACGCATACCCGACATTGCGCAGGGCTTCTTCATCGAGAAATAATTCTTTGTTATAATGGTGCAGGAAACGGAAACCGTCCAGCGTGTGCCCGAGAGTCTCGAGTTGAAATTCCTTTTCGATGTCAAGGAGACGTAGTTCGTAGAGGTCGGGGAATATCTCGAAAAGCAGCCCGGTATCTTCCAGCATTGCGATCCCGTCAGGAACCCTGTGTGACACGAGAATTTTGTCTAGTTCATACTTGATCCGTTCGGGTGCAACTTCGTTGATTGACGGCTTTAACAGCCTAATGGACTCCAGAAGTTCTCCATCAAGTGTGAACCCGTCCAGGTCTGCAAAATGGCGTACAGCTTTTAGCATACGAAGCGGATCCCTGACGATCGCATCTTCAGCAGGGCACCGGATGATCATCTGTTGAATATCTTCAATACCATTAAGCGGATCCACGATAGAATCCCTTGCTATGTCATAGGCAATAGCGTTAACAGTGAAGTCCCGTCTCTTGAGGTCTTCTTCTATAGATCCTTCTATTATTGTAATATCAAAAGACAGGAAATCTGACGAAATCCTGCTCGTTTGGATCGGCTTCTTTCCGAGGAGGAATGAATGCCTGTTGAATATTTCTTCTATTTTCCGAAGGTCTTCAGGATTTGTTAGTGCAAGGTCGTAATCATTCGGCACATGTTTGAGAAACATCTCACGTATGGCGCCCCCGACAAGAAATACGTCTCCGGAGAATGGATGCGCCGCAAGTTGTTGAATCGCACCCTGTTCCTTGACGACCTGTCTCAGCCAGTCATGAGATACATCCAAACAGTATTACCTAGACCTTCTCCGCGAAATCAATCAGACCGCGCGAAAATCTTTTAATTGAATCTACTATATCCAGATAGAGGTATGAGGCCTTTGGAACACAGACTCCGGTAATCATCCGGTTCTGATGAACCATAGCGTACTCATCAATAAGCGTGTATATTCTTTCCCAGGCCTTCTTGGTTTCAGCTTTCAAGGTTGGGTTTTTCGTAATTATGTAATCTTTTGTATGCTGGAATTGCTCCACCAGAATATTGTAGATTTCATTTATTTCTGCCAGTGCCTTTTCACTGAAGAGGATCTTTAGTTCTATTTTTGTTTCCATTTTGTTGATCAGATTTTCGAAAGCTAAACCGATCATCTGGAAAGAAGGTATCAAAGCAAGAAATTGCTTCTGACTTTCCGTCTTGTTCGGTTCTTCGATTATTTTCTGAACTGCAGCTACCCTTGTTTTCACCAGTTCCTTGAATTTTGCCTTATTCTCGCGAATGAGTTCCAGATTCTGTGTAACGAATCCTTTTCGCACGTTTTCCAGAATCGGCGTAGCACTCACAAACACGTCGTTGAACCTTTCAGTCAGGCGTTTTTCTTCCATATGTCCTCCATATCATTTAAGAATTCCCTGATTATTTTATAACACAAAAAAAATCATCTGTCAGCCTGCGAACGCAAGGATAAGACAAATTCATGAGAATCCAGGTACGTGGATATATGTTAATACATAGTCATGAGGACAAAAAGACTTGAAGGATACCCATACTAATGTGTAGAATCATCGAAATACAATATGATACAATTTCTTGACAAAACACCGGAGGCTGTTCATGATCGATAAACCCAGCGAAAACGAGGAAGAATATATCGCGAGAACGGAATTTGAAAAAAAGAAAAAAGCTGAAATGGAGAAGCATAAAAAGCTGGCTCTGGAAGAAAAAACAAAATTAAAAGAAATCCACTTTATGCGGTGCCCCAAGTGCGGAATGGAACTGATCGAGATCGATTACAAAGGCACAAGGGTCGATGAGTGCTCTGAATGCCGGGGTGTTTGGCTTGACGCCGGCGAGTTGGAGACCGTATCGAAAATGGAAAAGAAGGCTCTGGACAAATTCTTCAGTATTTTCTCGAAAGAGTAATGACGAAGCGGTTTTTGTGAGTCTATCCGAAGTAGTTTTCTCGGGCACAAGCTGGAGGAACGCGCGCGTTTCCTGCTATAATGTATCATTGCTCTTGAAAGACAAATCATGAAAGAATTTGATGTTATCGTAATTGGAGCCGGTCACGCCGGTTGCGAAGCGGCACTCGCGGCTGCCCGCATGCAATCCAAAACACTTCTGTTAACGATCAATCTTGATCACGTTGGATATATGTCATGCAATCCGGCTGTCGGGGGTGTCGGCAAGGGGCATCTCGTAAAAGAGATAGACGCGCTTGACGGAGAAATGGGGCTCAATATCGATGCCACGGGTATACAATTCCGTGTTCTGAACATGAAAAAGGGACCTGCAGTAAGGTCGACCCGTATTCAGGCGGATATGGCGCGATATGCGCATAGAATGAAGACCCGTGTTGAAGAGCAGGAAAACCTGTTTATCAGACAGGGAATGGTCGAAAGAATTCTCGTTCAGGAAGACGCTGCCTGCGGCGTGGAAACAAGAATCGGCGAGAAATTCCTCGCGAAATCTGTCATTATCACTGCAGGTACCTTCCTCAGGGGGCTTATCCACGTTGGCCTGGAACATTTCAGCGGTGGTCGAATGGGAGATCCCGCATCCAACGGTCTCTCCGAAAATCTGAGGGCTTTAGGATTTGAGATCGGAAGGCTGAAAACAGGCACATGTCCGAGACTCGACGGCAGAACTATTGATTTCTCAAGCATGGAACCTCAGCACAGCGATGATCCGCCGCAGCCATTTTCGTTCTTGACCGAAAAGATTGAAGGACCGCTTGTACCCTGCTGGCTGACATACACGAACAGGGAAACACATGAAGCGATCAGGTCGGGTTTTGATCGTTCTCCTCTTTACACCGGAATAATTAAGGGGACTGGAGTACGTTATTGTCCATCCATCGAGGACAAGATAATCAGGTTTGCGGATAAAGAACGCCACAGAGTCTTTCTGGAACCGCAGGGGTTGGATACGAACGAATATTATCCGAATGGGTTTTCAACGAGCCTTCCGCTGGACGTTCAGATTGCAATGCTTCGTACAGTGCCGGGGTTAGAGAAAGTAGAAATAACAAGACCGGGATATGGGATTGAGTACGACTTCGTATATCCGACCCAACTTTATCCTACCCTCGAGACAAAGCGCGTCAGTAATCTGTTTCTTGCCGGCCAGATAAACGGTACTACGGGGTACGAAGAGGCCGCCGCACAAGGGTTGGTAGCGGGTGTAAACGCGGCGCTCAAGACGCGCGGAGATAACACGGTATTTATTCCGGCGAGGGATGAATCATATACGGGTGTCATGATAGACGATCTGGTGACGCGGGGAGTTGATGAACCGTACCGCATGTTTACTTCAAGGGCCGAACACAGGCTCCTGCTCCGGGAGGATAATGCCGACCTCCGTTTGACGGAGAAGGGTCATTCAATCGGACTTGTTGGTGAAAAACGGTATAAGAAGACGATAGAGAAGAAATTGGCGATCGAAAAGATGCATGATAGGCTTCGATCCATTCGGATCAAGCCGACTGCCGAAACAAACGGTGTATTGAGAGCAGCGGGGATTGAAGGGATTAGAAATCCGATGACACTTGAGGAAATTCTTAAAAAACCGGGTGTCACAATCGATCAAATCCGTAGTGTCTGGACAGGCCTTGAAGAGGTAGACGAGAAGATTGCCTATCAGGTTGAGCTGAATGTCAAGTACAGTGGATATTTGGGCAGACAGATGGAAATGGTACAGAGGGCAAAGAAACTGGAAGGCAGAAGAATCCCGGCGGATCTTACGTACACGGAAGTTTCAGGCCTTTCCAGGGAGGCAGTAGAGAGGTTTGTGCGAACAAGGCCATTGACACTCGGCCAGGCATCGCGTATTCCCGGAATTACCCCGGCATCTGTCACTGCATTGTTGATACACTTCAAGAAAAAAGGTATACTATAAACCGGAAGTTGGCAGAATTCCGATCAATACATGGGATACAAAGTCGTATCCATCCTTTACATCCACGGACGCACCGAAGCGAGACGTAGCAATTGTATGTACTACGGGAATATGGGAAGAAATGACCATGGAAGACTACAACGGCAGAATAGCGGCGGTTCTTAAACAAAATGAATCGGATGTGTCCGGTATTGCCGACATGTCTCTGTATGCCAGAGAACTCGTCGGTCTGGACCCGTCCGTAAAATCGCAGTTGCCCAGGGCCGTTGTCTTCGGACTTAGCCTCTCAAGAGGCGTATTAAATACTGTGCTTGACGGGCCGAACCAGTTGTATCTCCACCATTACCGTCAATTGAACTATCGATTGGATATCATTGCCTATAAACTGTCGAGGGAAATAGAAAGACAGGGTTTTACGGCCATGCCGTTTCCCGCCTCACAGGTGATAGACTGGCAGAAACAGCAGGGACATATTTCTCACAAGCATGTAGGTACCCTTGCAGGTATAGGATGGATCGGGCGCAATAATCTCCTTGTGAACCCCGATTTCGGTTCACAGATGAGGTACAACACGGTGCTTACCGATATGCCCCTGGTCGCGGACAAACCCGCAGAGAGGGATTGCGGCGGATGCACTGCTTGCCTCAATTCCTGTCCGGCGGCAGCTATAGGAGAAACGCCGGCTCTCTTTGAACATGTAAAATGTTACGAGATGCTGAGCAAATTCAGAAAAGAACGAAACATCGGACACCACATCTGCGGGATATGTGTTTCGGCGTGCAGGGGGATACGATGAAGGCAATGGTCGCTCTGGAAGACGGAACGTTTTTTGAGGGTCTTAGCGCCGGCGCAGAGGGTGAAAGGACCGGTGAGATGGTCTTCAACACGAGCATGACAGGTTACCAGGAGATCATGACCGATCCTTCCTATAAGGGGCAAATAGTTGCAATGACATACCCGCTGATAGGCAACTATGGCGTCAATAAAGAAGATGTCGAATCTGCAGTGCCCAAAGTGGAAGCATTTATCGCACGTGAGTTCAGCAAAGTCACCAGTAATTTCAGGGCAACGGGAGGCCTGATCGAGTATCTTAAAGCCTTCAACATCCCGGCTGTCGAGGAAATCGATACGCGCGCCCTTACAAAACACCTGAGGGTCCGCGGAGCAATGAAGGGCATTGTGTCAACCAGAGATCTTGATCCTGACAGCCTTGTACGAAAAGCCCGCGAATGGCAGGGCATTATCGGCCGGGATCTTGTCAAGGAAGTCACGTGCGCCGAACCGTATGAGTTCGACGGGCAGAACACAGAGTCTCCAAACTCACCTGTCCCCGCAAGGGGGGAACTCAGAACTCCGAACCCGGTGCTTCGCGTCGTGGTTATGGATTTCGGAGTGAAAATGAACATACTCCGCATCCTCAAGAGTATGGATCTCCAGGTTATTGTGGTACCTGCGTCAACATCTGCGGAGCAGGTGCTTTCGATGAGGCCTGACGGTGTGTTGCTGAGCAACGGGCCGGGTGATCCGCAAGGCGTGCCGTATGCAGTTCACGAGATACGAAGATTGTTCGGTAAAGTACCTCTGTTCGGGATATGCTTCGGACAGCAGTTGCTTGGCCTTGCGTATGGCGGCAGTACATACAAACTGAAATTTGGTCATCGAGGCGGAAACCAGCCGGTTCAAGAGTCTGCGAATGGGAAGGTTGCAATAACTTCGGAAAACCACGGTTTTGCCGTCGATGTTTCATCCATAAAGGATCACCCGGTGAGGGTAACACACGTGAATCTCAACGACAGAACGGTGGAAGGGATAGAGCACGCGGAACTCCCGATCTTTTCAGTTCAGTATCATCCCGAAGCCTCTCCGGGTCCGCATGATTCCCGCTACCTGTTCGAGAAGTTCCGGAACATGATGAAGGAACAGCATGAAAAACAATGACAAAAAGCAAATGGCAAATCACAAATCCCAAATCTCAGACGGTAATCCAGAAACGTTGAGCTGTTCTTATTTGGAATTTGGAGTTTGTAATTTGCTATTTGAGGTCTACAGTGCCTAAGAGAACTGACATAAAAAGTGTAATGCTTATCGGCTCCGGTCCTATTGTGATAGGGCAGGCATGTGAATTCGATTATTCAGGCAGTCAGGCGTGTAAAGCGATCCGGGAGGAAGGCTACCGGGTAATACTGGTCAACAGTAATCCGGCGACCATCATGACTGATCCTGATATGGCTGACAGAGTCTACATTGAACCTCTTACGCCGGATATCCTCGAACAGATTATCAGTATCGAAAAACCTGACGCTCTACTTCCTACTCTCGGTGGGCAAACGGGACTGAATCTTGCAACGATTCTTTCGGAAACCGGCGTCCTTGACAAGTACGATGTCGAGTTGATCGGCGCTGATTACAAGGCCATCAAGAAGGCAGAAGACAGGGAGCAGTTCAAAGCCGCAATGGAAAAGATCGGTCTTGAAGTGCCGAGGAGCGGTCTGGCCTTTTCAATGGAGGAGGCAAGAAATGTTGCAAAGCAGATTGGATTTCCTATAATAATCCGGCCGAGCTACACACTCGGAGGTACGGGTGCTTCTGTCGCGTACAACATAGAAGAATTCGAAATACTCGCGCAACGCGGACTTGAGAGCAGCCTCATCAATGAGATCCTCATCGAAGAATCTGTCATCGGATGGAAAGAATATGAGCTGGAGGTAATGAGGGACCGGAAGGATAACGTCGTCATTATATGTTCCATCGAGAATTTCGACCCTATGGGTGTTCATACCGGTGATTCGATTACTGTGGCACCTGCTCAAACATTGACTGATAAGGAATACCAGGAAATGCGCGATGCGTCAATCCGGATCATCAGAGAGATAGGCGTCGAGACCGGCGGCTCCAATATCCAGTTCGGAGTGAATCAGGACAACGGTCGAATGGTCATCATAGAAATGAATCCGAGGGTTTCGCGCAGCTCGGCCCTGGCTTCGAAAGCGACAGGGTTCCCCATTGCGAAAATTGCGGCGAAGCTGGCTATCGGCTACACACTTGATGAAATACCAAATGACATCACGAAGAAAACACCGGCATCATTTGAGCCGACGATTGATTATTGTGTTGTAAAGATCCCGCGGTTCACATTCGAGAAATTCAAGGGCGCCGATGAAACGCTGACGATATCGATGAAATCGGTCGGTGAGGCAATGTCAATCGGCAGAACATTCAAGGAGTCTCTTCAGAAAGGCTTGCGTTCGCTTGAGGTGGGAAAATTTGGAATTACAAATGACAAACTCAAGGGAATGGATGATCCGCAATTTATAAGGCAGAAGTTGATTACTCCGAATAATGAGAGAATTTTTTATCTGCGACACGCGATGAACATGGGTTTTAGCGTGGATGAGATATACAGTCTCTCGGGGATAGACCGTTGGTTTCTTTCGAATATTGAAGAACTTATACTCTTTGAAAGGCAATTGGAAACGTGCAAGAATGAAACGCTGTTCGAAAATGGTATTCCGGAAGACGTGCTGCGCCGAGCAAAGAAGTACGGTTTCTCCGATAAACAGTTGGCGGATATTCTAGGCACAACCGAACAGGCCATTCGTAATGATCGGTTAAAAAAGGGTATCCATAGTGTTTTCAAGCTCGTCGATACCTGCGCTGCTGAGTTTGAGGCTTACACACCCTACTATTATTCTACCTACGAGCAGGAAGATGAATCCCGCGTTTCGGACAGAAAAAAGATCATGATACTTGGTGGCGGACCCAACAGGATAGGGCAGGGGATAGAGTTCGACTATTGTTGTGTTCACGCGGCGTTTGCTCTGAAAGAACTCGGGTATGAGACCCTCATGGTGAATAGTAATCCGGAAACAGTGAGTACGGATTACGACACGTCCGATAAATTATTCTTCGAACCGTTGACTTTTGAAAACGTGCTCGATATTGCTGAACGGCAGAAGCCGGATGGTGTTATTGTACAGTTCGGAGGGCAGACACCACTCAATCTTGCTGTGCCGCTGCAGCAAGCCGGGGTGAAAATCATCGGCACGACTCCGCAGAGCATAGATATGGCGGAAGACAGGGATAAGTTCAAGTCATTGCTCAAAGAACTTGGATTGACACAGCCTGACAACGGTATCGCGGTTTCGTTTGAAGAAGCGAGGAAAATAGCTTCTTCAATCGGGTATCCGGTTGTTGTAAGACCATCATATGTGCTTGGCGGAAGGGCGATGGAGATCGTTTATGGGGAAACGGATCTTGAGTTATTCATGGAGAAGGCAGCGGAAGCTTCGCCTGAACGGCCCATATTAATTGATAAGTTTCTCGAAGATGCAATAGAAATTGACGTCGACGCTGTTGCAGACGGAGAGAGATGTGTCGTAGCCGGTATAATGGAACACATAGAAGAAGCGGGCATTCATTCCGGTGACAGCGCATGTGCACTGCCTCCATACTCTCTCGCGGATGATATTCTGGAACTTATCAAGGATTATACATACAGGCTGGCAAAAGGTCTCTCGGTCATAGGTCTTATGAATATTCAATATGCCGTAAAGGATGAGAAGATCTATGTTCTGGAGGTGAATCCACGGGCGAGCCGCACGGTGCCATTTGTGAGCAAAGCGACCGGCATACAGTGGGCCAAGGTAGCGGCAAAGCTTATGACGGGTGTGAGTTTGTCAGAGCTTGGGATAGAGTCTGAGGTCGCAGTCAATCATGTTGCTGTTAAGGAATCGGTTTTTCCTTTTAGCCGCTTCGGTGCCATAGACACGCTCCTTGGGCCCGAGATGAAATCGACGGGCGAGGTTATGGGCATTGATAAGACTTTTGGCGCGGCATTTTGGAAGGCACAGCTCGCCGCAGGTCAGAATCTTCCGGTGAAAGGTAATGTCTTTTTAAGCGTAAAAAACAAAGACAAGAGGAATGTTGTTTTTATTGCCAAGAAACTATCAGATCTCGGATTCACGTTGCTTGCGACGAGGGGTACAGCCAAGGCGCTTGTCAGCAATGGTATCGATGTCCGGGTGGTCAATAAAGTCTCCGACGGAAGACCAAATATAGTGGACTTGATTAAGAACAACGAAATTCAATTTATAATCAATACACCGGGTGGAAAGGACACCAAAAAGGACGGCATCCTTATCAGATCGGGGGCAGTACAATATAAAGTTCCGTATACAACTACGCTGTCAGGTGCTCAGGCGGTCGTCAATGCAATAGAAGTGATGGAGCGGGGTCCTATTGTCGTGAAAGCGCTTCAGGATTATTATCATTGATTAGAATGGAAGAATGAGCTCATAGCTCAAAGCTGCAGGCTCCAGGTTGAAGGGGCGTTAGCGAATAGCAGAAAGAGTAAGATGGTAATCCGAAAAGGAAAGATCCTTTCCCGCAGCGGCGTATTATCCTTCAAAAAGATAATCTATGAATTTTATCAAAAAAACCGTCGGGATCTTCCCTGGCGCAACACGGACGATCCCTATCGAATAGTTGTCTCTGAATTTATGCTGCAACAGACCCAGGTTGAGCGCGTACTGGGCAAGTACGAGCTCTTTGTCTCCCGATTTCCGGATATTTGCTCATTGGCGGATGCCCCGTTAAAGGACGTACTGAACGTATGGCAGGGTCTTGGTTATAACAGAAGGGCATTGGCTCTCATCAGACTCGCGCAGGTAATCAGAGACAGCTATGACGGAGAGTTCCCGGCCGATTTCAGCACGTTGATCACGCTTCCGGGGATCGGACCCGCTACCGCCGGTTGCATCCTCAGCTTTGCATTCAGGTCGCCGGTTGTTTTCATAGAAACGAACATCCGGCGCGTTTTCATTCATCATTTTTTCAGGGACAGAGAACGTATAAACGATAGAGAAATAGTCCCTCTTGTGGAGGCGACACTTGACAGAGAAAACCCGAGGGACTGGTATTACGCCCTGATGGATTATGGGTCCGTATTGCGCAGACAAGTAGATAATCCAAATAAACGAAGCTCTCATTACAGCAGACAACCGGCCTACGGCACCTCAGACCGGAAGATCAGAGGTGAAGTCCTGAGGGCATTGATAAAGGTGCCTGCTCTTACGGACAAACAGATGACTGAGATGACCGGGGCTGAAGAGCAAAGGCTTGAGAGAATTCTATCCGATCTCGTGAACGAAGGCTTTATAAATAGAATCCATGACTCGTATGAAATCTGTGGTAACATGGGTGTCAGGGTTCAGGTTTCAGGCGTCAGCAACAATACGAATCCATAGCTCTTAAACAAGAGTTTTTGCCGGGCCCCGGCGCAGAGCGCAGATCCCGGATTTTCGGTGCTCTGTTCAACTATTCGCTATTCACGATTTTTCACTGTTTTTTAAGATTGCCTTTTCCACATAAATCGGATGGACGGCCCTGCGAAACGCGGGCAGCCTCCCAGTGAAAAAGAGCGAAGCTGCAATGCAGCTAATACCGCCGATCATTACGGTATACGGCGCCCCTATATGGCTCGCGAGGCTGCCTGCCATGAGGCTGCCAAACGGGGCCATTCCGAATATTGCCATAGCGTAAAAGCCCATGACTCTCCCACGTTTTTCATCATCTACAACGGTCTGGATCACCGTGTTACACGATGCCGTGGTCCCCATCATCCCCAGGCCGGCGAAAAACATCGCCGCATATGAGAGCAGGAGATAATGTGAGAGTGAAAAGACCAGCAGACCGGCCCCAAAAGACAGGCACATGATAGCGGAAACCTTTCCAAGACCGATAACGGTCTTTCTCGTCGCCAGATAGAAAGCTGCTGCAATAGCCCCTATCCCGTGAGTACCCATCAGAAAACCGAGAGTATGCGGTCCTCCGTGAAGGATATCTCTTGCGAATACGGGCATCAGCACCTGAAATGGCATGCCCATGAGACTTATAAGAGCGAGGAGAAGAAGCAGATAACGGATTGGAGCGAATGCGAAAACGTATCGGTAGCCTTCCTTAAGATCATGCCAGGGATGTGCATCGGACCGCCTGATTTCGACCCTCTTAAGCTTCATCGCCAGAAGCGCTACGATGATCGCACCGAAGCTCATAGTATTGAAAAGAAAGCAAATACCTTCCCCGAAGCCGGCGACTGCAACTCCGGCGAGCGATGGACCCACCAGCCGTGCACCATTGACCATCATTGAATTAAGTGCTATTGCATTCGGCAGGTCCTGCTTGCCCTCCACCATGTCGATGACAAAAGACTGTCGCGCAGGCATGTCGAATGAATTTATGACGCCCAGGAAAAGATTCAAAAGCAGGATATGCCATACCGCGACATGTCCTGTAATAGTCAAGATCGTCAGTAATGCTGATTGGGCTGTCGCCAATACTTGAGTGATCATGAGGACTTTGTAGCGACTTGACCTGTCGATAAAGACACCCGCAAAGGAAGACAGAATAAAGGTAGGGATCTGTCCGGCAAAGCCAACGATGCCAAGGAGAAGGGCCGATCCGGTCAGGCGGTATACGAGCCATGCCGTGGCAATTCTTTGCATCCAGGTTCCCACGAGCGAGAGGCCCTGCCCTGCAAAAAACAGCCGATAATTTCGATGCTTAAGCGCGGCTGGTACATAGCTTGAGGAGCGGTTTCGAGGAATAGTTGTTATGAGGTTGTTCCCCCCGGCCGGTCATTCGGACCGATTCTTAACACGCGGAAATACATACGTTCTTATTATATCATAAAGACAATCAGCGGTAATCGATTAGCAGGGAAGTAGGGTCATTTGAGTAGCATTCGGTTTCCAGCCAAATTTCGCGCTTGACAATTATTGCCGCTCACTCTAGATTTTGTTATAGACGTAAAAAGAATGCCCTGGAGGGTGACTATGAAAAAAGGAAAGCTTCTGGACTTGTATGATATGTATCATCATGGACTCATAGGCAGACGCGAATTCCTTGCACGGCTGTCACTGATTGCAGGTGGAGTCATGGCGGCCAATTCGCTGTTCTGGATATTTGAGAAACAACAGGCGAGAGCGGACCTGACATCCAAAAATGATGCGCGGCTAAGCGTAGATGATGTCAAGTTCCCCGGTTTCACGGGTGAAATAGCTGGAAAACTGGCCAGACCGACTGGAGAGGCAAGGCACCCCGCGGTTATTGTCATTCATGAGAACAGGGGACTCAATGCTCATATAGCTGATGTTACACGGAGAGTTGCGTTGGAAGGTTTCGTCGCGCTTGCACCGGACGCGCTGAGCCCGCTGGGCGGCACTCCTGAAGATGAGAATAAAGCAATAAGCATGATAAATCAATTGAAGCAGGACGATACCGTCAAAAATTTCGTAGCTGCTGCACAATACCTGAAAACGCACAGATCGTCAACCGGAAGGGTTGGAGTTGTTGGGTTTTGCTGGGGTGGAGCTATGGCTAATCAATTAGCGGTTAACAGCCCCGATATCCAGGCGGCCGTTCCATACTATGGGAGACCTCCGGCCAGTGAAGATGTGCCAAAGATAAAGGCCTCAATGCTGCTTCACTACGCCGGCAACGATGAAGGCATCAACAAGGGTATTCCCGCTTATGAGGAGGCGCTTAAAAAAGCCGGTATAGATTATCAGTTGCACATGTATCCCGGAGCGCAGCATGCCTTTAACAACGATACAAATACTTCACGGTACGATAAGAATGCGGCTGATCTTGCCTGGAAGCGAACGATTGATTTCCTAAAAAAGAAACTAAAAACCTAACTGGTTCACGTCTATCGTTTCATACAGCACTTCTTGTATTTTCTCCCGCTCCCGCACGGGCAAGGGTCGTTCCTGCCGGTTTTCCCGGCATGAATAGCATTCTGGTCCAGCGGGCTCGCGCTCCTTTCGTGCACCCTTGCCAGTGACTTCAGCTGAGTCACGAATCCGCTACAATGCAGAAAGAATTTCCTGTAACCGGGACATAAGTAGTTCAGGCCTTTCTCGCCCTCGGGCGTTGTGATGAAACGATCCTTGGGGCAGGCGCCGTTACACATTTCAAGCACTTCACATGATACGCAGTAACGTGGCAGAGCTGCCTTCTTCGCGTTTCCAAAGGCAAGCTGAAAAGGAGCCTCAATGAGAGCCTGGAGCGATCTGTCCAGAATGTTGCCGAGCTTATGCTTGCTATCAACGAAGTGATCGCACGAGAAGACATCCCCATTATGTTCAATCACAGGTACATCACCACAGGTTTCCCGGAAAATGCAGAGTTCATGTTCCTGTGTAAAGGCGGTCCCGGCTGACTCTTCAAATATCTGAACGAAGATCTTTCCGATGTCGTGCTCCAGCCAATAATCAAAGATGGTACACAGGAAAGTACCGAAGCTCTCCGCAGGAACCGTTCGATCGCTGATTTGCCCGTCCGGATTTATTTCTACCAGCGGCAGGAAAGCGATCGCTGATGCGCCGATTTCTTTGAAAAAGGTGTACACCTTAAGAGGATGTGCGACGTTCTGCGCATGCACTACACATAATATATCGACCGGAACATCCAGGGCCCTCAGTCGTTTGTATGCTGATAATACCTGATTGTGTGTCGGTTCCTGTCTCGAATCCACGCGATGGATGTTGTGAAATTCAGCCGGTCCATCGATACTCATGCCTACAGTGAAATTCTCCTTCTTTAAAAAACGGCACCAGTTCTCGTCGAGCATGGTGCCATTGGTTTGGATTCCGTTGAGAACAGTCTTTCCGGCAGGTGTGTATTGTTTTTGGATTGCGACAATTTTCTCAAAATATACGGTTCCGAGCAGCGTCGGTTCTCCTCCATGCCAGGAAAAACGGACGATATCACCCGGGCTTGCTTGAATGTGCTGCTTAATATAACCCTCGAGGAGGGCATCAGACATGCGCGACAACCGCCCCGGAATTATTCCCCGTGTCTTCAGGTAATAACAATAGTGACATTCAAGATTGCAGGCTGATCCGGCAGGTTTTACAAATATCTGAAAATCACGCAAGGTCGCGGCCATGTACGAGAACCGTTGATTATAGGATAATATATCAGCCTTATTCAGAACAGGCGAGATTGTTTCATTCGCTACCCTTGCTTTGCGAGTCACTCAGGAATACATCTGTTTGCCAGAAGGCGAACCGTAGCGGCGATGTTCTCCTGACATGCAACACCACTCTGGTGATAACGTTTGTCCATGGTTTGTATGTCCGCAACAGAATCTCCATCCTTTCTTCTGAAGGGTTATTGTCAAAGCTTATCGGACGGCAGGCTCCGCTCTGGTAGAACCATCTTCCGGAAAAGTGCGGCGGTATAACAAGTGCAACGATATCGGTGATTTTACCTTTCATTTGGCCCGACGTTTTTGCTGCGTGCTTGTCAATCACCAGGTCCTCGAGAGCCTGCTCGAGGTCTGTTATGGCCCACCCTCTAACCTGGTTGTCTATCTTCTTCTGGATGCTCTTGTCCTCCATGTGTTCTGCGGCGACATACCGTACCCAATCGTCACAGTCCTGCAAAGCCAGATGCCGCAGTAGATCTTGATTTTCAATTCTTCGCAAAGCCTCTACCCGCCATGTGCTGTAACAGTTGCTGGCGGCAATCCTTTCGAGCGCTCGTTGATCATTCTCCCGTATACATACCTGCAGCTCGTCATACGACAGGATAGGCGCCTGCGCGTTCCGGAGGTTTGAATACAGTTTCACAGTGTAACACGGCATGTCCCATCCCGCAGGATGAAAGGGTCCGCTCGGGTGCAGACCGCTTCCGTGCCACTGCACCAGGCTGGTGCCTTTCCACAGTGCATCGACATATTTGGAAAAGTCCTGTGGAAAACCCGTGATCTCCAGAGCGAGACGGATTACGGCCTGTTCCCTTTCCAATCTAAGAGAAGATTCAGAGACACCCTGCTCGTCGAGTTCCGGTCGGACGAGAGATTCCTTCAAGGCAAGGATAATAACATTGTTTTCATTTTGTAGAATCGTAAAGTCTTTGCCCTTCTTTCTGGTCCTTTTCTTAGTCGAGGAATGGCCAGTTGATCTCATATACAATCTCCCTTTCGTATGACCGGCAAATTCAGGAATACGTTAATACTATATCAGATATCCAAAATGTCTCACAACCATAAATTGCGCTACCTCAGAAACCATTGATGAATCAGGGCAGCCGCAATCCATGCTCCGAAGCTGCACGTCAGTACAAGAGACAAAGGCATGTGTTTCTTAAAACACAACAAAGCTACAATGTAAAAAATGATACTTGGAAGAATACCCCAGAGAGCACCTTTTGTGAAACTCTGCATAACGACTGAATTCCCGTTGTTTTCGATGTACATCCACACGAGGACCAGGACGCCCGCTAGCGGCATGACGGCGATGAGACCTGCAGTTGAAGGCAGTCTCTTGCCGATCGCTGTTGCAATGAGAATGATTGCGACGCTTATGGTGAGCTTGATGACGATCTGCATCGGTGCTCTCATGAATATTGAAAGGAATATAGCATATTCCCGGTGTGATAAAAAAGCAAATGGCGAGCGTGTTCAGGGCGCCCAAAGTGTGGTGAAGTTGCCTATGCTGTAATGTTCAGAACTCTTCCGGTTTCATACTGCGTGTCTGGAGATTTCCTTGCGTGGACTGATGTAATGTCATCGTATATCCCTCAATCCGGGTGCCCGTCGTTTCGAAACGTAATATCTTGTCGGCTTTACTGTATGTTGTTTCCGGTCCGAAAAGATACGTATAACCATACCATTTCTGCCCGGAGGCGTATCGTGCCTCGTATACTCCGAAGGGGACCTGTACTTCCGCGGTCGTTCCACTCCTTACAAAAAGACTCAGCACCTCCTCTCCTGTGTATGAATCTATGAGTTTCAACAGGTGATGATTTGTGTCATTGGCGATAACGCGCAAAGGGGCTGAGGGTCTGTCATTTGTTTGCTTGTGAACTACACCTGTTTCAGGAATGGGGTATTCAGGTACCGACTGTCTTGGAGTTGGTTCAGACGATGCAACATTGGGATCAGTCCTCTGCAGGTCGTGCCTGAACCATTCTTGCGTAAGACTGCCATTGAGTATCACGGCTACAACCAAACCTCCGAAACAGATTGCGATGCTCATTAAATATATACCCGTCTGCCTGCCTTTTTGCGCTTCCGTATTTACCGCATATTTGGTCCGGACTACACGGGAAAAATCATCGTGCGCGATGAAATAATCACGATTGTTCACTGTGAATTGTTTCCGAAATCTTGCGTCATAGGTTCGCACATGATCGAATACCGCTTCCACCTTATTTGCCGAAGCTAGACGGATTTTGTCCCCGTATCCTTCAAATTTAAGCAGGATCTCAGAGGTGCGATATAGACCATACTTATAATGCCGGTTCGTTGAAATGTGTTTCAAGTTCCAGATAGGTGTAAATGAGACCGTGTCAAAGCCTGTCCTGATGAAGTAAAGAGGGGTGATATAAAAAAAAGGTTTGAGCGTTGACGTGATCCACTGGACTATAATGTTCACGTTGTATCCCATTAGAAAGCCTGTTATCAGGGTGTTGACCGAATAAACAGCAAGGATCGACAGACTCCACTTGCCCGTATTAACGTTAGCGAAAATGTAACCGAACCAGCAAAGGAGAATTATCATAAACAAATAATTCCATAACACTGATCGTATCGGATGCCTGAATTGTTCAGGCATCCGGTCGTTCTGGCGATCGAGTAACCTCTGCCGTGTGTGCATCGGAAGATCACTAAGCGCTGCCCATCCGGACGAGAATTCATTCAAGTCTATTTGCCCGGATCCATTCGGACCAGGTTGGGCTGGTCGAGTGTTTTCTTTTGTTGTGAATCGCGCGTTCCTGGATTTGTCGTATTCCAGTTTGCTGGTTGGATCTTTCAGAATTGTGTAAGCTTCATTTAATTCCGAGAGCATTTCATTCGCTTTCTTCCAGTCCTGATACTGGTTCTGGCGATCAAACCGGTCCGGATGCATAACGCGTGCTCTGGCGACGTATGCTTCGCGTATCTGCTCATCAGTCGCATCCGCATCCAGCCCCAAAATTGAATACAGATCTCTTTTCGGCATTTTCTTCATAGATCGTGGTGCCAATCGAAAACCTATCATATCATCTGCAAAAGGTTCCTGCAAGGCAGGATGCTGCAGATGATATGATAGGTTTGCATATTGAAAAAACAAGAGAGATATGCCTGTTCGCGCAAATATAAATTGAATTCCCACCGTTTCAATGGAAAATAAAAAATGATGAACGGCGGATCAATAACCCGAGTATTGGAAGTCGGTGGATAACATGACGCCTCCGCTGATTGCGAAAAAAAACGGAAAACGATATGAGAACTGCCGGTACGAACTGCTTTTGTGGTCAGGATGAAAGATTTGAGACTGTCGATCATGGCACCTCATGGATTCGGCCATGAGACGGGCAATAAAAGCTTTCAGCATTTCAAGATGCATCAGGAAAAAATCTCATTCCATTCGACGACTCGCCAGTCGCTGACGATGCCATTGATGACAAATGGATCATCTCGAACGAACTCCTCGGCAGCTTCGAGGCTTGTGAAGATCCCCAGAGCCCCTTCGGGTGGATTTCCCAGAGGACCAGCCATCACCAGTACACCGCGCGCATGAAACTCGTCCAATCGTTCTCTGTGTGCTGCTATGCTGTCTGCAATGTTCTTCGATCCGTCAGGCGCAATAGTATAAAACATGGCATACTTCATGATTTCTCCTTCGGCAATCCTGAGAAAGATGGCGCTCACATCGTTGCATTCGCAGCTAAGCCAATGCGCGGGCGACAAACAAACACACACAGGAGAACGGCAAAAATGCCCGGAGAAACCGTCGCTTTACACTACGCCCAGATATCCGATCCTGTCAGCTCTCAGAAACTCGATATGTTCTTGCGGCTGATCTTCCCCGGCATCTACTTGCTGAACCTTAGGTCACACTGCAGACAACGCGATGCTTCCTTGGCCGCTTCGTCCTTGTCATAACCGAGTTCAATGAGAGAGAAATCGATCCGCTGTTCCGGTTGAAGCCTTCGCATGGGGACACGCTGTTCTTTGACGATTTCTTCATCCCTCTCGATCTTTTGAGCGGACGATTTTCTGTCGTAGAGCTGGATGTCAATGTTGCCGTTCCCGCCGAGGTACTTGTCCAGACTTTCCGCTGCCATCCTTCCCTGCTTAACGGTATCTATAACGGAACCAAGCGGCTGAATTGCCTCACCACAAGCAAAAACACCTTTCTTTGTCGTCATCAAATCGTTGTCAACGGTCACAAACCCTCTTTCTGTCGTGATGCCTTCAACATCGATAAATGAAGAATCAGGCGCCTGGCCGATCGCAAAAATGACCGTATCGGCATCAAAATATTTGATCTCGCAATCATCGTACTCGGGACTGAATTGTGCATTTTCATTAAAAACGCTGACGCATCGCATAAACTCTACACCGGTGACTTTTCCGCTGGCGCCGCGCACAATTTTCTTACCGGTCAACGTGTACCCGCCCGTCGCCGAGACGTCTGATCCGTTTTCACCTTTCAGGGCCTTTGGCGCCCATGAGGTGTGGACCTGGATACCTTCTTCAAGGGCCTGGTCGATTTCCCAATTGTAAGCGGGCATCTCGTCACGTTTCTCGAGGCATACCATGGATACTTCGCTCGCGCCAAGTCTTTTTGCGCTAAGGGCAACATTAACTGCGACGTGACCTCCTCCGACCACCATCACCTTTCCCTTTACGTCCATTTTTTCACCCTGTCTGATGGAGCGTAGGAAGTCCAGACCCCAGAGAATACCCGAAAGTTCGACACCACCTATCCGTAGTTTCCGGGGAATTGGATTGCCTGATGCGATAAGAAGGGCGTCGTATCGGAGGATCAAGTCTTTCACGTTGACCTTCTGATTTCCTTTGAATTTCACGTCCAGACGCCACATGTAAGTAAGGTCTTCTTCGAGAACGGTTTTTGGTAGTCGATACTCCGGGATGGCGTAGCGCATCATCCCTCCCGGTTCGGCCTCTTTGTCAAAAATGGTTACCGAATGGCCCTTAAGCCCCAGAAAATAAGCTGCCGTAAGACCTGCCGGTCCGGCACCGATGATGGCTATTGATTTTCCTGTAGCGTTGTCTTTTGCTATTTTCTTGAACGCCATACGTTCACGAAGCATGGCTTGCGGATTGCCGTTGTCGGCGGCAAAGCGTTTGAGGTGACACACCGCTACAGGCTTATCAATCTCTCCCCGTCTGCAAACCGACTCACATGGCCGAAAGCATATATACCCGAGGCTTTTTGGGAAGGGCACCTTTTCGGCAATCGCCGCCCTTGCGAGGTCATACTGTCCCTGAGATATAAATCGAATATACTCGGGAACATCAATGTTTGCCGGGCAGCCGGATTTGCAGGGAGCGAGTCCTGCACCCTCACTGTTCGGGTTCAACTGTGTTGTAGAATTCATGTGTACCTCCTAAGTTCTTGTGAGCACACGGCGGCAGCCCGAGCTTTTAACAGCGCGGCTTTCTCCGGTCTTGTCGTGCGAACCATATGTATGAAAAAACTGAATGGAGAGGCCCGGGTTTTTTGTGCTTCCGGCAACAATCAGGCATATATAGGCACGTGGACACGGACAACTTCTCCACTCCTTGTTTTTGTCCATGAACGACATCGGATTCCTGCCGAAACGTGGACAACAATCCTATGGTATTTTAACAGATTTTCCCCGACAAACGCCAGAGTAACTTCTCTGAAGTAGTAAAAAGATTTATCTTGATCTATCCTGGAGTGCGTATCGGCACAACAGGGGCATCAGTTCACAATTTTGACCCCATTTTCATATTCATAGGACGCGATTTTGATACTCAAGGCGAGAATCTCTATTGCCGGTCTCAATTCCTCCAGTGGGGGACGCGTCGGGGCTATCCTGATATTCGTATTATTCGGGTCTTTCCCGAACGGGTAGGTAGCACCTGCCGGGGTTAAAGCGACCCCCAGGCTCTTGACAAGGCCAACAACTCTATCTGCCACGGGATTTTTTGTATTCAGACTGATAAAATATCCGCCTCTGGGTCTGGTCCATTCTGCCAATCCGGTTCCGCCTAATTCTTCGGTCAAAACCTGATCTACCAATTCATATTTGGGACGCAGTATTTTTGCGTGATCCTTCATGAGCTGCGTGATCCCTCCGGGGTAATTCTGGATAAATTTCACATGGCGGTACTGTTCGATCTTGTTTGGCGTGATAAAATGGGCTGACAGGTTTGAGTTGAGGAATTTCACGTTTTCAGTGCTTAAACCTATGAAGCCTATGCCGGCTCCCGCAAACGTAATCTTGGACGTAGAAGAAAGAATGATCGCTCTATCCGGGTTGCCCGCTTCTTTGCACGCATTCAATAGATTCTTGGGGCGTTTTTGATTGTCATAGATATGATGAATGCAGTAAGCGTCATCTCCGAAGATGGTGAAATCAGCGGCTTTAGTCTTCATCGCCGCAAGCCTTTCGACTACTTCATCAGCTATGACATCACCGGTAGGGTTGCTGTACGTCGGCACAAACAACATGCCTTTCACCGCTTCATCTTCCGCGACGATTCTTTCGATAGCGTCAATATCGGGCCCTTTCGGGGTCATGTTCACCTGGATCATTTCAAATCCAAGTGACTGCAGTAACTTGAAATGACGGTCATAACCCGGAACGGTCACTATCATCTTCGGTGATTTGCATTCGATCCACGGCTTGGAACTGTTCCGATTGCCGTGAAGCAGGAAGATCATGAGTAATTCGCTGAGCATCTCAAGGCTTGCGTTATTCCCCACGATGGTTTCTTCGGGGCTGACTTCGAGAATAGTTGAGAAGAACTCGCGTGCCTCGGGCAGTCCCAATGCACCCCCCGGGTAGTTACGCAGGTCGAAGCCACTTTCGGTGCGAATATCCTTCTCCGTGATAATCGTCAGCATAGGATTAGAGAGATCAAAATTTGCGTCGGAAGGCTGTCCCCGTTCAATATTGAGGTTCAGTTTCCTGGACTTAAACTCCTGATATTTCTGTAACAAAGCTTCTTTGTCTAGCGCCATGTACTGTCATCCTTTGTCCATCAGATTTGGTTTATCCGGAACTATTATTCCATGACTGATTATTAACCATGTACACACACCCTCTG
Organism: uncultured Syntrophus sp.; assembly: GCA_964472475.1. Lineage (GTDB taxonomy): Bacteria > Desulfobacterota > Syntrophorhabdia > Syntrophorhabdales > Syntrophorhabdaceae > PNOF01. The sequence continues at coordinate 6,728 of CAYYLU010000015.1, read as the reverse complement.
TCAACCAGAAATGATTGTTGGATAACAAAAGAAATTGCTCATAGCGACCCCCGCTCAGTGGTCTGTTTTACGTTGCCGTGTCGTTCTGAGCGGTCTGCGAGCATCTCTCGAGAGAATCGTCATGAACAACCAGTTCAAGCTGTTGTTCTCTACTATTTGTCCGTTTTGGAAATCACTGACAGTAAGGCCCGCGCAGCCTCCTCGGGCCCTGTTCTTTCAAAACCGTTTATTCCGAGCCTGGTACGCAGCTGGCCCACAAAGACCTGTCTCTTAAAAAGAGCTTCGAAAAATTTCGTCGCGATCTGATCGTGAAGTTTCCTATACTGAACGGCTCCGAATACGTTGACAAAGTACGTATGCACGAGTCCTGTCGACGTCGTGGTACCCTTGCTCATTGCTGTACCTTCCCGGAAGACATGCAGCGCGGCATCTGGCGTGGCCAGCTCTTCGATGATCGGATGTTCTTCATCAATTTCCTCATAATTATTTGCGTACAGCACCATATCAACCGGGTAACCCGTCATAAGATTTTCATAGGTGGTAACCGGAAGGACAATCCTTGAATTTACCTGGTTTGGATTCATTATGATAGACCGGTCGAGCTGACCAAAGGCATACCCGGGTCCCAGGTCATCAAGTCTGACAAAAGCTCCGATTTCGGTTCCGTACCCGAGGACATTCCCGTCTTGGTCAATATCGAGCGAGCCCATATCGTCAGCTATTACAATCATTTCCTCTATTATTTCTTCGCCAATAATCCTGAAAGCTTCGAGTGTCTCCGATTTGCCGGCGCCGGTATCTCCGATTATAAGTATCGAGAACGGACGATCATCCTTTAGCAGTATTCTCACCATAGCACCGTGGTACGGCATCTTGCCGAGCTTCATGGCTTTGATGTTATGAAGAGTGAGAATCATCTTCTTGAGATAGCCGAAATATCCGAATTCATCCCGGTTAGGACAGGCTGCGGCGAGCATGTCGTGATCTGAGTCCTCGTAAAACACTGTTGGCATTGGTGCCAGAGAATCGAGAGTCGAACCGGGTACTCCGAAGAGATACACGGCATCGACCGGCCTGTTAAGGAATTCCTCATCAGCGAGTTCAAACAGATTACATAAGGCCAACCCAAGTTCATAGAATTTCTCGTGAACGTACACGAGAATGAGGAGCGGTCCTACTTTGGCGGGATAACAGAGCCATTCGTCAGGCGCTATGTCAACATAATTGAGAGGGTTTTCCTGGATCCGTTCGAATTTGCCCGTTCGTTTATTCATGGGTGGATTTAACAGGAGGGGTGGATATAGCATTATCTGCCGTATGACCGGAATTTCCCGCAGTCTCTCATAAACGCCTCGGGGAAGGGCAACGTCCTTTGGTAGGGCGATAACAGCCACTTCTCCTCCTGCTCTGACTTGCCGGTAGATACTGGGGTGCCGCCCCACGATGTTTTCTTCGATATCTCTGTATGTCTGGCGAACCAGGTGTGTCAAAGATTCAATTGTCGAACTGAAAGTACGGTAGGGCCGCTGATCCAGAACATCCCCGGTCGAATCGCACACGATAAACCGTTCAAAGTCTCTCCAGAAATTATACAGTTGCTCTACGAGCGTCTGGAGCAATAGTGGATTGCTCGTATAGTTCCCGCCATTATCCATGAGCCTCGGAACTGAATCGAGAGGCATTTTCACCAGGATTTGGAAAAGGCTGATTAGATCGGTCACGAGATTATCATCTGTTTGCCTGTTGTCGAATATCTGCAGGAGTGGAGAATGTTTCTTGCGCACACTCAGGAGGAATCGTGTGGTAATCTCGCGGAAGAGTTCACTCGCGATAAGTTCTTCCGGAGTCTCGCAAATTCTGTCACGCAAACGAATAATTACTTTTTTGCCAACCAGTCTGTAAGTGCCCTGAACTGCCATAATGTCCTTTTCTCCCTTTCTCCCGCGATGGCCACACGCATGCCGCCGAAGGCTTCTGACAGATAATTGTTACTGTGCTGTCTGTATCGATCTTCCATCCATCGGACTTATTTTCCTATACTCTTCGCTGTTAGTCAATCCGTCATCAGTCCAGCTGACAGCCAAGGGGTCGGAGACATATTCTGAAAATGCCTAAGATTGTGGCAATGAAGTTTGAGAAGGGCACCATTTTCTGTTACTGAAGCCCCGCGGCCTTCTGACAATTTCGCACGAAATTGAGGGAAGGCCGCGGAAGAAGTATTTGAAGACTTACTTGCCTTTAATCTCTTTGAATTTTGCGGTTAAAGCAGGTAAAATTTCTTTCCAATCTCCAACTATCCCGTAGTGAGCGACGTTAAAAATATTGGCCTCTTTATCCTTGTTGATTGCGACAATACTCTTTGATCCAAGGCAGCCCGCAATATGTGCCATGGCACCGGAGAGACCGACCGCGAAATATACCTTCGGGCTTACAACCTTTCCACTCTGGCCGACCTGTAACGTTGCCGGTGCCCAGCCTTCATCACATGCCACGCGGGTCGCACCGACTGCGCCGCCGAGTACATCTGCTAATTCACGAAGCTTCGCAAAATCTGCCGCGTTGCCCATACCTCGTCCGCCGGTTACGACAACTTCTGCATCTTCCAGCTTTACGCCTTCAACCTGCTCTTTAATCTTCTCAACAACCTTCAGTTTGAGTGCCGAGACATCGAGCTTGTCTTCGACTGGGGAGACCTTACCCTGATGATCGGTCTTTTCAGCAGGTGGAAATACTTTCGCTCTTACTGTTGCCATCTGGGGGCGTGCCGATTTGGAAACCATTGTCGCATTCGCGTTTCCGCCAAACACGGGTCGAACGGCAACGAGGTTCTTTGTTGCGCCGTCTATTTCGAGCGACATACATTCCATTGCGAGTCCGCCGCCCAAACGTCCATTCAGCCTTGGCGCCAGATCTGTCCCGACATCAGTGTGGCCAAACAGCATGACTGCGGGCGCCGTTTTCTTACACAGGTTTGCGGCTACCTGAGTGTACGCATCTGAGTTGTACTGATCAAGCTGCCCATCTTCCGCTGTGTAGACGGTGTCCGCGCCATATGCAATGGCTTCCTGAGCAAGGCTGCCCGCGGCACTACCCATCAGGAGAACGCTCAACTCTTCGCCGAGGTCATTGGCGAGCTTTCTACCGGCGCCGAGGAGTTCTGTTGTTACCGGAGCTAACTTACCTTCAACGATTTCGCCACAAACTAATACGCCTTTATTATCCATGGAATTATCCTCCGTTATATCAAGTTGGCAATCTTAGATGCCAGGTTGGCGGCCGCTTCGCCGGGTGTTGCGCCGGTAATTATTTCGCACTCAACTTTACGTGAGGGAACTGAAAGAGCGGTGACGTCTGAATGCGCGTTTGCTTTGTCGATTGCTGCGGCGTCGGCTGCAACATCCGCCGCTTTCCAAATAGGGATCACTTTCTTTCGTGCCATCATGAGCTTCACGCCGGCAGGCAGACGCGGCATGCCGATCTCGCTGCTGACGGTGACGACACTTGGAAGCGGTGCTTGCACTACTTCGAAACCATCACTGACGATTCTCTTTACCTGGACCCCGCCGTCTAATCCCTGAATATCACAGGCAAGCGTGACAACCGGAATTCCCAGTATCTCTGCAATGATTGATCCTACCTGACCGGCGCCCCAGTCTGCTGACTGGCGACCGCAAAGCACCAGATCATATGCACCCACTTTCTGGATTGCTTTTGAGAGGACATGGGCAATTCCAAAACTGTCAAGATTGTCAAAAGCAGGATCTGAAAGCACAAACCCGTCGTCCGCACCCATAGCAACCGCGTGTCTCACGACATCTACTGCTTTCTCTGAGCCAAGGCTTAGCACGGTGATCTTGCCTTTCAGTTTGTCTTTGAGCCTGCATGCGGCTTCAATCGCCCGCTCGTCATACACACTGATGACAGGCGGTACTCCCTGAGGAGGGATTACCTGTTTTGTGTCTGGATCGATTTTGAACTTCGCCGGTGGTATTTCAGGGTCGAGTACTTGTTTCACGCAAACGATAATGTTCATATAAATCTCCTCTTGTGATTAAGATTGTTTCATTGCCGCTTCAACTACTTCGATCAAATCCTTGGCCTGCAATGTTTCCTTAACACCTTTTTGTTCGATACCTTCTTCCAGCATCTGCAGACAGAACGGACACGATGTCACAACCGTCTGTGCCCCTGTCTGTATCACTTCGTCCATGCGCAAGTGGTTAATCTTCGTGGTGCCGTGCTGTTCTTCTATCCACATATGTGCCCCGCCACCGCCGCAACAGAAAGTGGTTGTTTTGGAGCGCTCCATTTCTTTAAATCTGGTTTTCGGGAGGTTTTCGATAATCTTACGTGGCTGCGCGAAGACCTGATTGTACCGGCTGAGGTAACAGGGATCATGGTATGTCATGAGCGTCTCTATCGGAGTTGTCAGTTTCAACTTGCCGCTGGCGATAAGTTCCGGCAGCAATTCTGTGTAGTGGATCACTTCAGCTTCGAGTCCATACTGCGGGTATTCTGTCTTTAAGGCGTTGTAGCAGTGAGGACAAGAGGTGATGATCTTTTTTATGCCGTAGTTCTTGAATATTTCGATATTCTCTTCCGCCGAAATCTGGAATTGGAATTCATACCCCGATCTTCGCGCCGGATCACCGCAGCATGGTTCGGCCTCGCCGAGTACGGCGAAATTTACTCCCGCGCCTTGCAGAACCTTGGTCAAGGCAATAGTGGCAAGTACGTTGCGGTCAATAAGAGCGCCCGTGCAACCGACAAAGAACAAGGTGTCTACGGCTTCTTCCGTCTCGCCGAGAATCTTAAGCCCGAGATCTGCAGTCCAGTCGCCACGCAATCTCAACGATTGAGCACCGGCCCATGGGTTGCCTCTTGTCTGCATGTTTCTCAGCATAAGCTGAGCACTTTCCGGCATTTTATTCTGCGCCAGTACAAGGTTCTGTCTCATCTGTATCAGCTTCCGGATATGTTCAATATTGACCGGACACACTTCCTGGCAGGCCCCGCACGTCGTACATGCCCATATCTCATCCTCAGTGACGACGTCGCCGATGAGACTCTTACCTTCACCCTCAACCGGTGTTTTTCCATCCAGCAGTGCAGGACCGTCCTCAAGCAGATGGTCTTTGATATGCCGCAGGAACTCTCTGGGAGACAGAGTCTTACCGCTCGCCTGAGCGGGACAGCTAACATGACAGCGACCGCATTTTGCACATGCGTACGTATCGAGAATGTCTTTCCATTTCAGGTCCTGCAGCTTGGCCACGCCGAGATCAACAACACCTTCACTTTCCATTGCCTCCAGCGCTTCAAGAGGAATGGGTTCCAACACGACTTTGCGATCGAGTGGTCTGAAGAAGACATTAAATGCCGAAGCGAGCACGTGGAGATGTTTCGACCGTGGAATATATATCGTAAAGATGCAGATCAGAGCAAAGTGGATCCACCATGCACCGCGAGAGACGGAGATCAACGTCTCCTCGGGTATCCCCTTGTTGACCAGGTAACCTGCTATCGCAGTCGATACAATTGGCCAACCCGAAGTTATACCTTCAGCAGCATGGGCAAAACTCTCTATACAGAGATGAAGTGCCATTAAACTGAATACGAGGAACATGATGAAACCCGCTTCGACACTTATTTCGAGCCGCGGAGGCCTCATGATATAACGTCTGATCGCAGCCCACACCATAGCTGCCATGACGAGAACAGCTGCAATGTCGAGCACAGACAGGAAGACTGTTTCAAAGGCAGTACCGTTGATGAAAGTATGCAGACCAAGTCCTTCACCTAAGCCAATGAGGACGATATAGCTGAGCAGAAAAAAACTGAAGCCCCAGAACATGACTGCATGTCCGATTCCCGCGAGGTCTTTCGCAGTGACACTCTTGAGAGTACACCATTGCGGAATAACCGTGGCAAGGGTATTTTTCACGCGTTCCCCGATTCTGTCAAAACGGTTTTCCGGTTTGCCCAATAGCATGAGTTTATACAGAAAGACCATTCTTGGAACAAACAAGACCATTGTGACCAGGAACATGACCCAAAAAATAACATAGCCCGAAAGGCCCCAATAGGTCGCACTGACTGGCGACATAATTACCTCCTATATTCGTCTTATATTAATAGTTTTATTGAATGAATTCAACTAACTATCTTCTTTAAGCTTTAATTGTTATCTTGAAATCCTATCTTGTGAAAAAAATATCAAATTGGGTGCTGTCTGTCAAGAACAATCGCCAGTGAAAGCGCACTTGATTGAGCATTCAGGGGTTTTCGATCTGGTTCTCTGTCTACAAAGGGATTTTAGCGAAAACGTGCACGTATCCTCATCTTCGCTAAAGCTTGAATCCGTCATCCCACAGTTTTTCAATGAACATTTGCCAGGGAATCGATTCAACGTTGTTGTGCAATCGACGGGGTTGTTTATCAAGACAAATCACGTAACACTTTTTGACAGGCCCATCATCCAACAACGCCGGCAGATTTGTTATAGCACTTTTGTTTGTTCGCGAAGATGCTTTAATTTCAATGGCAAGGTCTTTGTCCCCAAGGATAAAATCCACCTCACGCCCACGTCGAATAAATAGAATTTCTCAGTCGTGATCATGCGCCGGTTCCTGGAACTTCTCCAGGGGGCAATTCTAAATTGTCCAAGCAACAACCCCCGCTTTTTCAAGCGGGGGTCTGGTATAGGTGATTTGGTTGTTGTTTCAGCG
>CAYYLU010000014.1:0-39252 GCA_964472475.1 uncultured Syntrophus sp. | reverse complement strand
GATACACATCTTGAAACCTGTGAGGATCGCAAAAACAACTCGAGCATCTGACTAGGAGAGCCTTTAGAGCGGGATATGATGCAATCGTGGCAAATGTCTAATCCACAGACTGTCTCAACAGGCAAATGGAAATGAATGCGGAAACAGGGCTATGGGCAACATCAGCAATTGAAATAAGTCCTTGGAAGCGGAATTCATCCAGGGTTTGATGGTTGGAATCATCAAGGTCGGAAGTCGTTTGACATTCGGAATTTGGAACTTGTAATTTGCTGTTTCAGCTAACGCTTTGACCTGCGGTCATGGCTGCGTTGCGATAGAATTCAACGTTAAGAAACCGTTTCATGGATTGCAGGGCTCTGCCCCGGTGGCTCAGTGCATTCTTATCTGTAACGTTCAGTTCCGCAAGATACCTGCTGTGACCTGGTTCAAAAAAAACCGGATCGTAACCGAAACCACCCGTGCCGTGTCTTTCAAAACCAATAGAACCGCGCAATTCTCCATAAAAAACATAACACCTGTCACTTCTCGGAATATACAGCACAACGTATGACCTGAAGACGGCCTGACGCCTTTCCGGAGGTACGTCTTTCAGCTCATGCAGAAGTCTCGCCACCCTGTCTTCATCATCTTTTCCGTAGCGCGAAGAGTAAAGACCGGGTCTGCCGTCCAGCGCCTGTACTTCGAGTCCTGAATCATCGGAAAGCGTCGTCATACCAAATCTGTCACCTGCTTTCCTGGCTTTCTTCAGAGCGTTGGAAACATAATGCGGCTGGTCCTCGTCGACAGTTATCTTTTCGCTGAAGTCGTTGAGACTGTAATACCTTTCGAATGTACTGCCGAGCAGGGAGACGATCTCTTTGTACTTGCCGGTGTTTTCTGTGGCAATGATTACATCTCTCATGCCGGAAAAAGTTGCCCAAGCGCGAGTTTCTGAACGCGCGTAATCTCAGCTATGCCTTTACAGGCATACTGATACATGATATCGAACTGCTCTTTTGTGAAAGCCTTTCTCTCTGCAGTCCCCTGTACCTCAATAAGCATTCCCTTACCCGTCATAACGAAATTCATGTCGACTTCCGCACGATAATCCTCATCATACGATAGATCCAGCATCGCTTCACCATCCACCATGCCGACGCTGATCGCCCCGATGCTGCCTCTCAGCGGAATCCGGTCTATGATGCCTCTTCTTTTCATATTCCACAATGCTTCGACAAGTGCAACGTAAGCACCGGTGATGCTTGCCGTTCTGGTGCCGCCATCCGCTTGAATAACATCACAGTCGACCCATATTGTTCTCTCGCCAATGATGTCCAGATTGACTATTGATCGCAGGGCCCTTCCGATGAGTCGCTGTATTTCATGGGTCCGTCCACCAACACGCCCCGATACGGACTCGCGAGCCGACCGTGTCTGGGTAGCACGAGGTAACATGGAATATTCTGCCGTCAGCCATCCTTTACCCGAATTCCTTAAAAACGCCGGTACTTTTTCCTCTACACTGACCTGGCAAATCACCTTTGTCTCGCCCATTTCAGCTAATACGGATCCTTCCGGGTATTTTAGAAAATTTTTCTCGATCTTGAGCTGTCGTATAAGGTCATTCGCTCTTCCGTTCCTTCTCATTCTTTATCGCTCCTGTCAAAATACTTGCGTAGTCCATCAGCCAGCTTCTGGTATACCTCACGCGTCTTTTCCCTGGGACAATCAATTCTCAAGAATACAGCAGGCATATCGATGCCGATCGATGAGAACAACGGCACCTTCCTGACACGGGAACCGAATTGCTCCGTCATTATTCCGGCGAGGGCCTCTGAACTCGTCGTCTGGACACTCTGAACTTCATCTATTTCCAGTATCTTTCCCTTACCTTTGTTCGCTTGCGGAACCGCGATGAAAACACCTTCCGTTGAAGAGACCACCAACTCCAGCAAGAGAAGAACGGCATTCTTCTCCTTATTTATCCTGTTCGCGTTCTGGATCTGCTGCTCAATCGTTGCCGCGGCCTCATACGAGCTTATACCGTACCCCTGAACGGTAAGAAATCTTTTTAATCCATTCCATAAGGCGGCATCCTGTGTACCCGTCTGGATGAGTATCACATTGTCCCTCGCTTCGGCGACGGAAAAACAGACGAGCATAATAACGCATACGTACAGGGCAACTCTGAATTTCCGAAGTTTCCTGCTACGTCCCGGCTGTCTATTGCTCATCACTTGCCCTTAAAGCAGATCGTCCAAACCAATCCTGGTACCGGATGGCGTGCTTCGATCCATAATCATGATCGATTCTGCAAAATGTATTTTTCGAGGCTAACCGCTGCTATTGCAGCATCACCTACGCTGGTCGCAATCTGCCGTAGTGATTTCCGACGAACATCGCCTGCAGCAAAGATACCCGGTATATTCGTTGCCATTTCTTCATCCGTCATTATGAATCCGGATTCATCCGTGTTGACGAGCCCCTTCAGAAAACCCGTGTTCGGGGCGGATCCAATATAAACGAAAACTCCGCTCACCGGAACAGATGTCTGTTCACCCGTGACAGTGTCCTCAATGGCAACGCCGGTCACCTGTTTCTCTCCTGTAATACTCAGAACCTTCCGGTTCCACAAGAACTCGATCTTCTTGCTGCTGAATGCCCTGTCACACAAGATCTTCTGGGCCCGCAGTGTGTTTCTCCGATGAATTACGTACACTTTATTGACAATATTCGCGAGCAGCAGGGCCTCTTCGATGGCCGCATCACCTCCGCCTATTACCGCAACGTCAAGGTTCTTGAAGAACATTCCGTCACACGTGGCACAATAGGATACACCCATTCCGATAAGTTGGGACTCGCCCGGCACGTTCATACTCTTTGGCACTGTGCCCGAAGAAATTATTATACCTTTTGAGCTGTACGAACCCTCCGTTGTGATCACGTCAAAATGATCTTCTGATTTAGTTATCGTTTGGACCTCGGAAAAGTCTTTCGTACGCAATCCGAAAGCCCTGGCGTGGGCGGCAAACCTGTCCATCAGCTCCCTGCCCGTTATCCCCTCGGGAAATCCGGGGTAGTTTTCTACCATTCCGGTATTCAACGGCGTGCCTCCCGGGACAACCTTCTCCAGAAGCAGGGTATCAATACCTCCTCTTTGAAGATAAAGACCTGCCGTCATTCCAGCCGGGCCTCCGCCTACTATAATAGTATCATGATATTCAAACACATGGTCCTCCGGCAAACGTACTCTGCTGCAATGCTGACGCATATTCTAAATGCAAAAGGGCTGAAATACAAGCGTGATTCAGGGGGAAACATGCCTGGAGAGATTCCACTTGGCGTCAGAGACTCCTGCCACATAATCCGGTCAACAGGAGATAGGGCGACCGACTTGCACGGTTATGGAAGGAACTGCTGCATAATCAATAAGTATAATGGAATATCCCCGAAAGATGATCTTGTGCTCTTCAGACATCCTGGCACAGGACTCGAAGACAAGTCGTTTCTGAATGTGCACTTAACGGAAGTTCGACTCTACGCACGCGCATGCGTCAGACAGGTTATTCTTCTATGAGCCGGCAGTCTTAAGACGGGATTTTCGCGTGCAATCAGTTGTACAATTTCTGCATGCAAGCCGTTGATTATACCATTCCGAGAACCTCTCCGGATGTCTGTAATACAGATACTCCCAGTGCAGGATCGCAACAAAAGAAATCAGCACAATTGAATATGTCCAGACACTGTCTATGAATATCAGCGGCGAAAAAGCCATGCAATATCCCCAATTGTTGATCCTGCATGTATTGCAGCACTTGTTCATCATGAGCCACTGAAAGGGACAGAAAACCGAAACACAGAATTGGTCCATGAAGATAAAGAAAACAACAATCACATAAATCCAGATGTCCGGTAAAATCCCTACAGTACGCCACATCCACATAACGGAAAGCAGCAGGAACCAATATAATCCGGATCTGACTGCACCACTGTCTGCCCTCTTTTTTTCCTTAACAAATGCACGTCGTCTTTTCTCAGAATCGTCATTCGAAGCAATATAGTTTCTTAAGAAAACCTTTCCTGATGTCATTTTCGAATTCAGCCCTGGAATCATTCTCTTCAGGAGAATAAAAACGGTAAGAGCCCACAGGATATGAAACACGTGCATTGCGCCGGCTATCCTGTAGTTGAATAACACTTCGAGTATACCGGGCCTCAGCGCTGCAAGCGCAGTGAGACAGATTACCAGCAGACCCTTGACAATCAATTTTGTTTTACCATCATAATCGCACATAGATAACCGTCAGCACCCGAAGGAGATGATCGCCTCGTCAGACATAAATCTAATATACTATATTTTAATCGGGAACCGAATTAACACCCAAACATAATTGCAAACTGAAGCTGAGAAATCCAGGATTCGACCCTTGAGGCTCTTGGAAGAGCGGGTACGGTTCACCCGCGATGGTTTAGGGAGCGGGCAAAGATCTAACCCGCGACAATTTATTCGAAGAATAAATTGGAGCGGGAAACGGGGCTCGAACCCGCGGGAACAGGGGGGACGATCTTTACATATTTATATTCGCCAAATATCATTGTCAGCTTAGACTGATGTTCTTTTCACGGGCAATACGCTCACCACGTTTAACAGCACATGTTACAGCAGTGGGGGAAAAGCGTGAGCAACGATGACATGTCCACCTAGCTTATTCCCAATTCTCTTACAGCAAGATAACAGAGGAGGCTTCTTGCATACACTCTAATTCGTTCCTTTCCTGCTGCAAATAGTTCTTTCCTGTCTATGTTCATTACTGTACACACATGCCGGATGAGTCTGTCAAGATCAAAACCGTGTCTGTCAAATTAGTCAACTACGTCCCCTATTCCGATTGATGTTGTGCAGAAAATGGACAATATGGTCGATATAACCGCGGCGAAAAAAGAGCAAAAATAGAAGCGGAATAGAAGCGAGTTTTTTGAGGTATGAACTGAAGAATTTCGATAAGATAGAAAGCGTCCCCAGGGGGAATCGAAAGTCCTTAGAACATTGACAATGGCTGTTTTAGAGAAGCAATAGAAGCGAAATAGAAGCGGCTGGAGATTGGGCATGGCGATGGGAATCGAACAAAGCGACAATGGTCGTGGAGCCGCGTCAACACACAATGCGCAAATTTCGTCGCACGTTTTCGCACTATTCGTTCACGTAGGCCGAAATAACGCGGGGGCTGACATGGACAAAGAAACAAAGTCAAATGGTTATAAGCTCCCTCTTCCCTTTGTCAGGAAGATAGCCGTAAACAAGGGGCGCTATAGTGTCATATAAGCTTAGAAAGCACGATACAAGCTTCTATATCCCTGCTAAAAGCTGTTGAATGCTATCTCCTCTGATTTTTCCACCATCTGGGCTTCGGAATGCAATGTACCGTTCAGAAACAAATACCGTTATATCTTTCGTTTTACATTAAAACCATTCTTCCCGACACTACTTGCGGAATGCGTTGCACGGGGTATTTGGATTTAGAGACGGCAATGGTTTCCGTGAAACTAAAGATGCTGGACTACACTGCACTTAGTAAGATTTTCAGAAAGGCGAGGAAGAAACTTATCGAAGTCAATAGAGGATAGAAATATTTTCTTTCTGTCATTTCCGTATGCCATTACACTGTAGAAAACGCCGCAATATTTGCGGAGACTGGCCAGACTTACCCTCTATACTGACTGTCTCGAGGGTATCACACCGGCTGGATGTCTCCCGTCAAGCGCTGACCCGACTTGATTACAGTTCTAGGAGAGGCGCTATGTCTTGGCCTTGCGTCGTCTCACCGAAAAACCCACAAAACTCAGAAATAAGCATACACTGCTAAGCACACGAAGAGTTAGAGACACTTCCGTAAAAAATAAAAAACAGAGAATAGCTGCAGTTACTGCAAAGAGCCAATCAAAAAATGCTATTGTTTTTGCTCCGGCAATAATCGAATGATCCGGGGAGAAAACAAATAACTGTAAATCTCCCAAAGCTATTACTGCAGCAAAAAACCAAGCACTTCTGCTATTATCACCCAGATAGAAGAGGAGAAACACGATGCTTGGAATGCAGCACACCAGCGCTACAAATTTCGCTAAATACATGTAAACCCGATTCATACTCATTACTCCAATCCATTATTTTTTACCACGGGCAGCCAATCCCTCCACCATATCATAAATCATCCCTTTAATATCAACCGCAAGTTGTCCCTTATTGTCCTAATAATGTTTTAAGCCATTTCCTTCCATCGTTTAGCTTACGCTGATAAAACCATGCAAACCAAACTGCAAGAACAGCACAAAAGATACCAGATCCTAAGGCTCCCAGAGAATTTGCTATATTATCAGATCCACCTTGGAGTTCCCTTACGCCAACAAAGATGAGACCTAGGGCCCATGCCCATCCCCACAAGGTTCCAAAACCCGCCAACATGTTCGATACCCTAACGTTAATGAGAACGTTGCCTTGCATAATTTCAAATTTTCCATGAAAAACTGGAAGGAATAAACAATTATATCCAACCGCCTCCCTGATATCAAAGCCATAGCTATGAACTTCCCCTTCGAAATCTTTCTCATTATTAAAGAAAAACATTCTCCTTTTCCCAACGTTTTGTTTAAGTCTCTCCATAATTTCTTTCTCGGAAAGAGATGTTTGAATTGTAAAATATCCTTTCGTTAGTATAAGTTTCATGGTTTGGTACCCCAAGTCCCTATATCTTTGATTGACCCCGAGCAATCAAGGCCAAATCCGGGGCCTCCGCCCAAGGACAATCCTAAAAAATTTACGTCCTTATCAAAATACCCCGTTATGCTTATACCAGGTAAGGATAAACTACACGTTCCTTTAATATCATCAGCATTCTTTGTATAAACAAGGCCAACTTCCATAATAGTACCACAAAGTGAAACGCCACCAACCACATCAACATTGGCAGATGCCATAGCCCCATCTGCGTTTATTAACGCAGAAGTGCTGAAACCAGCACCGGCGCCCATGGCTCCCTTCGCCCCAGGTCCTTGAACTACTATGCTAACTTGAGCTTTTGAATTTTCAAGTGCGGGGCCTTTGAGCGTTATGAACCCATCTGGGGTAACATATCCTGTACCACGCTCATCATCAGCGGCGATATCGCCACCTGCTCTAACATCCCCTGTTCCGGGATCCCCACCCACTTTCCATGTTCCGTAGTTTTCCACCTGATAGCAGTCGTCAATATTCTCACTGGGTTCGTGTCCGCTCGGATCGATATACTTCAACGGATTATTCTCACAGTAGCTATACCTGTTCAGACTTTGTGTATCCGTCCACTTTGGCACTACCGTATCCGCCGATATGAACCTCCCCAACTGCGGATCATACAGACGTGCATCATAGTTGTACAGTCCCGTCTCATCATCGTCTTCCTGATCGGTAAAGGTGTATTTGACGTTAGGGAATGCGCCGTCATAATCATAGGTACCTGAGGTACTGCCCTGGGCACGATAGGTACCATACGGGAAATATTCTATCTTCTGCTTAAGGTTGCCGTTCTGATCGGTAACAACGGATGCGGAGCCTAAATGATTGCCATGGTAGTACTGGATAGGGCCGTTATCTCGTATTGTTGCTATGCGTTGATGATTGGCAAATAGGTGAACTGTTCCGACCCCGTTTCTCATCTCGTACGCCTCACCGAAGTAGTACGTTGCGTTTGCTCCTCTTGTCTTCATGACACGGTTACCATTTCCGTCATAGACAAAGTTCACGTTTGATCCGTTTGCGGTTATTGTAACAGGTTTGTTGTCTTCGTTCCATATTATGGAGCTGAGTAACGGGTTGGCACCGCCGGTCTTGCTCGTCACATTGCCGTTTGCATCATAGGTGAGCGCCATATTGACTGTTCCAGTTGTGGAACGTACCGCATGAGGTTTGTCGTTGTAATAATACGTATATGTCCCGACATCCGAGTTGTAGGTAAGATTTCCGATCAGGTCATACGTGTACGTTTGGGTATACGCGTTTGTACCGACACCCGTGGCGGTAAGGAGTCTGTTCAGTGGGTCGTAGGCGTACGTATGGGTTACATTGTTTACCGCATCCGTTAGCGCTACTATGTTACCCGCCAGGTCGTACTGATAGGTAAGGTTGAGAAACGATTCAACGGGTGAGCCGTTTACCAGTTTCTGTGTCAGTAGAGTGTACAGTTTTGAATTCTGGGGATAATAGGTATAGGTTGTGTTCACGATTATATTGCCGGGCTTCGGGAAAGAGACGCTCCCGGGCTGACCTAGCGCCGTGAAGTTTGAGTACTGCGTGTGGTATCTACTCAACTGATTATCGTACACACTGGTAGTGTTACCAGCGACTAATCCTGTCGACTACACGGACGAGAAGGTGAAGGAGCACAAATTCGAAAACAAGATACAAGAATGGCAAGATCATAAAGAAAAAGAATGCCAAGACGGTGATATTTCACCATCATCGTTCAGCAACATCCCAGGCTACATAAAAAACTACTATGTACCCTACTTTGAAGGCTGGGATGCAAAAGAGATCAGACTTGAACAACTCGAAGAATTCAAAGATAATCTGCCGGTGACCTTAAGCAAGAAAACGAGAGCAAACATTTTTGTGAGCCTTCACGCCTTTTTTACATGGCTTTTCAAGAAAGGAGTTCGCGATGTACCACCCTTCCCTACTATCGAAAACATCGATGGCAAAAAACGCATAGCGCTTAGCTACGAAGACCAAGCGAAGTATCTGAGCATGATACCCGAGCGGTACAGAGATATCATTGAATTTGGCATGGAGACGGGCCTTAGGGTCGGAGAATTAATAGTTCTGAAGCCAAAAGACGTCGACCTCAAGAATATGCGCGCCTTGATACGTCGCACTGTATCCGCGTACGTTCACGTCATTGAGACTACAAAAGGGAAGAGCAAGAAGTACATTCCGCTTTCTAACAGAGGCGCCGAAATCGCGAAAAGAAAAATGAAAGGCAAGTTCCCGGGAAGACTACATCTTCATTAATCCTGATACGGGGAAAAGATATTCAGTCAAAATGCCCAATGTGCTGTGGAAGAGATATACAGGTCTTGATGTCACCTATTATGAAGCCTCCAGGCACTCTTTCTGCACACAATTAGTGGACGACGGCATAGACGCACTACAGGCCAAGGAATTGATGAGACATACCGACGTCAGGACTACTCAGAGGTACTATCATGGGAACATTTCACGGCTTTCGGACATAGTAAACAACCGCGGAAGAGTGATTCGATTTAAGAAAGTTGAGCCAAGCGAATAGAAGCGGAATAGAAGCGAGTTTTCAGGTATATGCCTTCAATAATATCAAAAGGTTAATTGGAGCGGGAAACGGGGCTCGAACCCGCGGCATCAAGCTTGGGAAGCTTGCACTCTACCAGCTGAGTTATTCCCGCCTTATAAACATGATAAAAGAAATCCACTCAGAAATCAACATTCGTTTCGGTCGTTGAGTCATGGGGTCATGAGAGCAGAAGAAAGGGTGTCGGGTATCGGGTGTAGCGGTTCAAAACCAGCTGATAGTTCATGGCTGTAAGCGAAAACACGTGACGTATCTGGCGTTTCGTGTTTGTCATTTTGAGTTTTATTTGTGATATGGAAGTCGGGATTTGCATCGCTGCTGGCCCATAGGGTCTCTGTGGGTCTCGGCCCGAAAATTTCGATTCTTGATTTACGAGAAACCGCCTTTAATTACGTGTTTTGTCGTCAGCACCATGTGCTGCGCTGCTTTACTTTTTCCGATTGTATCCGAACCGCTCTTCAAAAACAGGCGCTATAAGATTGTCGATAGGCGCGTGGTCATCCGTTATGATGATAGACTGTTTCTTGTTGATGAATTCCTCCATGAGGTCTTCAGGAAGAACAGCAGCCGTTGCATTCCGTCCAAGCTCGTTCTTAACAAACTGATCGAAGGCATTCATATCGATAGTGCCGTTGCTTGCAAGCACGATGAATGTACTGATCCGTGTCTCTCTGAAATTGGGACTAACAGAAATGAGATGCACGTTTTTTTGGCCGAACACTTCCCTCAAGGTTTTGATATACGATGGCAGGAATCCGCCTTTCTGAAAATTGTCGATGATATTGGACATCAGTATTGCGTTCGGATTCATGACAGCCTTTATCTCTTCAGCAAATTCCTTGGTTGTCAGATGATACGGAATTGAAAGATCGTTGTAGGCGTCTGTGAAGACGAGGTCATATTTCTTTTTGCAGTTCATAACGTACCATCGGCCGTCCATGTTGTACGTCACTATCCTCGAAGTCCGCGGCATATTCAATTTCTCGTAAACCACGCGGGTGACCTGAGGATCTATTTCGGCAACGTCAATATGCGCCTGAGGAAACGTGAGCTCCATGTAACGGGGGAATGTATAGCCTCCACCGCCTATAGTGAGGCTGTTGAACGCTTCATTCTGATTGAACTTCCATTTGAGCACATCGGCATAGATTCGTTCATATTCATATTCGATGTGAAGAGGGTTCTTGAGATTCACATATGAATGGATGAGATTGTCCAGTATGAGCGCCTCAAGCTCGGTCTTGTTATCGTCACCCAGTATCTTGGAGATTTTTATCGTAAAATAATCGCTCTCCTTGTAGTAGTAGTAACTTCCGCTAAGCATCTTTTTGTGAATATAGCCCTTTGCTGCCCAGAGCGCCGGGCATGCCACGACGATGGAGAGGAAAACGAATACCGCTATACTCGCCTTTTTCTTAATCCATGACCCCGACAGAATAGCAACAAAGATCAGAACAGCACCTACCACCAGGACAATCGTCCTTGTGCCCATCCACGAGATGAGAAAAAAGCCGGTTACAAACGTACCAATAATAGCTCCCAGAGTAGAAATGGCATATATCTTTCCGATCACGTTTCCCGCATTTTCAAGACTCTTCAAAGTCAGCCTCACCACAACGGGCGATATCGTCCCGAGTACACAACTCGGCACAAAAAAGATGATCGACGTGACGATAAAAATCCTCATCATCAGTGATACGGGAAACCGGTATGACGCAACCATCTGTGTCACCGGTATAATAATAATTGCGGTAATGCCGGAAATCAGCAACAGGATACCGAGCGTCCTTCTCGATGGAAACCTGTCCACCAATGTGCCGCCTATGTAAGCACCGATACTTATGCCGGCAAGTATGACACCGATAATGCTTGTCCATGTATAGATTGAGACACCGACAAATGGTGCAAGTATGCGGCCCGCCACCATTTCGATAACGAGAGTACAGAAACTCGCAATAAAGGTTATCACATAGGCTCCCAATAGACTCATCTGCGTACAGTACCTCCTGATCGTATTTGCCGCTGGAATGTTCCTGAAGCATAATACTAAATAGCATTGACAGTGTTTTGTCAAACAAATTCAAGTACTCAGCCGGCATCATAGACAAGCTGTCCAGAGGGAACAGAACTGCAATCATTCTTCGGTGGATTCGCGTTTTTCTACGGAATGTTTTATAATAATCATCATTCTATGAAAGTCCTTTTAATTGAAGACGAGGTCAAACTTGCCCAATTTGTAGCCAAGGGTCTTGAGGAGGAAGGATATTTCGTTGAGACAGCTTACGATGGACGGGCGGGTCTTCAACGGATACACGAAAGCGGTTTTGACATACTCCTTTTGGACCTCATGATTCCGGAGATTGACGGGCTACAGCTTCTGAAACAGATTAGGTCCGAGGGCACCGATACACCTGTGTTGATTATTACAGCCAAGAGCGGCAAAGAAGATGTCGTGAAAGGACTCGATACCGGCAGCGATGACTATCTCACAAAACCGTTTTCATTTGACGAGTTGCTGGCACGTATGAGAGCCCTTCTCAGGCGGCGATCGCAGCCTGTAGCACTTACGCTCGAGTATCACGATCTGAAGCTCGACACGTACGGCCGGAAGCTCCTTGTCGGAGCACGGGAAACTGAGCTGACCGAAAAAGAATTTCTGATCATGGAATACCTGATGAAAAATCCGGAAAAGGCAATCACCCGCAAAGAAATTGCTGAACACGTCTGGGACAGCCAGGACGACTCTTCCAACATCGTTGACGTCTATATAAACTTTCTCAGAAAAAAGATGGAAGCATTGTCAAATCAACGATACATCAACACAGTGAGAGGAGTCGGCTACGTATTAAAAGAATCACATGAAAAGCTTTAACCTGCCGATAAAATGGAAGTTGACAATATGGCACAGCAGTATACTGGCGCTTATCCTCGTCATCTTCTCAAGCTTTGTGTACGTGTATCTCCGGAACAGTCTTATGGACAGCATTGATACGAAGATTAAATCAATAGCGGATGTGCTCTCTTCGTCGTTGACAGATACACGGAATCATGGCGTTTTGGGGAACTTCGAACGGTATCTGGAAAATGTATTTGGAAGAAAACCTAAAGGAAAATTTATACAGATTATTGATCCGTCAGGCAAAATAGGGGCAAAGATGAATGATATGGAAACGGAAGTTGTCCCTGTTCCCTATTTGACGTTTCAGAGAGGCGCAAAAGGCGAGATAGTCTACGAGACGGTGGAAAATCAAAATTCGCGGACCAGAATAGTAACTATCCCCATCATAGAAAATAAGCAGGTGAGTTTCATTCAGGTCGGTTCATCTCTCATGGACTTCGATGAGACTATGAGAAAACTTCTCATCATCATGATTATCGGTATACCCACATCGTTAGGAGTAACCGTCGTTGTGGGCTATTTCCTCGCAAAGAAGTCGCTTAATCCGGTTGACCAGATTCGACAGGCAGCTGTAAAGATATCTTCAACGAATCTTGATGAGCGTATCAATATCAAGGGCAGAAAGGATGAGTTGGGCAGACTGGCTGAGACATTCAATGCCATGATAGCCAGATTGGAGGAGTCATTT
The DNA here is from genome assembly GCA_964472475.1 of uncultured Syntrophus sp. Taxonomy (GTDB): domain Bacteria; phylum Desulfobacterota; class Syntrophorhabdia; order Syntrophorhabdales; family Syntrophorhabdaceae; genus PNOF01. Next base: position 26,330 of record CAYYLU010000014.1, on the reverse strand, counting down.
CAGAGAATCAATCAATTCAGCATAGACGTTTCACACGAACTCAAGACCCCGTTAACCATTCTCAAAGGGGAGACAGAAGTTGCCCTCAGAAAAGAGAGAGAGAAGAGCGATTACAAACATCTGCTCGAAAGCAATCTGGAAGAAATCGATAGAATGGCGCAAATCATCGATGACTTGTTACTGCTTTCGAAGGCCGACCGAAAAGATATAAGACTCAATATCGGCAATATTTCATTAAGAGATTTAATCGCGGATGTCTGCGTAAGTATGAAACTCTTCGCTGAAAGGAAACAGATAAACCTGGCAGTCGATGATCTCGCGGATGTGCGTATCGTCGGAGATGAATTGAAGCTCAGGCGGATGCTCGTGAATATTGTGGAGAACGGTATAAAGTATACCGGAGACGGCGGCGTTGTCAGGGTATCATCAACCACAAACAACGGTAATGTAATAATTTCAGTCCAGGATAACGGGACCGGCATTTCTGACGAAGATATCAAGTTTATTTTCGACAGATTCTATAGGGCGGACCGCTCACGCAAACGTGAGAGCGGAAGCGGTCTCGGCCTCTCCATCAGTAAATGGATAGCCGAGGCGCATAAGGGTGCCATAGAGGTAGAAAGCCGGCCTTCTGCCGGCAGCCGGTTTGTAATAACCTTACCTGTGTAGATTTCGGAGGGAATATGGAAAGAAGGAAGTGGTTGCTTACAATCTCTGTGCTTGCTCTTATTGCGGTCACCTTTGTTTATGTGAAGGCTCAACTGATTCCTGATCGAACATCATTAGATGCTCTTAGAAAAAACACAAAAAATGTCGCATTTATGGGCAACCTTCCAAGTTTCAGCGAACTGGTAAATCAGGTTAAGCCCACGATCGTCAATATCAGTACAACAACGGTTGTAAAAGGACCTGATATGCAGGACAGGTTTATGGGTCCCGCGAATCCGTTTAAAGACTTCTTCGGAGACGATTTCATGAACCGCTTCTTCGGCAATGCTCCCAGGAAGGAATACAAACAAAACAGCCTCGGTTCAGGATTTTTGATAGACAGAGACGGTTTTATTCTCACAAATAATCACGTTGTGGAAAAAGCCACGAGTATACGGGTTAAACTGGCTGACGGTAAGGAATATGATGCAAAAGTGATCGGGAAAGATCCGAAAACGGATATTGCGCTGATAAAAATAGATGCTAACCACACATTGCCATCAGCCACTTTCGGAGACTCAGATAAACTGTTTGTAGGGGACTGGGTCGTTGCGATCGGCAACCCTTTTGGGCTCGAACACACTGTCACGGCAGGCATAGTCAGCGCCAAAGGCAGAGTCATCGGCGCGGGTCCCTATGACGATTTCATTCAGACCGACGCATCCATCAATCCGGGGAACAGCGGCGGTCCTCTCCTAAACCTTAAAGGAGAGGTAATAGGCATAAATACGGCGATCGTATCCGGTGGACAGGGTATCGGTTTTGCTATTCCCATTAATGTGGTTCAGGATCTGATGTCACAGCTAAAAAACAAAGGAAAAGTTTCAAGAGGCTGGCTCGGAGTTGTCATTCAGAAGATCACACCTGAAATAGCAAAGAACTTTAGATTGAACGATATCGAAGGTGCACTTGTTGCAGATGTGAGCGAGAACGGTCCGGCAGAGAAAGCAGGCATAAAGAGAGGGGATGTCGTCACTACATTTGACGGGAAGAAAGTAAAGGACAGTGAGATGCTCCCCAAGCTGGTAGCGGTCACTGAAATAGGGAAGAAAGTTAGAGTGGGTCTGATCAGGGACGGTAAGCCAATGGAATTGGATGTTATTATTGGAGAACTCCCCGAAGAGACTCCAAAGCCTTCTAAAAAGCCGGACATCGAAATGGATTTCGGTTTGGTCGTCCAGGAGATTACGCCTGAAATAGCACGACATTTTGACCTGAAAGATAGAAAAGGCGTTATTGTGACGGATGTTACCCCCGGCAGCCCCTCCGCGGAAGCCGATATCCGATCGGGAGACATTATCAGAGAGGTGGCCCGAAAACCGGTCCGGAGTATCTCCGAGTTTAAGGATGCTATGAAATCCGCTAATATAAAGGAGGGCATCGTCATACTGATTACACGTGAGGGAACGACGTTCTACAGCGTTCTGCGGGAATAGACCGGTCTGCGGAGCACAGTGACCGAAATCACAGGATATTGTTATTATTTAAGATATATTACGGTTGACCGAAAACATTGTGTAGCTGCTTTTTTATTTGCATAAAAATAATTTTGAGGTATTATTGACCTATGCCGCAATTTAATTGGGAAGGAAAAACGCTTAACGGCGAACTGAAACGGGGCTCATCCAAGGCATCATCAGGAGATTCACTTCGCGCCACATTGAGAAAAGAAGGCATTATCCTCACCAAAGTTGCAGAGGTAAAAGGCGCCAAAGAAGAAAGTTATAATCCTAAGAAAAAGATAAAAAAGCTTCATATCGTACTTTTTACACGGCAGCTTTCGACGATGATTACATCCGGCCTGCCACTCGTCCAATCCCTCGACATACTGGGCAATCAGATGGAGGATGTCAATTTCAGAGGAATAGTCCGCGAAATAAAGACCAAGATCGAAGGTGGATCAAGATTTGCCGACGCGCTTCGGGATTACCCTCAATGCTTTGATGAACTGTACGTAAACCTGGTAGTTGCGGGAGAAGAAGGCGGCTTACTCGACAACGTCCTGCAGCGGCTTGCCATTTACATGGAAAAATCGGAAAAACTTAAGAAGAAAGTCAAATCAGCAATGATCTATCCGATAGCAATTATAACGGTTGCCATCGGTGTGACATTGGTTCTGCTTCTGTTTGTCATTCCGGTTTTTGAAAAAATGTTTAAGGAGATGGGTGCCGAACTCCCTCTCATGACGCAATTAGTCATTAACCTTAGCCATCTTCTCATGTCTATCTATGGCGTGTTTGCTGCCATTATAGTAGCGGCTGTCGTCATCGCTATAGTCCAATATTATAAAACTGATAGTGGCAAGCGCAAAATCGATGCCCTTATTCTTAAGCTCCCCATATTTGGAGTCCTGGCGCTTAAGTCCTCAGTCGCAAGAATTACACGTACACTTTCTACGTTGCTGACCAGCGGCGTGGCCATACTTGAGAGCCTTGTTATATGCGCAAAGGTTGCAGGTAATAAAGTCATAGAAGATTCCCTTATGGTAGCAAGGTCTCGGATAAGTGAAGGCAAGACCATGTCCGAGCCACTCGAACAGGCGGGAATATTTCCTCCAATGGTAGTCCAGATGGTTCAGGTTGGTGAGTCGACGGGTGCGCTCGACAGCATGCTCGGAAAAATCGCCGATTTCTACGATGAGGATGTAGATAACCTCGTCACAAATATGACCGCTTTGATGGAGCCGATGATCATGATGTTTCTCGGAGTTGTCCTTGGAGGTCTCGTCATCGCTATGTACCTTCCGATATTTAAACTTGGATCGGCGGTCGGATAAGAGACGAGAGGCTCACTCCAGGACTGCTTCTAGACCCAAGTCACGGATCATCTCGAGGTCATTCACTGTGCTTCTTCCGGTTGTCGTCAAGTAATCACCCGTCATGAAAGAGTTACATCCGGCAACTACCGATAGAGGCAGCAATTGCCTCAGGTTCTTTTCCTTTCCACCGCACAGTCTGATATCTTTGTCAGGCAGGATAAAACGAAAAATGCCGATCGTCAAAAGTATTTCCAGCGGAGATAAGGCAGGCTCCCCCGCCAAAGGCGTGTTTGGTATCGGATTAAGTATGTTGATCGGCACAGAATCAACATCCAGCTCCCTGAGGAGAAGTGCAAGCTCAATCCGGTGATGCATCTTCTCCCCGAGGCCAATGATACCGCCTGAGCAGACCGAAAGACCGGCGCTCTTCGCAATCTTCACTGTCTCAATGTCTTCGTCATACGTGTGTGTGGAACAAATCATATCAAAAAAACTTGCGGAGGTTTCCAGGTTATGATGATAACGGAACAGACCGTGTTTTTTGAGCCCTTCTGCCATTGCCACGTCTAACATGCCGAGTGAGCCGCACGCCTTCATCCCAAACTTGTTGAGTGCCGCTATCGAATCATATATTTCGTTCCATTCTGTGTCGCTGCTGATACGTGTACCGCTGGTGACAATTCCAAAATGGCGTGCACCTGCTTCGAAGGCAGACCTGCCTTTATCCGCTATTTCCTTTGCGGAAATGAGCCCATAGACAGGGGCGTCCGTGTGATGATGGGCGGATTGCGCACAGAATCTGCAGTTCTCCGGGCAGAGGCCTGATTTGGCATTCACGATTGCACAGAGCCCGATACTCCTGCCTTTGTAATATTCGCGTATCTCGGATGCATATGCCATGAACAGAAAAGGTCTTTCCCGGCCAAGTCTGTACAGAAGCTCCGCATCTTCAATTTGTATACTTCTCGATACAATTGCTTTTTCTTTTAATTTTGAAAGCATTGAATCTGAATCCATGCACTCTCCTTACACCGGGTTTATTCGTGCGTCGCATGAAGAACAGGCGTCCACAACTGCATGATCGTCAACTTGATTCTTCCAGATTGTTATGGACCTGATGGCCCTTTGGGCAACCATCTCCTTTTCTCTCTTCTTATAATCACTAACCAAACCGAAATTTGCATTCATAGGCTGAAAATGCTTCGCTCCAGTTGTTATGTAATTCAGTAATCCGCCGATGCAGCTCTCCCGTGGCGGAGGTATGAATTCCCTGTTGTGTAGATACTCGTTTGCCGAAATCCCTGCCAGGAGACCCATTGCTGTCGATTCAATATAACCTTCGACGCCTGTAATCTGACCTGCAAAAAAGATATCGTGATTGCTCACGAGCTGCAGGGAGGTATTCAATAATGATGGCGAGTGAATGTACGTGTTTCTGTGGACACTCCCGTACCGAAGGAAAACAGCATTTTTCAATGCAGGCACAAGCCGGAAAACCCGGTCCTGCTCAGTGTAGGTTAATTTTGTCTGAAAACCGACAAGGTTAAACATACTTCCTTCTTTATTTTCCTTTCTCAGCTGGATGACGGCGAAAGGACGCTTTCCGGTATGTCCGTTTACAAGCCCCACCGGTTTCATCGGGCCAAACAAAAGAGTGTCCCTACCTCTCTCTGCCATCACTTCAACAGGGAGACAGCCTTCAAAGTGACACATGTTTTCAAATTGCCTGGTTTCGACCCTCTTTGCTTGCATCAGCTCTGTATAGAAAAGATGATACTCCGGTTCGGTCAGAGGACAGTTTAGATAATCGTCACTTTCTTCTTTCACGTATCTGGACGCAAAAAAGGCATTGTCATAGTCTATCGAGTCCGCCGCAACAATCGGCGATATGGCATCATAAAAAGAAAGACCTTCCTCTCCCGTCAGGGAACTGATTTCACGCGCGAGCGTATCGCTCGTGAGAGGTCCGCTCGCGATAATAACAGGTCCCGAAGGGATCGTTGTCGCCTCTCTCCTGATCAGCCGGATATTACCGTTCATTTCGATTTCATCCGTAATACGCCTTGCGAAAATTTCCCTGTCCACGACAAGGGCTTTTCCTCCCGGTATGGCAGTTTCATTCGCGAGACGCAGAACCAGTGAATCCAGGATGTTCAATTCAGTCTTGAGGAGACCATGGGCGTTCGTCAGCTCTTGTGATTTCAGGGAATTACTGCAGACAAGCTCCGCGAGGTATCCGGTCTTGTGAGCCGGAGAATACACAGAGGGCCTCATCTCGACCAGAGTTACACTGTTTCCCCTTTTCGCAAGCTGGTAAGCAGCCTCGGTTCCGGCGAGACCACCCCCAATTACCTGGATGTCCATCCACAGTCCTTCCGAAGACACAGCAGATTCTTCCTGAAAGAAAATAGACTGGGAGCGCCGCATTCAGGGCACGGCCCTTCGGCGGGTTCCTTGTTTGTGGCAAAAGTGCACGTAGGATATCGGGAACAGCTGATAAAGCGTTTTTTCTTTTTCGATGTCTTTTCTACGAGTTTTCCCTCGCAGCCTTCCAGAGGGCATTTGTAACCCAGCGAGTAAGGCTCCGTGTATTTACACTCCGGATATTTACTGCATGCGAGAAAACGGCCAAAACGCCCCCTCTTCTCGATCAGGTTGCCGGCGCACTTGGGGCACGCACCCTTAATCTCCTGTTCTACTATCTCTATTTTGCCGTCTCCAGAGACCCTTATATTTTTCTTGTTCTTGCATTCCGGTTTTCCTGAACAGACAAGATACTCACCGTTTTTGCTCCATCTTATCAACATCGTCTTGCCACATTCATCACAAACAACGTCCGTTTCCCTTTCTTCTTTTTTCAGACTCGTCATCGTTTTCTTGGCTTTACTCAGTTCTTTTTCAAACGATAAATTGAAACGTTCCAGGGTCTGTACCCAGTCTCTCTTGTTGTCTTCTATCAGGTCGAGTTTCTCCTCTACCTTCGCGGTGAAACTGACATCAACTATCCCCGGAAAAAACTCCATCATGACCCTGTTCACTGTCCTTCCTAGAGAAGTCGGGATCAACCTGCCTTTTTCTTTATGAACATACTCTCGGTCTTCCACGGTGCTCACAATGGACGCGTATGTTGAAGGCCTTCCGATACCTTTTGTTTCCAGAGTCTTAATCAGTGTTGCCTCGGAATACCTTGCCGGCGGATTGGTAAAGCGCTGTTCGAGAAGGGTGTCGATGAGTTTCAGTTTGTCGCCCTTTCGCATCTCCGGAAGCAGTTTTTGCTCTTCTTCGTCTTCATTCTTCTCTTCATAAATCCTGCTGAAACCGTCAAAGAGAACCCGCTCCCCTCTCGCCACAAACGTGTACTCTCCTGCTTTGATGTTCACGACAGTTGCTTCTACTCTTTCATGTGTCATCTGAGAAGCTATGAATCTTTTCCAGATAAGATTGTACAAAGCAAAAAGGTCCTTATCCAGGTATGGTTTCACCTTGTCCGGCGTCATTAGTACAGATGCAGGGCGTATGGCCTCGTGCGCATCCTGCGCGCTTTTCTTGTTCTTGAAAAAATTGGGTTTGGCAGGTATGTAGGCTTTCCCGAATGTCTTTTCAACATAATTCCTTGCTTCCTTTATTGCTTCATCTGAGACACGTACCGAATCCGTCCTCATATATGTAATTAATCCAACCTGACCCTCTTCACCAATTTCCACACCTTCGTATAGCTTCTGCGCCAGCATCATTGTTCTCTTAGGCGAAAACCTTAGAACCCGGGAAGCCTCCTGCTGCAGTCTACTCGTAATAAACGCCGGCTGCGGGCTAAGGTTTTTTTCCTTTACGTCGATGCTGCTTATCTTGAACGTCTCAGCCTCTATAGTTTTCTTTATTGCCTGCGCCTCTTTCCCGGAGAGTACTCTCAGTTTGCTGTCGCCTTTTTTCTCAAGAGTCGCCTCAAATATCCGGCCGGATTCAAGCTCAAGCTCAACGTCTATCACCCAGTACTCTTCTTTCTGGAAGTTTTCTATTTCCTCTTCCCTGTCGCACACAAGTCGTAAGGCAACAGACTGGACTCTGCCTGCGGAAAGTCCGTAGCTCAACTTCTCCCAGAGAAGCGGACTGATTTTGTAGCCGACAAGTCTATCAAGAATTCTCCGTGCTTTTTGCGCGTTATACTTCGCCATATCGAGGACGGTGGGAGATTTAAGCGCCTCCAGAACTCCCTTCTTTGTTATTTCATGAAACAGTACGCGTGACACATCCTTCTTTTTTCCGAGCAGTTCAGCGACGTGGAAAGCAATTGCTTCACCTTCACGGTCAGGGTCAGAGCCGATGTATATTTTATCCGAGTCTTTGCCTGCCTTTTTTAATTCATCAACAACCTTGGCTTTCCCCTTCACGACGGTGAACTGAGGTTCAAAGTGGTTTTCCACATCAACACCCAGTTTACTTTTGGGAAGGTCTTTAATATGGCCATAAGTTGCTTTTACAACGAAATCCTTCCCCAGATACTTGGAAAGTGTTTTCACTTTCGTTGGTGATTCCACTACCAGAAGCGATTTTGCCATTCACGTCTCCTCATACGAGTCACCGGTCAGAACCGGCATTGTATTACACTTTGAGCATTCTTTCTTTACCACACATGCAATTGTTTCACAATAATGAAACGAAGCGAATGACGAGACTTCGATCCTCTGATGTAAATATCTACTTGCACAGCTGAACTGCAAATGGATCGAAGACTCGTCATTGTACAACATTCTTTTTTCGAGTTCCAGGCAGCGTCTCTCTAAAGGTTTGAAGGCTTTTACTCTAAGATAATCTGCCGCTAACGGAAACAGGTCTTTTCCTCAATTACGAATATAGAATCCCCCCGGTATCTCGCGGACAGCCTCTTTCATCTCCAATTGTGTCAGTATAGCCAACACATCTTTCGCATGCATCCCGGTGCTTTGAATGATCTCATCTATATGTATCTTTTCCGCTCCGATTCGGGAAAAGATGTTTTCCTCATCCTGTGCAATCTCAACTCGCTTCACCGGACCCAACCTGTGGTCCGGGAAAGACGACACAAGGATATCGTTAATGTCCTCTATGAGTCTTGCGCCCTGCTTAATCAAAGCATTCGCTCCTTTGTATTCATCCCGGAAGACGCTTCCCGGAACAGCCATAACCTCTCTTCCGTATTCCAACCCCAGGCGGGCTGTTATGAGCGAACCGCTCCTCTGTGATGCCTCTATTACGAGTATACCCCGGGAGAGGCCGGCAATGATCCTGTTACGTTCAGGAAAATGGAACCGGAGCGGCCTCTCGCCCGGACCATATTCTGTAATCAGGAGACCTGCTTCCGCTATTTCGTTAAATAGCTGCTTATTCTCAGGTGGGTAACATATATCGATACCGCATCCCAGTACTCCGATTGTCTTTCCGTTTTCTTTCAGACCGCCCCTGTGGGCAGCTGAATCAATACCTCGCGCAAAACCGCTAACAACCGTAATACCGATTGATGAGACTGTCTGTGCGATCTTCTGAGCGAGATTAATCCCCTCAAATGTGGCCTTGCGCGACCCCACTATGCCAAGCATTTCTGTGCCGGGGCTGAAAGGCCCTCGTGTATAAAGCACAATGGGAGCGTCAGGTATGCTTCTTAGCAAGGAAGGATACGACGTATCACGGATCGTAATGATCCTGCCGCCCAGCGCCCGGACTTTTGCCACATCATTTTCTATCTGTTTCCAGCCCTTGAATGAAACAATTTTTCCTCTGAGCCGGTTATCCCTGATGGATGATTTGTCCGTAAATAAAGAAGACACCTTCCCGGAACCTTCAGCAAGGCTTCTCTTTTCAATACGATTCAGGCCCTGCAAACGTGAAAGCGCGATTAATGCAACTTTATCATCCATAATTCATCCCGGTAAAACTACACTGACCACTACCGTGGATCAGAACAGTCCGGCCGCGGGATTTACTTCCGCTCCTTTTCTCTGCTCTCCTGAGGCTCGGGGTTACGTACATCGTCTACTACTCTCTGATAAAGCTCTTTTATAATAAGAAGGCGTGATTTCGAGTCTTTCCACCATCGATCTCGTGCAAAATATGTTACCTGCACTGGATCTATCATATAGACAATACTGCTCTGTTTTTGTATTAAATCATAGAAAGAACGAAATCTCTTTGAAGCATATTCAGGTACAACCACAATGACTTTCCTGGCCCCGGTCTGCCGGAATTTCTCGTCGAAGTTATTGAGCTTGGCTATCCCCTCTCCCGGCGCATCAACTGCTTTGACTGCATTCTCTTTTATACCTCTTATCGCCGCAAGTTTAGCAATTGCAAGTTCGATGCTGACGCCAAAGGTCAGATCTTCTTCGACGTATATTGCGCGCGCATTACCAATTTTGTATTGATGAAACGCCTCATTGTACAATTCCCCTTCCTTGTCCTCTTCGAATCTGTGTACGAACACAATATCAGCTCGATCCATTTTGTCTTCGTACCTTAATTTTTTCGTAATAGTCTTTAGTGAAACAGGGTTCATAAACAAACCAACGAGAATAACACAGACCACCAACACAATGAGTAAGCAGCCACATCCGGCCTTCCCCTTATTATTCATTAACCCCTCCTCTCACGCTAAATAGAATCCCGTTCACCTTCTGCATCTTCTTTGCAACAATTCGTAGTGAATAATTGAAAGCACCACGAGTGGTGTCGTTTCACTTCTGAATATGTTTTCGCCGAGACTGTATGAAACAAACCCATTCTCAGACAACCAGCCGATTTCACTGTCGTCAATACCACCCTCGGGGCCGATGACGACACAGATGTCTTCCCTATTCCACGAAGAAAAAAGGGCGTTGAGCCCTATTTCACTCTCTTTCTCATACAGTACAATTCGGCTTACACCCGGGTTCAATAACGTCGTCAGACCGTGAAGGGGAACAGGGCTCGTTACTTCCGGCACGGTAAACCTGCCTGATTGGCGCGAGGCTTCGATAGAAATCCTCCTCCAGCGATCCTGCTTGGAAGAGGCGGCAGGCCCATCGAATTTGATCAACGTCCTGTTGAACAGAGTAGGTACGATCCTGCTTACGCCCAGCTCGGTTGACTTCTCTATCAGCCAGTCCATTCTCGGTCCTTTAATGGGACTGACGCACAACGTAACATCCGGCCTTTTTTCGTTCGGCTGATGAATGATCTCCTCGATTTTCAGAGACACTTCCCTGCTGTTGACGTCACTAACCACGCACCTGTAGAGGAATCCTTTTCCGTCTATCAGATCGATTCTGCTACCCTTCCCTTTTCTCAGGACAATGGCGATATATTTGTGCATAGGACCCGTTACGATCGCCAGGTCGTTATTCAGATTCAACGTGTCAATAAATACCCGTCTGACTTCCATCGTCTCTTCACGAGATTTTATAAAATTTTGATTCGTATAGTCTGTGATATTCGGACCATTTTTCGTCTTCCATATTTTCCTTCATGTACTCTCTTACACCCATTATCTTGGCATCAAGGTTATCCAGGTAGTGCACGATCATCGCCTCTGCGAACATCGGCTTCTTGGGGGAACCCCACTCCTCAACTCCATGATGACTTACAACGATATGGGACAGCACGTCTGCGGTCGATACCGGAAATTCATCAACCTCACGTATCAGCTTGTCTAAAATCAGAGTGCCGAGAGTAATGTGTCCCAGGAGTCTTCCGCGGTCCGTGTACTTAAACCCCTTAGCCACATCAAGTTCTTCAATTTTCCCAATATCGTGGAGCAGGCATCCGGCAAGCACTACATCAACATTGCACTCCAGAACACCTGTCACATGTCGTGCCATCTTCGTCAGGGACAGGGAATGTTCAAGGAGCCCGCCAACATACATGTGATGCACACCTATTGAAGCGGGATAAAAGAAGAACTTCTCCAGCATATCGCTATGTCCTCTGAGCACAGAAAAAAGCGCCTTTAGGTATCGGTCACTCAAGGCTTCTGTTATGCTGAAATACTCCTTTTTCAGTACTTCGATATCCGTCCGGCATTCAGGGAAGAACTCACGAATCGCCTGCAGCGACTGGTCTTCTTCTATCCTTCGTATATCTGTTATATTGAGCTGGATTTTTTCCTGGAAGATCCTTGATCTTGATTTAATTGCAACGATGTCGTTACGGTCAAACAACTCATTAAGTTCTTCGACCCTTTCCCAGATCTTAGCCTCTATGGTCCCGGTTTTGTCCCGAAGAACCACGCTCATATATTTCGAGTTGTTCTTTGTCGTATACATGCCTTTTCTGAGAACAACGAAACAGTCATTTACTGCAATCTGGTCTTCTATAATGTCTTTAACGTAAATAGTCTTATCCATTGGTTTCACCAAAGTGCTCATATCCTTTCTTCTTGATCATTACTTCTTTGCCATTGTCGTAGCATCGTATTCCACTGCCTTTTCTCACTTCACCAATGACCGAGATCAGGTGACCTTGCTTTTGCAGGCTCTCGACCAAAGGCAGTTTCCGTTTCGGAAAGGTAAAAAGAAGCTGGTAATCTTCGCCACCCGTCAACGCCAATTCAGTCATTCCATTTTTTCGTAAAGTATATGGAACGGGAACATTCTCGATGAAGACCACTGCGGACTTCCCACTCTCAACCATCATCCGCTGAAGATCAACGATCAGACCATCGCTGATATCCATCATAGCAAGCGTTATACCACGTTTTGTCAGGTTTCTCCAAAGATCAAGAGGCGGTACGGGGTCCTGGAAACGCTTCACAAACCTCATCAGACCTTTAGCCGGGCTTTTTTGTTTTAGAAGAGCTAATCCGTATGCAGCCTCTCCGAGATAACCGGTCACGGCCAGCAAATCCCCCGCACGTGCCCTATTTCGTCCCAGGTAATTTCCTGTGACGAGTCGCCCCGTCATGGACACGTCAACAAAAAAAGTATCAGACTGTACCGTGTCGCCGCCGACAAGTGCCACATGAAATTTTCTGGACGCGTTTCTGATACCTCTGTACATCTTTTCGATGTCAGAGGAAGTGACATGCGCGGGCACACCTATTGTCACAAGAAAATAGAGAGGTAGAGCGCCCATTGACAAAATATCAGAGACATTGACGTCAATGATCTTTTTCCCGACATAGTAAAAGTCCAGAAATGAGAATTCAAAATGGACATGTTCCACCATCGCATCCTGAACGAAAACGTATTTTCCTTCGCTCAGACTTGCGACCGCACCGTCATCGCCGATGCCCCGGACTATGCGCCCGTCGCTTTTGCCATACTTACCCAGTCTTTTTATGAGCAGGTTTTCAGAGATTTCCATGAGCCGAAAGCATACTGCGTATAAAATAGTTTTGCAAACCGCAATCTTCCCCGGGCCTACCTTTCGGCGTTTTGCAATACACTGATGACGTATTTATCCGCCTCCGTAAACTCGAAATCAGAGAGCTCGTCCCTGCCCACCCACGAAAGCTTGTCATGGTCATTCATCACAAAAGAACCCCCGATATGAGTCGCCGTATAGGCATCGAGCTGAATAGTCCAATCCGATGAGTACGTGTGCGAGCAGGTACAGAGTTGTTTTCCGACCTCTACCACAATACCCAATTCTTCGAATAATTCCCGCTTCAGGCATTCCTCCCTGGATTCTCCCTCTTCAAGCGTTCCCCCCGGGAACTCCCATTTTCCTGCATGTTGCCTTCCGACTTTTCTCCTTCCGATGAGAACACGCCCGGCATTTTCTATGATTGCTGCCACAACGATTTGCGGATTTCGCTTAACCATATTTGATCATTATAATGAAATAGGCTGTAATTGTCTTCTCTATTGTGGATAAAAGTAATATAACTCTTTTTGCAGCAATGCGGCAGCGGGAATGGGAAAATCGAACGAGGCAATAACGGTCACGAACAACAGGTCACAGAGAATCATGGAACCGGAGAAAATGGAGGCACGTTCCAATGGAAAGGATAATTCAAATATCAACCACGGCGGACAACAGGAATACTATTGAGCAGTTAGGTCTCAACCTGGTTCGGAACAGACTCGTCGCATGTGCTCAGATCATGGGCCCCATCAAAAGCACATACACATGGAAGGGTGTTATCGAAAATACCGATGAATGGCTTTTGATCATGAAGAGCAGGGCTTCCTTGTACCCTGCTATTGAACAGGCAATTCGTAAGCAGCATCCCTACGAGGTTCCGGAGATTACAGCGACAGAGATTTCAATGGTTTCGGCCGACTATCTTCAATGGCTATTGGAGCAAACAACTGAAAATGTGTAGCTGACAAGCAGGAAGGAGAGAAGGAAGAAGGGGGATTGAAGAGAACTGCTTTATGCTCCCTTCGAATGTCGAATCCCGGTTTCACAGTTCTGCACGGCCTGTCCTCCTTGACAAGAACAGGACGGGTTCATATAATAGGTCAATTTCGCTTTGGAACCGGAGGTTTTATGTGGGAAGATCTCACTCTGCAGGATGTGCTTGAGTGCGCGAAAGATCCGTATCCTTCAATCAGAGAATGGGCTGCCCAACATGACAAAAGGGTAGTCGGGAGTACAATCGCAGATGTGCCCGAGGAGGTCATTTATGCGTTTGATCTGCTGCCCGTAACAATCCTTGGTACGAATAAACCCTTAAAGAAAGCTCCCACCCTTCTTCCGGATAACGCCTGTTCACTCGCCAGAAGCAATCTTGAGCTTGCCCTGACTTACGAAGGAGATGTTTTCGATGGTTTTGTTCTCCCCCAGGTTTGTGATACTACACAGCACCTTTCCGATATCTGGAGAATCAATTTTCCGGGTAAGTACTTCGAGACGTATCTCGCCCCACGCCAGATAGACAGGCCAAGTGCCAGGTACTGGGTGAGACAGGAGATACAGCGACTCCTTGAATCTCTCAGCAGGTGGTCGGGAAAGAAGATTGGAAATGAAGACCTTGAGAAGTCCATCAGCGTACACAACAGGAACAAATTACTTCTCAACGAATTGTATGAAATCAAGAAGACGTTTGCCGGGTCGATAAGCAACAGCGAATTTTTTGCCATGCTGAAACTCTCACAACAAGCAGACAAAACCGAACTGAATGTAAGTCTTGAAAAGATAAGGGCAAGACTCACGCGGAAGGCGCTTAAGGGCTACAGGAATGTCCTACTGGTAGGCATAACATGTGATCCACCGGAGATCTATGATCTTTTTGACGAATCCAGGCTCAACATCGTCGGCGACACCCTCGTAACCGGGAGACGTTACCTGCAAGGGATGGTGCCGGATGACATGGGAGATCCGATAGAGGCACTCACACACAGGCATTTCCAGAAAGGTTTCTATTCGCCTATCCATAACAACGTGCACAAGAATGCCGAAGAAATCAGGACTCTATATGAGCAGACAAAGGCTGTTGCTGTTATATATGTGCACATAGGTTTTTGTGAATCACAGGAATTTGATCTGCCCGATCTCAAAAATACGATGAAAAGAGAGATGATTCCCTTCCATGTGCTCGATACCGAATACCAGACGACATCTCTGTCCCATGTAAGAACGAGATTGCAGGCATTCGTTGAATCTCTTGAAGGGGAGGCCTCCCGATGAGTGAGAAACTTACTTCCAAACAGTTGTCGAAGAAAATAACCGACGAGTATCTTGAAGAAGCTTTTCACGCCCATGACTTCGGTAAATTGGTGGGTTATTCGACGGCCATTTCGCCGGTAGAACTTTTTGTCGCACATGATATCATTCCCGTTTACCCGGAGAACCATGCTGTCGCAAATCTTACGGCCAAAAAGGGCGCCGATATGTGCTCCATTACGGAGAATCTGGGATATACGAGTCATCTCTGTGCATACGCCCGATCCGATCTGGCGTACCGGCATACAGGAATGACCGTCACAAGAGGTATTCCGAAGCCGGATATTCTCCTTGCATGCAATGCCCAATGTTTCACTCTGACAAAATGGTTCCAGATACTTGCCCGGGAAGGCAATGTCCCGCTTTTTGTTTTTGACACACCAGAATACGTAATGGATCCCAGGACGAGACACGAAATCGTACAGTATTGCGTGATTCAGATGAAAGAGCTTATCGGCTTTCTCGAAGAGGTTACCAAGAGAAAATTCGATTATGACAGATTGAAAGAAGTTATGAAGTATTCCGCGGCATCCAGCCTTCTTTATAAGAAATTTCTCGATATGGCCCAGTACAAACCTTCACCGATCAGCATTTTTGATGCTCTTATCGGGATGGCAATCGCTGTGTACAGAAGGGGCACGCAGGAATGCGTCGATTATTATCAGACTCTCTGTGATGAGATTCAGGCAAAGGTCGATCAGGGCATAGGAGTTCTTAAGAATGAAAAATACCGGCTCTATTGGGAGAACCTCCCGGTCTGGTTCAAGTTCAGTGATCACGCAAAACTCCTTGGTTCTTATGGCGCTGTCATTCTGACGTCGCTCTATGTACACGCGTGGAGTCTCGAATTCGATCTCGACAAAGACCCTCTTGTAACCCTCGCCGAGAACTACGTCGACAGGTTCTCAAACTCAACGATTGAGGACAGAGTAAATATGGCCTTGGGGTTGTTCCAGAAATACTCCATGAACGGCATGATTATGTTTATGAACAGAAGCTGCAAAGCGGTTTCTTTCGCCGTACCAACTCTAAAAGACATGCTTACAAAAAAGACAGGTATACCGGCGCTGGTATTCGAGAGCGACATGGGCGACCAGAGATTCTATGCGGAATCACAGGTGCGCACAAGGATTGAAGCATATTTTGAAACCCTGGATAGATTAAATTCATAAATCTCAATGATTCGTGACTCATGAAATCTCAAATTCCAATTTCCGAATCACAAGCAAACTCTCAGAGTGAAGAAGCGCAACCCGGATTTGTCGCTGCAGGACGCTATTCCAAAGCTTTTGCATATGCAAGGACCGCATCAACGTAGTTGTCGCAATGGTTGTATGCGTATATAGCTGCTCTTCTCGTGTCCGTACTTTCCTTGTTGTAGCCATGGCACTTGAGATAATTCGCAATACTTGCAAGGGCATCATGCGTATTGAACAGGTCGACATACCCATCGCCATCGCCATCGAGAGCGAACTTTACGTACGAACTCGGGACAAACTGGCAGATGCCGAAGGCGCCTGCCCAGGACCCTTTAATCGTGAGCGGATCTTTTCTTTGTTCTTTCGAGAACATCAACAGTTGCTTCAACTCTTCTTCCGCCCACGAGGTACGTCGATTTTCAATAAGTATCATCGAAAGCAGACTGTTGAATATCAGGTATTTCCCGGTATTCGCCCCGAAATTAGTCTCTATGCGCACAACAGCTGCGAGAATTTCTTTCTCGACTCCGTATTCGTTTTCCAGGTTCCGGAGCAATCGTTCATGAGTTTTCAAAAAATCGGATCCGAGCTTTAAAGATCTCTTGGTAAGTAATCCAAAAACGGGACCGAAATAATCGAGGCCTTTCCCGCTGTTTCCGACCACGGGTCGATAGACGGCCGTCCGATTGTCCGAGAACAGCGCATTGAGATCCTCATCGATAAACCCGTATCCCTTCAGCTTTTCTTTCAGTAGTTCAATTTTAGGTGTATATTGCGCATCAAGTTCGCAGCGGACGGAAACAGCGCTGCCCATGACGAGCAGACAGATAAGGCTGAACAAAAATAAACCCGAGTTCTTCAGTGGTACCTCTACGCTTCTATCATAGCAGTAATCCGGCTGAAATCAACTGTTATTTTTTCTTAAAAACAAGCCGCAGGGGCGCGCCGCTGAAACCAAATTTTTTTCGCACGCTGTTCTCCAGATATCGCTTGTAGTGCTCGGGGATTAGTTCCGGATGGTTGGAGAATAGAATAAAGGTCGGGGGCATGGTTTTAGCCTGACTGACGTAGAATAACTTCACCTGCTTTCCCTGTTGAACGGAGATGCTCAGCTTATCGAAAAATTCGGTAAAGGCTCTGTTGATCTCCGGCGTGCTGATCCTTCGGTTCAGTTGTTCGTAGATTTTGAAATCCTCAGTGAGTATATGTTCAACGTTTCTTCCGGTCTTTGCGGATGCAAACACAACCGGTGCAAACGTCGCGTGCGGGATCCTTTCAAAAATCATTTTCTTATACTTTTCAGCTTTCACAGAAGAACTCACGAGGTCCCATTTATTCACTACAATACATATCCCTTTGCCTCTTGAGATAATGAGGTGAGCGATACTGCCTTCCTGATGCCCCGGACCTTCCACGGCATCGATTACCAGGTTGACGACATTTGCCCGCTCAATACTTCTTATGGAACTGGAAGCGGAGTACTCTTCAACCTTCATCTCGATCCTGCTCTTCTTGCGCAGTCCCGCCGTATCGATAAGCGTGACATCTTTGCCGTTCACCAGTATGCGTGAATCGATGGCATCGCGGGTGGTACCCGGTACGTCGCTCACAATCATTCTTTCTGAACCCAGTATCCGGTTCGTAATTGACGATTTACCGGTATTCGGCTTACCGACGAACGCGATGTTCATGCTTTTACCGGCCAACGCGCTGTCGGAAGGCGTGACTGCAAGGTGCTGTACGGTATTTACAACACTCTCGAGTATTTCGTCGACACCTCTGCCGTGCAGAGCACTCACCGGATAGAACTTGTCTATTCCAAGTTCATAGAAATCTATCAGGTCTTCTTCTCTCTTGTTTGAATCAACTTTATTAAGCGCGTAGAAAACCGGTTTTTCTGTTTTTCTTATTGCATCCACCACATCACGATCTTCAGCCAATATGCCTGCTGTGCCATCAAGTACGAGAATGATGATATCGGATTCATCGATGGAAGCTCTGATCTGACGCTCGATAAGCGGTGAAAAACCTTCCTGGCTTAAAGGCTCGAATCCCCCCGTATCGACCAGGATGAACTCCCTGCCGCCATAATCGAACTCGCCATAGTTTCTGTCGCGGGTTACACCGGGAATGTCTTCGGTAATTGCCTTCTTGTAACCAAGTATTCGATTGAACAGGGTGGACTTACCTACGTTCGGTCTTCCGACAATGCTTATTACTGGTTTCATACATTCCTTATATCTCAAAAAAGCTGATCAGTAGAACGCCCGATGATTCCTGTGCGAAGCTTCAGTTGAGTTTATTCAGGCTTATTTCCATTTCCTTCAACAATCAGTTGGAACCGCATAAGCATACGGCATGTGGCACCCCAAATCCGGTCTCCGTTATACTCCAATGCCTCGAATTTCAGTTGCTTACCGCCATAGACGGTATTCTCCTTCACTGTGGGAGCCGATTTCAGGTACGAATATGGAAGTGTAATGATGTATTGCACCTCCTGAGGATTGGTCCTGAATTCATAAGGATATGGTATTATACCGACAAAGGGTGTAATCACAAAACCGGTGATGGTGTACACATCATCAAGCCTGCCGATCACCTCACAGTCATCTCTCGATACGCCGATCTCCTCAGCACATTCCCTCAATGCTGTGTTCATGAGATCGCCGTCCCCGGTTTCGTACATACCGCCCGGGAATGAGATCTCTCCCTTATGATATCGTACGTCATCAGATCGTTTCGTCAGGAGAAGTTGACAATCGCCATCTTTCTCAAACAGTGGTATTACAACACCCGCCCTTATACTGCTGGCACATTGCACCGGCACCGGGACATAGGCGCTCAATTTCTCTCTTATTTCATTGATCATAGGTTATTGTAACGTTTAGCAGTTCTGAAATCAATTCCTCACCTGAGGCAGATGTGACCATAGAAACCACGCGAAGTCTTGAAATTGAGTAATCGGATCATGAGCTCAGTATCTTTTGCCGGGAAAAGGGGGCAATGCCCGGATTGTATAACGAAACCGCGATACTGAATCCGGCTTATGCTGCCTTTTTTGTCTCAGGTATGTGTTTGAAAGCAAGTGCCATACCATGCAGAAGAACAACAAAAAAATATTTTACTCGGAGATGGTTTTTATGTATAAAATGAATAGTGCGTGGTTCGTCTCAATAAAATTGCGTGCGTTTGCTTTTCGGAGGAAGGGAATGAAAAAGCAGTCAGAAGGGGGCACTGCTGATTTTCGGGACGAGTTAATCAGTGATATGACTGCGGAAATTGAACGGCTCTGCGTTGAACAAGGCTACAACCCTGATAAAGACATCGTCATCTCCTATGTTCACCATGCTATCGACAATTATGTGGAAGATTGGTACGAGGTTTCCATTGAAGCCATGGACATGATGGATGGCGGTGCTGATTTCGTCACCGATGAAGAAATCCACGATCCCGAGGTCGTCCGGGAAGCGAGACGACGTGTCATAAAGGCTATGTATGAAGAAAGACCACCGGGCCTCCATGATAACATTGCTGCTTCGCTGATTCATGCGATGAACAGCAACCCGGAAGAAAGCGATATCAATCTTCAGTCGATGAACGAGCAAATCTGAAAGATCCTGCTTCCGGTTAAGCAATTGTACAATATGCCGATAATCTCGTAGCCGTGTTTTCAATAACTATAATAATGGGTTTAGGTGCCGTTCTGCTCATGATTTTTGTGGGAAGAACGTGCGAACATCTTATCCACAAATTTCGAAAACAGACTACCCGCAAATAGCCTGACTCATCGTCCTCAACACAATTCACAAGAAAGCAATTTATGAATGGTCTTGAATAGATAAGCGCTTTATGCTACCTTTAGGAGACATATACAGCCTACTTCTATTGACGTATAAAGGAATACTATCATGGATTACAAAGATACTCTGAATCTTCCCAAAACACCCTTCCCCATGAAGGGAAATCTCCCAGTCAAGGAAAAGGAGATCCTTCAATTCTGGAATGACATTCAGCTCTATAAAAAACTTACGGAGGGCAAAAAAGATAGTCCTTCTTTCATCCTTCACGATGGTCCTCCGTACGCGAACGGAAACATACATCTCGGGACTGCCCTAAATAAGATTTTGAAAGACATAATAGTAAAATCAAAGTTCATGTCGGGTTTTCGCGCGGACTACGTTCCGGGATGGGACTGCCATGGCCTGCCGATTGAACATCAGATCGAAAAAGAGACAAAGGCAAAGAAAATTGACGCGACAAAATTGCAGACGCGACAGAGATGCCGTGAATACGCGAGCAATTTCATTGATATACAGAGGAATGAGTTCAAGAGGCTTGGAGGTATAGGTGATTGGGACCATCCATATATCACGATGGATTTTGATTATCAGGCCACAATTGTAACCGAAATCAGGAAATTCTTTGAAAGAAAGGAAATTTACCGCAAGAAGAAACCCGTCCTGTGGTGCATGAGTTGCAGGACTGCGCTCGCGGAAGCGGAAATAGAATATGACACAAAGAAGTCAACCTCGATCTACGTGAAATTCCCTTACACGGGACAGAAGAACGGTCCGTTCGCTGTCTACCCGGATAAGCCGATCTTCATGATGATCTGGACCACAACACCATGGACTCTGCCCGCCAATCTGGCGATAGCCATTCATCCGGATTTTACCTATGTAGCCATCGAAACAGATAAAGAAATATATATTGCGTTAAAAGATCTGGCCGACGATATAATGGCAAAAGCCGGTATAGCAGGTTACACAATTATTGGCGAGATATCTCCTGATGTACTGAAGCAACTGACCTTCCGCCACCCCTTTATAGACCGGCAGTCCGTTGTGGTGTTTGCCGATTACGTGGCCGCAGACACCGGTACCGGTGCGGTCCACATTGCTCCGGGACATGGTGAGGAAGACTACGAAACAGGGCTTGAATATGGTCTGGATGTGTATTCTCCCGTAGACGAAAAAGGTGAGTTCATCGACACGGTTGAATTCTTCAGAGGCATGAACGTCTTCGACGCTAATGTACATGTAATTCAGAAGCTTGATGAAACGGGCCGTCTGTTGCGCAAGGAAGAGATTGAACATTCATATCCACACTGCTGGCGCTGCAAGAAACCGGTCATATTCCGTGCAACGGAACAGTGGTTTATCTCATTGGAATCAAACGGGCTGCGCCAAAAAGCACTCCAGGAAATCGACAGGGTGAAGTGGTTCCCGTCATGGGGGAGAGACAGGATCTACAACATGATGCAGGTCCGTCCCGACTGGTGTATTTCAAGGCAGAGGACCTGGGGCGTCCCGATTACTGTCTTTTATTGCGAACGGTGCCGCGAACCTTACTGGTCAAATGAAACGTTCGACAAAGTGATCGAGGAAGTCCGGAAATCCGGAGCGGACATCTGGTTCGAGAAAGATGCCTCATTCTTTATGCCTGCCGGAACGTCCTGTCCTCATTGCGGTGGCAGCAAATTCTTCAAAGAAGAAGACATACTGGATGTCTGGTTTGATTCGGGCGTCAGCTGGGCGGCCGTGTGCAGGAAAAGAAAGGAACTCAAGTATCCTGCGGATCTCTACCTGGAGGGAAGCGATCAGCACAGAGGCTGGTTCCACAGTTCACTGCTCACCTCAGTCGGCAATGAAGGACACGCACCGTATCAGGCTGTGCTCACACACGGTTTTGTCGTTGATGGTTCCGGCAGAAAAATGTCAAAGTCTCTCGGTAATGTCATTGCTCCGGAGGAGATCATTCAGAAATATGGCGCTGAGATATTGAGGCTGTGGGCAACATACGAGGATTACCGCGACGACATAAAAATATCAAAGGATATCATCAACAGACTGGTAGAAACGTACAGACGAGTACGAAATACACTACGCTTCCTCCATGCGAACATCGGCGATTTTGACCCTGTTCAAGATGCGGTCCCGTATGAGCAGTTCTCATCGCTCGACAAATGGTTGGTATCACGTCTCCAAAGATTGATTGAACGTGTGAGCGATGCTTACAACAATTATACCTTTCATCTCATCTACCACAGCATTCAGAATTTCTGCACAGTCGACTTGAGCGCACTTTATCTGGACATCATAAAAGACAGGATATACGTCGAAAACAAAAACTCCGTAAAGAGAAGGGCCTCACAGACTGTCATCTATGAGACTCTTCTTACACTCCTCAAGATAATAGCTCCGATTCTCTCTTCTACGGCGGAAGAAATGTGGTCCTACCTGAAAAACATGGTGGACGAAGAAAGCATTTTTCTCACGACTTTTCCTGCTTCAAAAAAAGAGTATATCGATCCGGAAGTTGAGCAGTACTGGGCCGGCGTTTGGACCATCCGGGAACTTGTGAACAAGAAAATCGAAGAACAGAGAGTGGCGAAGACAATCGGCCATTCCCTTGATACGAAAGTTGTAATTGTGGCGCCTGACGATGACTACGCGCGTTTGGAAAAGCTGGGTGAGGACCTGAAGGATATTTTCATAGTGTCGCAGGCCGTTCTAAAGAAAGGTGATGAACTGAACATCAGCGTCACGAGGGCCGAGGGAGAGAAATGCGAACGATGCTGGCAGTACGCAACTGATATCAGCAAAGAAGGAAGGTTCCCCAACGTATGTTCCCGATGCGAAAGTACCTTATCTTCACTGTAATTCCGTTTGTTTTCGTTCTCGACAGGGCCACAAAGTACCTGATTACAAGCTCTCTTGAGATCTACGGAAGCATACCTATAACATCTTTCTTCTCCATCGTTCACGCACGAAATACGGGTGGAGTATTCGGATTTCTCCACGCTCATCAGTACGCTCAATATATCTTTATGATTCTTCCGGTTCTCATAGCCTGCGTTCTCGCGTTCATCATCTTCAGCGGAAGGTTGTCGAATGCAAAAACACTTGCCCTTTCATTTATTTTCGCAGGTGCTATCGGAAATATTTACGACAGATTCGCGTACGGCAATGTGGTCGACTTTCTGGACTTCTATTATGGCGCTTATCATTGGCCGGCGTTCAACGTTGCTGATATGTCGATATGTCTGGGAATAGGTCTCTGGTTCTATATGGAACTCTTTCATTCGAAAAAGGATTCCTCCCCTTCCTGATTCACCGCAGGTCTAAGGATCCGTCGATGGGCAACGAAGAAAAAGAAGAAAATAAGAAGATCAGAAGACTGCGTTTTATTGTGGATTTTGCGATTGAATTCATAAGGACTCACGATCTCACGCATGAACATGCGCTCGCAATCGTCGAGGGTGTTAAGAACCATACACTGAAGTTGTTCCCGGGAAAAGAAGAAGCCTTCGACATCATCTATGCGCCAAAATTTAAGCGCATACTGAATGACAAGTTCAAAAGATCATAATAATAAATACGCCTGCATGGATGGGTCATTACAGTATTTCGCCCATGAGATGGGCAACACCAACGACCTTGTCGACAGGAACAACGAACGCAATGCCTGTACCGGGTTTTCCAAGATCCGTCGCCTTTACTATCTCATTCAGTATGGCATCGTTCTGATCAGAATAAGTGAGTGTAAGCACAACTTCTTTTTCAGGCTCAATCGGAATGCCGAGCAGTTTTTGCTTCTCGTGGATGCCGGATCCCCGTCCAAACAGTATTGTACCTCCATGTGCTCCAGCTTTCACCGACGCCTCGAGGACCGCATCACCCCAGCCCTTTCTGACAATTGTTACAATCAAGTTTAGTTGGGACATCGAAACACTCCTTCTATGCTGTTTTGAATTTGACTATCAGGCCAAGCAGAATTACTGAGATAATCGGAGCCAGAGCAATCAGTGCTACCAAACCGAGACCGCTAACAATCGAATCCTGTCCTTCGATTGAAGAGGAAAGGCCGAGAGCAAGCGAGAGCAGGAATGTATTTGCTATCGGTCCGGTAGCTACTCCTCCGGCATCAACCGCAACGGAAACGAATTCCGAACTGCTGAACCACATCAGGACCATCATGAGAAGATATCCGGGAATTACGATATACAGAAGCGGGATGCCGTATACGATTCTGAGTATTCCGGTTGCAACAGCCAGGGCAACACCGCAACAAATGCTGAACAGCACCGTCTGCTGACGAATAGACCCTCCTGATGCCTCTTCAACCTGATCAGACAGTATGCGGACTGCCGGTTCCCCCCACGTGGTAACAAATCCCAACACAATTCCAAAAAGTACCAGGGTCCACTTGTAGGGCAGGGCAGCAAGGGAAGTCCCGATTATCCGGCCGAAAGGAAGAAGCCCGATATGCACCCCTTGCAGGAATAGTATGAGACCGATCGAGGCGAGCGCCGTTCCTTTCAAAATATTAATGACATATGCCCTTCTCAACTTCAGCATAAAAACCTGAAAGACGGCAAAAAGCGCCACAAGTGGCAGCACGGCGAGAACAACACTCCAAACTGTATTCTGAAAATCATTAAAGATGTTCATTCTACCGCAGCATCCCTGTCAGCATAACAGCTACAATCGGCCCTATGGAGGCAAAACCCAGCAGACCAAAACTTTCCGATACGGTTGATCTACCTGCCAACACTGAACTGAGACCCAGGGCCAGAGCAATAACCACCGGTGCAGTCAAAGCTCCGGTGGTGACACTGCCGGCGTCATAAGCCAGAGAGATGACATCTATTGGAGTATAAAACGATAGAACGATAACCCCTACATATGCAGCGGACAAAAGATACTTCATCGGAAAAGTAAAAATGATCCGCAGCATGGCAATCATAAGAAACAACCCGACACCAACAGAAACCGTGATCAACACAGAACCCCGGGAGATGGCGCCATCCGAGATAGACTCGGCCTGTCGTGACAGAACTATTACGTCCGGTTCAGCGAGAGTTGTAACAATTCCCAATAACAGTGCAACCGCCATTATGAGCATAAGGGAGTTCCTTTGCGGCAGTTCTGAACCTATGAATCTTCCCATGGGCAGGATGCCGATATCGATACCCATAAAGAAAAGGACCAGACCTGCCGTCATCATAATACACCCGATAAGGAATTGCAGGAAGACGTGGAACGGCGCCCGGACTATCGTGAACTGGAGCAGGCAGATAATGATGATTAACGGGGCGATTGACTTGAGAACTTCTGCGAATCTCTCTCGTATAAGATTGAGCACGACAATACCCGGCGTTTATTGGGCTACAAGGACATCACATTCTGATTCTATCAGAACGTGCATTGTGACGCTTCCCAGCAGAAACTCTTCCAGACGGGATCTCCCGTGCTTACCTATGACAATGAGATCAGGATTCCACTTTTTTGCAATCTCGAATAATTTCTCCGGAGCTCGTCCATATTCCACCATTTTAATCGGTTTGCCGGGATTCATACCTGCGGACTCAACGAACCGGGTCATCTGAGTTTCAATTTCACGCTGGACACGGGTCATGTATTTCTTCTCTTCCTCTGAGAAATCGTTTACTTTCGCATGCATCTCGAAAATGGGTTCAAACACATGTACCAGGTAAAGTACCGAATCCGGAGCCACAACGCGGCTGTAAGCAAGTCCTTTGGCCGAATTAGGAGAGAAATCAACAGCAACCATCACGCGCTGGTAAGGCCGCGAAGGTTTCCGTTTGACTACAAGGACGGGCCGCCTTGTTTTGCTCAACACACGCTGTGACGTTGTGCCCAGCACCAGTGAGCGGAACCGATGCCGGCCATGCGCTCCGAGAACGAGCAGGTCAAAGTCAGAGGAGAGGTCGGAAATAGTCTGTAGCGTATTGCCCACAATTGCCCGTGGCTGCAGCGTGAAACCGATGCGGCTCTCGATTTCTTTTGATGTCTGTGCAAGTGAATGAGAAACATCATTGTTGATTTCACTCTGCATTTCTCGAGTTGATGTTAATACTTGTTTCCAGTCATCCAGCCAGGATTCATCGATTACATGCAGCAATGCGGCTTCAGATACCTTCAGGCTCGAACTCAACATGGCTGCTCTTTCCGCGGCGTACGTTGCGCACGAAGAAAAATCTGTGACAATCAGGATGGAACTGATTTGCGTCATAGCGTTCTCCT
>CAYYLU010000013.1:4382-39281 GCA_964472475.1 uncultured Syntrophus sp. | reverse complement strand
TGGCGGTGCAGGGAATTGAACCCCGGACACTGCGGATATGAGCCGCATGCTCTGACCATCTGAGCTACACCGCCCCGGACAATTCATATATGACACAATGCCTTGATTTGTCAAGTTGTTGGGGTGGCATAATGCGCGTTTGCGTTGCACCGGCCATGAAGTGATGGAAAAATAATGGTGTATCGTATACAATCAGACATGAATTTGGACAGCAAACGCTTTGGTAGTTATACCGTGACCTATCTCTCGAACGGTGTAGATCCTACCGTTTCTGTGCAGCAGCTAGACAATCCGGCAGAAACGATAAGAAAAGGGAGGGGGGGTATAAAGCTCCTCCGAATTGGGGAAGATCTACTCGCATGCAGAAGGTATATGCACGGAGGGATGTTGCGAGCCATTACCGGTAATGTGTTTTTCAGCGATAAACGGGTAGTTGCCGAATTCAGAATGTTGGTCTTCCTGCAGGAGCACGGTTTTCCAGCCGTTCATGCCAATGGGTTTATAGTAAGGAACGGTTTCTTCACGAAAGATCTATATCTTCTCACCCTGTTCGAAGAAAATACGTTCGATCTCCTGGAGCTTTTGAAAACTGCTCCAAAGAAGAAAAGGCTTCGGGTCATTCGGAATTTTGCAAAGTTACTCTTTAAAATGTGGGAACTAGGCGTCTATCATCCGGATCTCCATCTGCAGAACGTCCTTGTCAGGAAAACGGGCGAACTGGTATTTCTTGATTTTGACAGGGCCCTCCTGAAACAGGTCACAAGAAAGGACATGGAGAAGATGTTATGGAGGCTGAACAGATTTGTGGAGAAGAAAGAAAGAGCAGGTGAACTTACAATCACCGCTGGAGAGAAGCTGCTTTTCCTCAAGACCATTGAGCGACTTTCCGGCATCCCTTTCATTGAAGACATGACGAAAGGATTGGACAAGAAACGTCTGTTTTACAAACTTGGCTGGTTAATGGAATCCACTTTCTACAGTAAAAGGGAGAAGATCGACGGCTAATCTAGTAAGGCGCGGTGTTGTTGTCTGTGTCCCATCTGCTCTTTCTCCATCTCTTGTGCACCCAGAACCATTCGTCGGGGTATTTTCTTATGATCGTTTCCAAAAAGGCGTTGATCTTTCTCGTATTTTGACTGACCAGCTCGCCAATATTCCCCGTCCGTTCCATCTCGATGGGGCTGCAACACACAAAGGTATAGCGCAGAAACCCCACTCTCACGGCATAAACGGGAACAACGGGTACCCCCGTTTTCATGGCAATCATGGCAGTTCCCTTTGACGTGGGAACCTTTGTGCCAAAGAGTTCCACAGCTACCCCACGCGAGCTCTTTTCCCGCTGATCGCTAAGGATGGCAACTATCTTGTTCTCCCTGAGGAGCTTTATGACCATTCGGCCGGTATTTTCGTTGACTATAATGGAAAGTCCCGTCGATTCCCGCAGACCATTGAGAAAGCGATTTAAAAGCGCCCGCCTTTTCAGGGGGCGTGCGAGGGCAATGATGTTGTGTCCCAGGAGCTTCGATATAATGCCTGTTACTTCCCAATTGCCGAAGTGAAAACCCAGGGCTATGGCGCCTTTTTGTTTGAGCAGCGCCTCCTCAAAAAATTCCTTCCCTTCTACGGTAAATCTCTCGCGTATTTGTTTTTCATTGATGAACGGCATCAGGAGAAACTCGACAACGTTGGTGCCAAGCTTTTCGAAATTGCTTTTTGCTACGGATATCGCCTCCCTGTCCGACAGGTCGGCAAACACCCTCTTGATGTTGGAGACAGCGATGCGTTTTCTATTTCGCAGAATAATAAATGCAAGCCTGCCGATGACTTTTCCCGTGAAGAGTTGAACCTTTTCGGGTAGAGCACGTAATACCTGTTGGAACGATTTAATGATTATAATCAGAATATAGTCGATCAGCACGATTACCTATGCTGGTGCATCGGGATCTATAGAGATTGCCTCATCTATGAGCATGACGGGTATGTCATCCCTTATCGGATACAGAAGTTTGCATGAGTCACAAATGAGCCCGTCCTGTTTACTGTTAAGCCTTACATCACCTTTACATTTAGGGCAACAGAGTATCGCGAGAAGTTCATCGTTTACGGCCATTCGCTTCTCCTATTCTGAAGCGTTTTCGTTCTGGCTCTTCTGCATGGCCGGCTCGAGAATATCACCGAGCGTTGAAAACGCGCCGTTATTGCCGTCGAATTCAACAGCAGTCTCTTCTTTCCTTTCATTCTTCTTTTGCTTCTTCACACTCAGAGCTATTCTCTTGTCCTTTTCATCAATATGCAAAATGGTGGCTTCCAGTTTGCTGTCTATTATGAAGGTATCGGACAAAGAGGCGCCATGGAGATCGTCCATTTCCGATAAATGAATTAGACCCTCAATTCCTTCTTCTATTTCGACGAAAACCCCAAAATCAGTAACACTGGTGACATAACCCTCAACAACGTCCCCAACGTGGTACTTTGCGCCTGCCCCTTTCCAGGGATCACTAATCAATCTCTTAATACTGAGAGAAAACTTTTTCTGTACCTTATCAATATTAAGAACCAGTGCCTCAACCGTTGATCCTTTTCTGTATTGTTCTGATGTGACATTCTTCCTGCGTGACCAAGACAGTTCCGACATGTGCACCAGACCGTCTATTCCGTTTCCGATTCCCACGAACATGCCGAAATCGGTAAAATTTTTCACTCTTCCGCTTATGATCGAACCGGGGGCGTATTGTGCTTCCAGATCGTCCCACGGATCCGGCGCGAGCTGTTTCAGTCCCAGTGAAACCCTTTTCTTCTCGGTGTCGATTTTCAGGACCATCAGTTCGAGCCAGTCTCCCTTTTTTACCAGTTTTTCCGGATTCTTGATCTTTCTATCCCACGTCATTTCACTGATATGCAGCAGGCCTTCAAGGCCTTGCTCAAGTTCAATGAATGCGCCGTAATCCACGAGACCTACGACCTTGCCCTTGACCTTGGATCGTACGGGATATTTTTCCTCGATATTCGTCCATGGATCCGGTTTTAGTTGTTTAATACCGACGGATATGCGGCCCTTTTCATTATCGATTGCGATAATCTTTGCCTTGACTTCATCTCCGATTCGCAGATACTCCTTCGGATGTGTAATCTTTCCCCATGTAATATCGTTAACGTGGAGAAACCCGTCCACACCGCCAAGGTCTATGAAGGCACCGTAATCCATTAGGTTCCTGACAAATCCATATACAACCTGATTTTCTTTTACATTTCTCCAGAATTCCTGTTTCTTTTTCTCTCTTTCCTCTTCGAGGAGAACCCGACGGGAAATTATGACTCCCCCTTTTCTCTTGTTCACTTTCAGGACCTTGAACTTCAGACCCCTTCCCACGAATGTGGAGGGATTCTTCACCGGCTTGATATCAACCTGAGAAAGCGGAAGGAACGCGTTAATTCCGCCGATATTCACCATGAAACCACCCTTCACTTCGGACACGATGGTTCCTTCTATTTGAGTCCCGTCAGCAAGGGACTTGTCTACAGACTCCCATGTTCTTATTTCATCAACTTTCTGTTTCGAGAGGAGCAGCAGCCCGGATTCACGGTCACGGCCGACCACCATGACTTCAATTTCGTCGCCTATACTTACTTGCGGCTCCAAACCCTTTGCGAATTCACGGAGGGGAACGGTACCTTCTGATTTAAGGCCAACATCAACTATAGCTGAATCGTTGTTGATCTTTATTATCGTACCCTTGAATACGTTTCCTTCCTGCGGGTTCCTCATGGATGTTTCATAGAGGACTCTCATTTCCTCCTGTGAGTTTTCCTTTTGAGTTTCTATATCGCCGCTGTTAACCATCTGTGCCCCCTAGAGATTTTTTAATCGCCTTTCCACAATATCTATAATAAGATCAGGGGTAGATGCTCCCCCTGTGATCCCCACCGTATTAACACCCTTAAACCAATCGGGCTTAAGGTTTTTCTCTGTTTCTATGAGATAGGTGTTCGGCTGGACTTTATGAACGACTTTGTAGAGTTTTGCTGTATTGGAACTATTCTTTCCCCCCACCACAAGCATCATATCCACCTTGCCGGAAAGCATAACCGCTTCTTTCTGCCTTATTGAAGTACTTTCACATATCGTATTATAGATTCTAAGCTCTTCAACGCCCCCTATCAACTCGCTTACGACACGAACGAACGTGCTCTCGTCAAGCGTCGTCTGACTTACAACGCCAACCTTGTGTTCTGCAAGCTTTACGGGTTCCTGCAATACAATACCATCCTTGTCAAGATAACTCAACACGCTTTTGACCTCAGGATGGTTCTGGTTACCGACGATAACAACTTTATAACCCTTCTTTTTCAAATACATGGCATGTTCCCGCACTCTTTTCACAAAAGGACAGGTTGTGTCTATTATTCTGAGGCCTTTTTGCTTTATATACTCTTCTTCCTCTTTCTTCACACCGTGTGTTCGGAAGACGACAGTACCATTGGTGATGTCATATGCGTCTTTTACCGGGACAACACCTTTTTCTTCGAGGATTCGAACCATTTGAGGGTTGTGTATGATGGGTCCTATGGTAAACACCGGGTCCTTTGTCGCTTCGGCTACCTTGAGCACCATGTTGATGGCTCTCTTTACACCAAAGCAAAACCCTATGTTTTTGGTTTTGACGACTTTCACGTTACACCTTCAAGCGGAATGTATTGCAGGATCCGGTCCAGCACTTCCTGAATATTAAGACCCGTTGTGTCAATCTTTCTCGCGTTTTCAGGTATGACAAGAGGCGCTATATCCCTCCCAGAATCATTAACGTCTCTCTGAATCATATCCTCTTTCACCTTAGCGAATGCGTCTGCGTTCCCTTTGGATCTTAACTCGAGATGCCTTCTTTTCGCCCTTTCGTCAGCGTCGGCATCAAGATAGACTTTTACGTCGGCATCGGGGAAGACGACACTGCCTGTATCCCTTCCCTCGAGCACTACACCTCCGTTCCTGCCTAACTCCCGCTGTACGCGGTATAGATGTTCCCGCACGATTTTCTGTTGTGATAATGCGGATGCGAGAAGGGATATCTCGGGATTACGAATTTCATTGGAAACATCTTTATCGTCGAGCAATACTTTCGTCACATTTCCGAATTCAAATCGAATATTGAGACTGTCCAGCAGCTGAACAAGCACGCGGTATAGGCGATCCTGCCCACGTTCGTCTGTCTTATCTATCAGCGAACTCGATGTACCCCCGTGACTTTCTTCGTGCATCCTGTACGCGTATGCAATGCCCCGGTACATTGCGCCTGTGTCCATGTAATCGTACCCCAGCTTATGAGCGAGCATTTTTGCAATTGTACTCTTGCCGGAACCGCTTGGACCATCGATTGTGATGATAAGCCTTTTCTTCACTGACACATCCTGACCTATTCGGGAAATATGAGTATATAACAACAACCACTAAATTCCAATAACTTCTGACCGGGGGCAGGCTTGCAGTCCGTCTGTAGCATCCTTGAGCAAATAGAAATTGAGGGCTGGGGTTCGGTTGGTTTCACATTGATTATTCTGAATAGATCTGTGCCTGCGCATGCATCAGGTATATTTGAGCGGAGTCATGGCGATCTTCGGGCCGTACCAGAAATGCCATCCGTAACTCGAGACCAGAGGGGATTGGCCAAATAGAAAGACGGGCTATGCAGCACGTGCCACGGATGTCCCGGGCCCTTTATCGGGATAGTGGCGTTTGCAGGCGCCAGTAATTTCGATGAAGGCTCATCCGTCTTACCAGATAGTCCGGAAGTTGCATATATCTCTTGCCGCAATTGAAGCCGCCATATCTGCACATCAATTCCAATATGACATATGGGAACCAGAGGAATGCCTTTTGGTTCAACAGGTAATGGAATTCCTCGAGGACAAATTTTATCCCTTCGTTGCCCACCGCGGCGCCGTTTAGGACTGCGTCGTTATCACGGAAACATACGCCGATATCGAAGTAGCGCTTGAATTGACCGGACAGTCCGTATTCATGAGAATGGAATACCATCGCTTGCGGCACATACGATATGCCGTAGCCATTGTGGATGGCCTTTGCCGCAAAGAGCAGATCTTCGTTCATAATCACATGTTCGGGGAAACCTTTCAATTCCCAAAAAACCTCTTTTCGTATCGCAGAGCAAACGTTGCTGAAAAAAAAAGTCTTTATGCCCATGCTGGGGATAGATGCAGCCGACTTCTTCATTTGATGCAACGGATAATTAAAGAAACGGGCGAATTTTTCCGTAGGTGGCGCGTTGTCATACGGAATCTGTCGGCCGTAAGAGGCGGCCGTATCACTCTCATTCAGGGAGGCGGTGAGGGCCTCTATAAGACGATTATCTACCGGTAATGCGTCTTGTGTCATGAAGATGAGAATGTCGCCCAACGCAGCAGCGGCCGCCCGGTTCCGTGTTGCGCCATGATCGAAGTCTTGACGACGGATCAGGATTGTCCTGGCGCCATGTTGCTGCGCTATTTCCAATGTTCGATCTTCCGATTCAGAATCAATGACGATCTGTTCCGTTTTCGCCGATTGTTTTTGCAACGACAGTAAAAGCGCCCCTAGTGTACGCTCAGCATTGAGGGTTGGAATGATAACACTGATTACAGGTTGCACCGATGTCTCCGGCATGTTCTCACAATCTAAAATACTACAAAATAGGGTAGCCTGATAAACATTACAAGGTAACGTAAAAATAATTCTCAGCCCAGCTTATAACCGAATCGTCTGAGCAGTGATTTTCGGTCCTCCTTATCTTTTTCCTGCTCAATGCCTTTAGGGCGAAAACCATCGATAACTCCCATAATTCCTCTTCCCTGTTCCGTTTCGGCCACGATAACCTGCAATGGATTGGCCGTTGCACAAATAATATGGCAGACTTCCTGACAGGCCTTCATGGCATTCAGCACATTGATGGGAAAACCGTCTTTTAGGACAACGACAAACGTGTGTCCGCATGCAAGTTCAAACGATGTATCTGCAGCTTTTTTTGTGAGACTCTCATCATTGCCTTCACAGCGCACGAGACATGGACCGCTCGCCTCTGAAAAAGCAAGCCCGAACTTGAGTGACGGTGATGAACCTATGAGAATTTCATACAAGTCCTCTACCGTTTTCACGAAATGAGACTGTCCGATAATCAAATTGATCCCTTCGGGGATGTCAATGCCAATTGTCTTAATTTCCATGGCGTCCTCCTGAGTTTAGAACAGTCAATAGCATAAATACAGCTAATAGTGAATACTTAACTTGTGCTTTTACGGGTTCTCTCGTCCCGACGCGCGGACACAGTATGCATGTCGTCTGTTTGTCCACCGCCGGATACCCTCTGGGGCACAGGCGCCGGTGCCCGGTGATTCCTTGACGTTTTGCTCTTGCTGGTTCTTTCCCTTTTTTCCATCCTGCCGTTCACGTTCGCTTCTTGCCTCTTCTGCGTCCCTCATCTTTTTTCATCGTCTTTGCCGCTCGCTCGCCACGCCCCCCCTATTCACTAGTGACTATTCACTGTTTTCCCTAAAAGGTTCCTGCTCCTCAAAATCAGGCACGAACAGCGGTGAACTCTCGAGTTTCTGCACGAACACATGCTTGAACCCCAGCCTGATAAGAAGATCGGTGGCCGCGTCATACTCTTCCTGACGAATCTTCCTTCTCAGAATCGGGACTGTCTGCGCCCTGTGAACCGGATAGTACTGGGACATCAGACTTATATGCGTCTCACGTCCCAGGTGTTCCGCAATCCAGTGAAACACATTTTGTGTTCCGGCCAGCCCACCCGGGAGAACCAGGTGCCGTATGAGGAGTCCCTTTCCGGCAATACCATCTTTTGTCGTGAGGTCTCCGACCTGCCGTTTCATCTCCAGCACGGCTTTCGCGGCGTATTCGGCGTATGGTTTTCCCCTGGCTATTCCGGAAAGCTTTTCGGCGATAGCAGCGTTCCAGTACTTGAAATCGGGCAAGTAGATGTCAATAAGTCCATTGAGTCTTTTGAGCGAATCCATAGATTCGTACCCGTTTGTGTTATATACAACCGGGATAGAAAGCCCCTTTTTCTTTGCCCTCCCAAGGGCCGTTATAATGTGCGGAATATACGGCGTGGGACTTACAAGATTTATGTTGTGACAATTGCGGTCCTGAAGACTGACGAAAATGTCTGCCAGGGCATCAGCGGAGATCTCCTCCCCCTGTCCTTCCTGACTGATTTGATAGTTCTGACAAAAGAGACAACGCAGATTACAGAAGGAGAAGAACACGGTCCCCGATCCGGATGTGCCCGAAATCGGTGGTTCTTCCCCGTGGTGTGGCCCCCAATAGGCCACAATGATCTTTTCACCGACCCGGCAATAACCCGTCTGCCCCTCCAGCCTGTTCACCCTGCATTGGCGCGGGCAGAGCGTGCAGTTCCTCAGTGCTTCCATATTGTCTTTCATGGTTTCACATTATAATCGAGAATGAATTCAAAGAAAAGGGGCTGGCCATTGCGGGGGCTTGCGCCTGTCCTTTGTAGCGTAAGCGGAGGTGCGTCGCCCCCTCCACGAGCAAGGCTCGCGGAACCACCCCTTCTCGCTTGCATTGCAAGCTATGAGAAACGGTCTATTGTCCGAATCGCGGTTTCTGATATGTGTTTGATATTTAAGTTTATGAACTGCTCGCCCATTTCTACTTTAAGGATGGGGTTTACGGCACAGTAGGGTTTGTCGCAACGGGGGATCTGTTGATCGGCCTGCATATATCCGTACCAGTTTCGATCATTACCGTCTTTTATTCGAACACGTCCGTACTTGAGTGGTTCGATCACCACCGGTGAAAGCGAGATCAGGGGCCGCGGGTTGCCCACACCAAAAGGGGAGAGCTTTCCAAGATACCGCATGAATTCGGGGGTCAGATCCTCAAATTCCGCAACGGCGTCACAGAGCATTTCCGCGCTTTCATGTCCTGTGTTGCTGTTTCCAACCAGTTCCTCAAAGGCTTCCGCGAACCGAGTAAGGTTCTCTTCTTCCAGCGAAAGACCGCACGCGTAACGATGTCCGCCGTATTTGAGAAGCAGCGGCGAGAGAGATGTTATTGTACCGTAAAGGTCTATTCCGGACGCACCCCTGCCGGAGCCTTTCCAGATATCGTTCAGTTTCGTAATGACTATTGAAGGCTTCTTGAACATCTCGGATAGTTTCTGCGCCACAATGCCCAGAACTCCAATGTGCCATTTTTCATTAAACACAACAATTGACTTCCTTTGATCGACATGGTCATTTTTCAACTCGATCACTACTTGGCGCAAGATTTTTTCCTCGATGCTTCTCCTGTGTTTGTTCGCGTCCTCGAGGGTCTTGAGGTGATAGCCGGCTTCAGCTTCATTTTGGGATAACAGGAATTTCAAAGAATTCTCCGGGTCCGAGACTCTCCCTGTTGCGTTAATCCGCGGCACAACGATGAAACTAAGTCCGAATTCGTCCATGACCTTCTTTGTCAAGACTCTGCTCTTCTGCATAGCTGTAAGCCATGGTCTTGGGTGCCTGCTCATCACATCCATGCCGTGCTTCACCATGATGCGGTTGTCTCCGGTCAGAGATACCATATCGCCTACAGTTCCGATGGATACGATGTCGAGTTCCCTCTTGAGATTGATTGGTTTCTGCAGAAGACCTTCCTTGTGCAGAAACCGCCGGATGGCTAGCATAACAAAAAATGTAACGCCGCAGGCGGCCAGGTCCCTTGTCGGAAAAACTGAATCCTTTCTCTTGGGATTAATGACCGCGTACGCGGGCGGTATGTCTTCTCCCATTTCATGATGATCGATTATGATCGTCTGAATACCCTTGTCATTTATGTATTGCACTTCTCTTGCGTTCGATGAACCGCAATCCAGACTGATCAGAAGTGTGGGGCGGCGTTCCTGCACCTTCTTTATCGCATTAATGTGGAGCCCATACCCCTCCTGCCGCGTCGGAATATACACGATCGGTTCGATGCCGAAATGCCGCAGAAAATTCGACATAAGCGCGAGGGACGTTACTCCGTCCGCGTCGTAGTCCCCATAGAGACATATCGTTTCCCGTTTTGCTATTGCCGATGCAATACGCCCGGCACCCTTTACGGAATCAGGAAGCAAAAAGGGATCGGAAAGGTCCTCCAGTTTGGGATCCAA
The DNA here is from genome assembly GCA_964472475.1 of uncultured Syntrophus sp. Classification (GTDB taxonomy): domain Bacteria; phylum Desulfobacterota; class Syntrophorhabdia; order Syntrophorhabdales; family Syntrophorhabdaceae; genus PNOF01. The sequence continues at coordinate 29,115 of CAYYLU010000013.1, read as the reverse complement.
GAATATCCTGGCTTTATCAACAGTGTTTACGTTCCGGCCGGCAAGTATGCGTGCGACAAGCCTGGGCAGCTTCAGTTCTTTCACCATTGTGTCGATGGATTCCTGAAGGGCATACTCCGCGGCCGTCTTATCCATGGGCCGCGCCCGAAATGCTCTTCAGATGAGCGCAACCGGTCCTATCCGAATATTCTTCAAGGCCGGAGACAATTTTTGGGATTGTATATGGATCAACAAATGATGCGGAACCGATCTGGACAGCGCACGCTCCTGCCATAAGAAATTCCAATACATCTTCAGCACTCATAATGCCGCCCACTCCAATGATAGGCACCCGCAGGGCCCCCGAACACTCGAGGACCGCCCTTAATGCGACGGGTTTCAGCACAGGGCCTGAAAGACCACCTTTCAGAGTCGTTCTTTTTCTCCGTACGTCAAGGACGGCTGCCGGCATTGTGTTGATCAGTGTAAGTCCGTCTGCGCCCGCCTCAACAGCAGCCCGGGCTATATCCAGGATGCTGTTCACTTCCGGTGTAAGTTTCGCAAGAACCGGTATATTTGTGACCGATTTTACGCTCCTGACGATTTGGTAAACCATTTCGGGCGTTTTACCGAAGCTGATACCGCCCTTTTTGACGTTCGGGCAAGAAAGGTTCATCTCAAGCCCCGCAATAAACCTGTCCGGCTTCACCTTTGCGGCGAAACCAACATACTCCTCTTCCGAAAAACCAAAGAAATTAATTATGACAGGCGTCTTCCGCTGCCGGAAGAACGGGAAATGTTCTTCGAAAAACCGGTCGATGCCCATGTTCTGCAGCCCTATACTGTTTATGATTCCGTGAGATGCGTCCGAAATACGCGGTGTGGGGTTCCCGTGGTGGGGATTAAGCGACAGCCCTTTCGTAACATAAGCGCCCATGACATCTATTCGCCAGAGCGATTCTATCTCGTTCGAATAACCCATTGTCCCGGACGCGTTCATCACGGGATTTCGCAACTTCTTGCCGAAGAGTTCTATTGAGAGATCTGCCATAAATCGAAAACCGGTCCTTCTCTGCATGTTCTTTTATAGGGTTCTTTTTCGTCGATAGTCTTGACAACACATCCAAAGCAAAGCCCTATGCCGCAGGCCATGCGCTCCTCCACGAGCACCTGACATGGTGTTCTGCGCTTCTCCAGAAGCCTTCTCAGACTAGTCGTCATGGCCTCCGGGCCGCAGGCAAAGACCTCGATATTCCGCTTTCCTATGCCCCTCATATATCTTGACAAGAGGGTGACCACGTTGCCCTTCTCGCCTGCCGTTCCATCCAATGTGGCAATCGAAAGGCTATAGCAGGACAGGTCTTCGACTACCCTGAGTTCTTCTTTTGTCGAGCAGCCATAGAAGATCCGCGCTTTTTGTTTGAGTGTTGTAGCGAGCAGATGTACCCCGGCGACACCTATACCGCCGGCAATTATCAGGTATTCATCACGTCTGCCAATATCAAATCCGTTTCCAAGCGGGCCGAGAACAAAAGTCTTCTGTTCCGGCTCCAATTTGCTCAGTACGTCCGTCCCCTTTCCGACTACACGGTACATAATTGAAACACTGCCGCCTTCACATTCATGTATGCCGAAGGGTCTTCGCAGGAAGATTTCGCTATCAGGCACCCTTACCATGACGAACTGCCCGGGGCGCACCGGCCCCATCGGTTTCGCCAACTTTAGCTTCATGCGAAAGTAATTAGATGTCAGATTGTCGTTGCTGATAATTGTGGCGGCTATATCGTCCATCTCACCCGTTCCGGCTAACCGTTCCGTTTCTCTATATCACTACCATGACGATGAGCATTTTCATAGGAAAAATCGCATCACCAGTGCGTCTTCACCTGTTTCAACATAGTACTTTTTTCTCCGGCCGATGACTTCAAATCCGAAATCGGCGTACAGCTGCTGCGCGCCTACATTTCCCTCTCTCACCTCGAGATAGCATTCCGTTATACCTTTCTCGCGGAGCAGTTCGAATGTGCGGGCAAGGAGTTCTGTAGCAAGATGTTTGCGTCGCACCTGAGGGTCCACCGCCACATTCATTACATGGCCTTCTGTTGCTGCCATGTAAAAAATAATGTATCCGGCTATCTTTTCATTTCGTTCAAGCACGAGTGCGCCCAGACCGCCGGAAAGTATCTCAAGGAACATGCCCTTGGTCCAGGGGGCCGGAAATGACACTTGTTCTATAGCCATAACCTGTTCCAGGTCGTTCACTACCATCGGTCTAATCATGGCGAGAGGTTTTTCTGTGTTCTTAATCCGACACAACAACCTTCGACATTATGTACCTGCAGCAATTCCAGATCCGCCATGGTATTTACATTAGCAAAGGCCAGCTTTCCGTTTCTGTAGAACCGTCCCTCATCCGTCAATTCCTTAACTGAAACAAACGGAAAGACGTCCGTGATCTTAAACCGTCCGGCCTGGAGCAACTTAAACATCGCGGACAGGCAAGCCCTGCTGTAAATTGCATGAAGTGGCTCATAGCCGAACTTTGTTTTTGGAATGAGAATATCTTCTCCGGATAATTCGAGGATCATATGGGTAAAAATCTCTGTCGACACAAGCGGCATGTCGCACGCCACAACAAAGGTGTGTTCCGACCCGGAACACAACAAAGCGGTGATAATACCCGTCATAGCTCCCGCGCACGGGAGTGCGTCTTTTATAATAGGCACGGGAACATCTTCTAGCTTTCTGTGCCTGCTCGATACTACCACCACGCTTTCGAACACCCGGCTCACAGTATCATACACGTGACCTATGAGCGTTTTGCCGTTAATCCTTATGGTCGCTTTATCCTGGCCGAATCGCGAACTTCTGCCGCCTGCCAGTATGGCACATCCGATCTGTTTCACGGTGGGAATGTAACACGTTTCTTGCGATGAGTAAAGCCGGCACGAGGCATGTGAATCAGGCGTACGCCTGATTTCTATCCGGTTGAGAGGCTCACGAAATTATGAAGAAGTTTCAGTCCCGCTTTCTGGCTCTTTTCCGGGTGGAATTGGCATGCGAATATCCGTTCTTTCTCTACCGAGGAGACAAAGTCCTGCCCGTAAGAAGTCGTCGTTGCTATAATATTGTTTTCAGTGGGGGCACAATAATATGAGTGCACAAAATAAAAATGTTCGTTTTCCTCGATCCCGTTCAGAATCGCGGATTCCTTCTCCTTTTTGATGCTGTTCCATCCCATGTGAGGGATTTTCATGCCTGCTGCGAACCGAGGAACGGTACCCCGGAAGATGCCCATGCCTAAAACACCGGGGGCCTCTTCGCTGGACTCGAAGAGTACCTGCATACCAAGACAGATACCGAGGTATCGTTTTCCTGAGAGTATTGTCTCTTTGAGGTAGCTGAGCAAGCCGAATTTCTCCAGGTTTTCGATGCACCTGCCGAACGCTCCGACGCCAGGTAAGACTATTGCATCGGCCGATTCAATGGCTTTCCTGTCGCTCGTTACAACAACATCGGCACCAAGTTTTCCGAGAGCGTTGGTTACACTCCTCAAATTCCCCATACCATAATCAATTACAGCCAGCACGTGCAAATTCCTTTGTTAATCAGTTCAGTCTGTTGAGAGGCGGCCGCTTTAATCATATATTGCACACTCTATTGCGAACGCTTTCATCCGTTGTAATGCCCACCCAAAGAGCCGATTCCTTTAGGTTAGAGGACACCCTTCGTGGAGAGGACACCCTTAATGCGCTCGTCTTTCGTTACAGCTTCTTTGAGCGCCCTTCCGAACGCCTTGAATATCGCCTCTGTCTTGTGGTGCAGATTGCTACCGTAGAGCAGATTCATGTGGATACATATCCTGGCTTCATTAACAAATGCCTGAAAAAATTCCTTTACAACATCCGTATCGAATCCGCCGGTCCTGCCGGCAAGCTTTCCTTTCCATACGAGCACAGGCCTGCCTCCAAGATCGCATGCGATCATGCAGAGAGATTCATCCATAGGAAGAACCACGCTCCCGTACCGCCTTATTCCTGCCGAATCTCCCAGGGCATCGCGCAGGGCCTTCCCCATGGCCAAACCTATATCTTCAACCGTATGATGAAAGTCTACTTCAATATCGCCCCTTGCTTTTACCGCAAGATCAAAGAGACCGTGTTTCGCAAAAAGGCTCAGCATGTGATCAAGAAACGGGATGCCTGTTGCAATTGTGTAATTGCCGGTTCCATCGAGCGTCCACTGGACGGCTATTGCTGTCTCTTTCGTCTTTCTTTGAATGCTGGCCTTTCTCTTCATACAGCACCTACATGATTATTTTATTTAACGGGTATTCGACAATGCCCTGTGCGCCTGCTCTTTTTAAATTAGGGATTATATCTCTTACTATTTTTTCTTCGAGTATCACTTCGATAGCGACCCAATCTTTATCAGAGAGGCTTGAAATGGTCGGCGTGTGAAGGGACGGCAGTATTCCGATGACTTCCTGCAATTTGCCTGAGGGCACATTCATCTTCAAGCCGACCTTTTCTTCCGCCAGGAGAGCGCCCTTTAGCAGCATTACAATATTTTCCATTTTTCGTTTTTTCCATGGATCTCTCCATGCTTTTTTGTTCGCTATCAGGACTGTTTCAGATTCGAGAATAGTGTCAATGATCCTTAAATTGTTTGCCTTAAGCGATGCACCCGTTTCGGTGACCTCCACTATGGCGTCCGCGAGAAGGGGTGGTTTTACCTCTGTCGCACCCCACGAGAATTCCACCTGTGCTTCGATTCCCAGTTTTTTCAAGTACCGCTTTGTAAAGCTCACAAGTTCCGTCGCTACTTTTTTTCCGTTCAGGTCTTCTATTTTTTTTATTTTTGAGCCGGCCGGTACGGCAACCACCCACTTGACTCCTCGAAAACCGACCTTTCCATATCGCAGCCGCGTCAGTTCAACAACATCCGCGTTCTGTTCGAGTACCCAATCCCACCCTGTTATGCCCATGTCGAGTATGCCGTCTTCAACGTACCGCGCCATCTCCTGTGCCCTTATCACCAGACCTTCCAATTCCGGATCGTCTATTGCCGGGACATAGCTTCTGTCGAGCAGCTTGATGTTATATCCGGCATTCTTGAAAAGCCTGAATGTTGTATCCTGCAGGCTTCCTTTCGGTAAACCGATCTTTAATATCATTTACAGCTCCTTTCGGACCCTGATGGCCTCGCCATGCGCTGATAATCCTTCTATTTCCGCCATTCGCATGGCCTGATCACCATATTTTCGGACAAAAGATTCGTCTATTTTAACAGTTACCTTTCTTTTTGTAAACCGGTCCACGCTTAAACCGCCGATGAAACGCCCGGCTCCTCCCGTAGGCAGCACATGATTGGTCCCTATGTAGTAATCTCCCATTGCAACCGTGGTGTGTCGGCCGCTGTAAATGATGCCGGGATAGAAGATGTCTTTCAGTAATTGTTCGTCTCCGATCAACTCCATGTGTTCGGGGGCAATCCGGTTTATTGCTTCCACAGCGCGTTGTGCGTCCTTGTACCAAACGAGAAGTCCGTTTTGCCTGAGGGCTTTCTGCACGGTTTCCTTTCTCCTGGTTTGAGTACTCTTCAGCAGTTCGTCCACCTTTTTCAGGTATTTCATTGAGGGTGAGAACAGCCCCGCTGTCGCCATCGGGTCGTGTTCTGCCTGCGAAAACATGTCCCACGCTACGGCCTTCGGAGAAAATTCCTCCGTGCAGAGGATAATGAGCTCGGTCGGTCCGGCAAGCATATCGATACCCACCTGTCCATACACATCCCTTTTTGCTTCTTCAACATACGCGTTGCCGGGCCCAACTATGATATCAACCTTCGGGATGGTTGACGTTCCATACGCGAATGCATAAACCGCCTGCGCTCCCCCCAGTCTGTATACCTCCGTTACACCAAGCATACGGGCGGCGGCGCAGACATACGGGTTTGCTTCGCCTTCTGAAGTCGGAGTGGTTACGTAGATCTTCTTTACCCCCGCTAATTTTGCCGGAACTACGCCCATCACAAGAGATGACGGATAAGCGGCGGTTCCGCCCGGCACGTAAACGAGCGCACTTTCAAGCGGCACCTGCTCCTCCCGGACAAGAACGCCATTTTTCTTGAATACCCTGTTATTTCCCCGCTGATTTTTGTGATATGCGCTAACATTGCGTATCATCCCCTGCAGGGTTTTTTTGTCCTTAGCAGAAACCATCGAAGCACCCTTATCAAGTTCTTCTTCAGAGATTCGAAGCGGATATTTCCGTTTCCAACCGTCCCATTTCTGAGAAAATTCCACAAGCGCCCTGTCTTTCCGTGACAGTACTTCTTTTCGAATTGTTTCGACGGCTCCGCGTACATCTTTTTTTCTCTTTTCCCTTCCCTGAAGCACAAAGGAAATGAGTTTGTCATATTCCGTCTCAAGGTCCCAGATTCTCATCTTTCCTCCTTGTGATCTTGGCACCAAGTGTCCTCAGCTTTTCTTCAATTTTCTCATAGCCGCGATCTATGTGGTATATCCTGGAAATCTCTGTTGTTCCGTATCCTGCCAGACCGGCCATAATCAATGAGGCGCTGGCCCTGAGGTCGGTCGCCATCATTTTGGCGCCGGACAAAGTCTCCACTCCTTTCACTATTGCGGTGTTTCCTATCACACGTATGTCGGCACCCATTCTTCGTAATTCCGCGGCATGCATCATTCTGTTCTCGAAGATAGTTTCTGTTATTGCACTTACACCTTTCGATATCGTCATAAGTGACATGATCTGCGCCTGCATGTCTGTCGGGAATCCGGGGTGAGGAGTGGTCTTCACATCCACCGACAAAGGTCTTTTTTTTGTCATAGCAGCTTTTATTGTAGATCCGTCGCAGACGATTTCAAGGCCTGTCTCTTTCAATTTTTCTATGACTGTCTGGACGTGTTCAGGAACACACCCCTGGAGAGTAATGTTACCTCTGGTAATTCCGCATGCGGCAAGAAAGGTACCCGTTTCGATTCTGTCGGGTATCACCTCGTATGAGCAGGGCGCTAGGTCTTTAACGCCTTTTATTTTTATTACCTCCGTTCCTTCTCCTTCTATGTTGGCGCCCATTTTGCGCAGCATCTGTGCGAGGTCAACAACCTCCGGCTCACGCGCGGCGTTTTCGATGATCGTTTCGCCTTTTGCCATAGAAGCTGCCATCAGCATATTTTCGGTGCCACCAACCGTTACGGTTTCAAAATTGATGCGCGCGCCTTTCAATGTCTTGGCAGTCACATCAACATACCCTTCTCTCATTTTTATGTCACAGCCGAGAGCTGCCAGACCCTTCAAGTGCAGATCGATCGGCCTTTCGCCTATTGCGCATCCTCCCGGATATGACACCGTGGCCCGCTTGAGCCCTCCGGCCAGAGAACCAAGGACGAGTTGGGAAGCGCGCATCTCCTTCACCAGCTCGTATGGCGCCACGTGATTTCCGACACCGGTTGAATCGATTTTTAGCTTATCGGGGCCCACCCACTCGATCGTCGCTCCCAGTATTTCGAGGAGCTTTATCATCGTCGTCACATCTTTAAGCCTTGGGACGTTCCCGATGGCATACTGCCCTTTTCTCAAAATAGTCGCAGCCATCACCGGCAGAACGGCGTTCTTGGAACCGCTGATCTTTACAGTGCCTTTAAGTCTTTCTCCACCTTCAATTACGAATTTATCCATTTAGCAATTATGACCCTCTCTAATCCCGCATAGTCCTTTCTGATTTGTACCTGAAACCCGTTGCTCATGAGCAGATCCTTCATCAAACTCGCCTGGTGACAGCCACCGATTTCGCAAAGAACATGTCCGGAACGATTAATGTGCCGTGCGGCAGAACTGACAAACTCACGGTAAATCTCCATGCCTTCTTTCCCGCCCCACAATGCGAGACGAGGTTCGAAATCCTTAACCTCTTTCGTTAGTGCTTCCCAGTCGCTGTCGCTTACATATGGCAGGTTGGCAAGAATCATGTCAAACCTGGTGTCTGTCTTTATCCCCTCAAACAGGTTGGAGCAGAGAAAATCTACTCTAACGCCCATTTTTGTCGCGTTTTTCCGGGCAACGGACAACGCCTTTTCGGATACGTCGACGCAAAACACTTTTTTTGAAGTCATCGCTGAGATGGTAAGTCCGATTGCCCCGCTGCCTGTTCCCATATCCAGTATGTTCGTTGTCTGTTTGTCCTTCCGGATGATTAAGAGCGCTTCGTCAACGAGAAGTTCCGTTTCCGGTCTCGGTATGAGGACATTTTCGTCAACAAAGAAGTCCTGCGAATAGAACTCTTTGACGCGCGTGATATACGCGACCGGTTTCCCTTTTTTCCGCTCTTCCAGGTGTTCTTTGATCTGCTGCAGGTGTGAATTCACGATCTGAGCATCCATGCCTGCCAGGATACGCTCTCTTGTAGTGAAACACCCGGCTGAGACGATGCTCAGCACCTCGTTCATTGGTAAAGTTTTTTCTTCTAGAAATATGTCCCTGATGTCCACAAGCCTGCTCATCCCTGCTTCAGTTTCTCGGCTTGAAAGTGAGACATGAGAGGCGTAACTACGGGGCCGAGATTGCCATTCAGTACGTCCTGGAGCTTGTGTACCGTGAGTCCGATCCTGTGATCCGTGATCCGCCCCTGCGGGAAGTTGTAAGTACGAATACGTTCGCTGCGGTCGCCGGTCCCGACTTGTTTTCTGCGTTCCTGTGATATCTCCTGTTCCTTGTCATTTTCCGCCTTCTCTTGCAGGCGCGCACGGAGTACTCTCATCGCTTTTGCTTTGTTCTTGTGTTGAGACTTCTCGTCCTGACATGTTACGACCGTGCCAGTTGGTATATGAGTAATACGTACCGCTGAGTCGGTCGTGTTTACATGCTGTCCGCCAGGTCCGCTGCTCCTGAAGACATCTATTCTTATCTCGTCGGCACTAATACTGAATTCAAGCTCCTCCGGTTCCGGCAAAACAGCAACGGTTACGGTGGACGTATGGATCCTTCCCTGGGCCTCGGTATCCGGTACCCGTTGCACACGATGCACTCCGCTCTCGTGCTGAAGCATGTTATAGGCGTCTTTTCCTTCTATAACCAGGATTACTTCGCGGAATCCCCCGAGGTCAGAAATGCTGGAGCTCATAAGCTCGGTTTTCCACTTCATGGTTTCGGCAAATCTCATATACATCGTAAACAGATCTTTTGCAAAGAGCGCCGCCTCCTCGCCGCCTGTTCCGGCCCTGATTTCCAGAAATATGCTCTTGACCTGTTTCTCGTTCTTTCCCAGCAGTTGTTCCCGGATGGTCTCTTCGAGCTTTCCGGCTTCTTCCTCAAGCCTGGCTATTTCCTCGCGAGCCAATTCCTTCATGTCTTCGTCACGCTCGGTCTTCAGAAGCTCTTTGGCCTTCTCCAGTTCTGTCTGCTTGTTTTTCCAGCTCCTGAACACATCTACAATGTCTTTAAGGTCCGTGCGTTCCTTCGCGAGCTTCTTGTAAGTATCCATGTTGGCAAGTGTCTCCGGCCTTGCCATTTCAGCTTCAATATCTTCATACCGTTTTTCGGTTTGTGCCAGCCTTTGAAACATTAGGTTGTCTTCTTACCGTATCGTTTCTCGAATTTTTCGACCTGACCTGCGGAGTCTATACGTTTTTCTTTGCCAGTAAAAACCGGGTGACATTTTGCACAGATTTCAACAGAAATCTTGTCCTTTACCGAAAGCGTCTCGAATGTGTTACCGCACGAGCACTTTACCACCGTTGTCTTTAATTCCGGATGAATACCTTTTTTCATTTCAGCCTCCCTTACTCATTGAGTTCAAAAAATCTTTATTTGATTCGGTGTCCGACAACTTCTCCAATAGAAATTCCATGGCTTCTACGGGGTTCATAGGCTGGAGCACCTTTCGCAACAGCCATATTCTTGATAATTCACTGCTGCCGAGCAGTAATTCTTCCTTTCGTGTCCCCGATTTGTTGATATCAATAGCCGGAAACACCCTTTTCTCTGCGAGTTTGCGATCCAGATAAATTTCCGAGTTGCCGGTTCCTTTAAATTCTTCGAAAATAACCTCGTCCATTCTGCTTCCCGTATCTATCAGGGCTGTAGCAACAATTGTAAGACTCCCGCCTTCTTCTATATTCTTTGCGGCTCCGAAAAACCTTCTTGGTTTTTGCATAGCGGAGGCATCGATGCCTCCCGAGAGTATCTTCCCGCTTGACGGTACGACGGTATTGTAGGCCCTGGCAAGCCTTGTAATGCTGTCAAGTAGTATCACAACGTCCTTCTTGTGTTCAACGAGTCGTTTTGCCTTCTCGATTACAATTTCTGCAACCTGCACGTGCCGTGTCGCCGGCTCGTCAAACGTGGAGCTTATGACCTCTCCCTTGACCGACCGCATCATATCTGTCACTTCCTCAGGTCTTTCGTCGATGAGCAGGACAATGAGATATACCTCTTTATGGTTCTCCGTGATGCTGTTTGCGATGGACTGCAGCATCATGGTTTTGCCCGTTCTGGGGGGCGCTACTATGAGAGCCCTCTGTCCCTTACCAATCGGTGTAAAGAGGTCCATTACACGTGTTGAAAGGCTGTTGTGTGTTGTTTCCAGGATGAGGCGCTCATTAGGATAGATAGGGGTGAGATTATCAAAAATTATCTTGTCTCTTACTGCGCCGGGATCGTCGTAGTTAATGGATTCAACTTTGAGCAGCGCAAAGTATTTTTCGTTGTCTTTCGGCGGTCGTATCTGCCCTGAAGTTGTGTCACCGGTTCTCAGGCCAAATTTCTTAATCTGTGATGGCGACACATATATGTCGTCGGGCCCGGGAAGATAGTTTGAATCTGTTGACCTCAGGAAACCAAATCCTTCCGAGAGAATTTCCAGGACACCTTCTCCGTAAACCGATTCGTTCTTGTCCATATATGCCTGAAGAATTGAAAAAATCAATTCCTGTTTTCTTAGTCCAGACGCGTTCTCAACGTTCAGGTCCCGCGCCATATGTGTCAGCTCCCCTATTTTCTTGCTTTTCAAGTCATTAAGATGCATCTACTACCTCCCATTCTTTAATCCTTCTCAGTAACCCTTCTGCGTCCCTTTCCAGATCTTCTCTCGTACCATTGTTGAAGAGTACAACATCTGCTCTTTTCTCTTTTTCCGAGAGCGGAATCTGGTTCAAAATTCTATTTGCAATGTCCTCGTCGGTGTGTCCTCGTTGTTTGAGTCTCTGTCTTACTCTTTCCATCGTCGTCGACACAACTATTATCTTGTCTACCTTCGTGTGAAGGTCCGTTTCGAACAGCAGCGGTGCATCAATAAGTACACTTTTTACTCCGTCCTGCTTAGCGGCTTCTATCTCTGCTGCAAGCGTTCCTATTACTCGTGGATGTATAATACCCTCCAACACCTGGAGTTTGTCTTTGTTTGAGAAGACGGTCTGCTGAAGTCTGCTGGTGGAGAGCTTTCCATCCTCAATATATTCCGGGCCCAGCTTATGTGCTATCTCTTGCTGAACGTCCTCGAGTAAAACGGCCTTCTTCGCGATTGCGTCAAGATCTATTACCCGCAGACCTTTTTTTCGCAGTGTGTTTGAAGTGGTTGTCTTTCCGCTTCCGATAATTCCTGTAATGCCGATAATTATCATATATCGAGGTTTCGTACATTGAGGGCGTTTTCCTCGATAAACAATCTTCTTGTTTCTATGTTGTTGCCCATCAGAACCGTAAATACCTGGTCCGCCTCTACTGCGTCTTCGATGGCAACCCTTACGAGGCTCCTCTGTTCCGGGTTCATTGTTGTTTGCCACAGCTGTTCCGGGTTCATCTCTCCGAGGCCTTTGTATCTTTGTATTGAGATGCCCTCTTTCCCCTTCTCAACTATGTACTTGAGAAATTCTGATGCCTGGAGGACTTCGTGGTGGAGATCCCCGTTGGATATGTTAACTCCGTCCTCGTAGAAAGAACGGATCTGTTTAAATGCCTTATATGCGTCTGCGTAGTCAGCCTGCTCACACGTTTCGTACGTAACGTCCGTTATTCTCTGATTGCCGTTTTTTGTCTTCTTTGTCGATAAAGCAAATACGTTGTGTTCTTTGTCTGTTCTTATTTCGACCGAATATCCTTTTTCTTCCAGCTGCTTCTTTATCGTGTCCAGCCTTTCCCTTTCTGTGAAGTCTTCTCTCTTAATAATGTCTGAAGCCATAAGCGCCAGCATCACGTTTCTGTCCAGACCGTCTATTTCAGCGCTTCTGAAAAAGCGTTCCACAATTTTGAGTTTTTCTATTGTTTCCTTCATTTTTGAGCCTTCTATTATCTGGCCCTTCACGACGCATTTTGTTTTGTCCATACCGCGTGCTAGAATTGTTTTTTCAAATTCGTCTTCGTCTTTTACGTAGGTCTCCTTGTTTCCCTGTTTTATTTTGTAAAGCGGCGGCTGGGCTATATAGAGGTGACCGTCGGTAATAATGTCGGGCATTTGTCTGTAAAAAAAGGTCAACAGCAGTGTCCTGATGTGGGAACCATCCACGTCTGCATCTGTCATGATAATCACTTTGTGATAACGAAGTCTTCCCGTATTATCCTGGTGTGTTCCCAAAGCGAGGTACATCGATTTTATTTCTTGATTGATCAGTATCCTTTCCTCTCTGGATTTCTCAACATTCAATATCTTGCCCCTGAGAGGAAGTATTGCCTGAATTTTTCTATTTCGGCCCTGTTTTGCTGAACCACCCGCCGAATCACCCTCAACAATAAACAATTCACATAATTCCGGATCACTTTCCTGACAATCTGCAAGCTTTCCCGGCAACAGTCCGCTCTCTATCAGATTCTTGTTCTTGACAAGCTCTTTTGCCTTCTTTGCCGCTTCTCTTGCTCTCCTTGCCTCCAGTGCCTTATTTATTATGGTCCGAGCTGTCGCCGGGTTTAATTCAAGATATTCTGCTATTTTTTCATTTAGGAGGGATTCCACGATTCCTTTTACCTCGCTGTTACCCAGCTTGGTCTTGGTCTGCCCTTCAAACTGCGGGTTCTGTACCTTTACACTTATTACCGCAACCATCCCTTCTTTAATGTCGTCTCCCGTCAAATTCTCTTTGACCTTTCCCTGCATGTTGTTCTGCGCAAAATTATTAATACAGCGTGTGAGTGCGGCCCTGAATCCTGCTACGTGTGTTCCGCCTTCTTTTGTGTTGACGTTATTTACAAAGCTGTAAATATTTTCATTATACGTATCGTTATATTGAACTGCTACTTCTATCAGATCTATATTCTGTTTGGCGCTTGTTATAAAAATCGGTTCTTCAAAAAGGACATTCTTGTTTGTATTGAGATATTTAACAAAATTCTTGATTCCGCCTTCATATTTAATATCCTGTCTTCTTCCCTTTCTCTCATCGATAAAGACTATGTGAATACCATTATTTAAAAAAGAGATCTCTCTCATTCTGTGGATCAGTATGTCAGGACTGAACTCTGTTGTTTCAAATAAATCCGCATCCGGGTTAAATTTAACTTTTGTCCCCGTCCCTTCGGTTTCTCCTGTGACTTTGAGGTCTGTAATTCTATGTCCCCGTTCATATCGCTGAAAATATACTTTTCCTTCTCTTTTCACTTCTATTTCCAAATATTCGGATAACGCGTTTACAACTGAAAGACCGACACCATGAAGACCGGCGGAATATTTATAACTACCCTTATCAAATTTTCCTCCAGCGTGCAGTTTGGTAAGTACCACCTCAAGGGCCGACATATTTTCCTGAGAGTGTTTTCCAACCGGGATTCCTCTTCCGTTATCTTCAACAGTTACACTGTTATCCCGGTGTATTGTTACCATAATCCTGCTGCAATATCCTTCGAGGGCCTCATCCACACTATTGTCAACCAATTCATATACAAGATGATGAAGCCCCTCTACCCCTGTATTTCCTATATACATTGACGGAACTTTCCTCACTGCATCAAGGCCGCCAAGAATTTTAATGCTCTGTGCACCGTATTCTGCCATCTCTCTTTCCTTTTCTATACCCGTATAGGCATTACAATATTCTGATAATCGTCACTTTGGTCGCCTTTAAATAATACAGCACCGTAAGCTTTTGGCACCGCCATTATTATGGTGTCGGAGACGATATGTGTAACAACTTCCAGAAGGAACCTCACATTGAAATTGAGGCTGATCTCGTCGCCATCATACACAATCTCGATTTCTTCTCTGGCTTTTCCTATATCAGACTCAGCGTCTATAACCATCCGATTGTTGGTGACCGTCATTTTAATAGGCTCGGCTCTTCCGATAATAGCGGAAACCCTTTTTAAACCTTTCAACAGATTTTCTCTTCCAACATTTGCCATATTCGTATTTGCTGTTGGAAGGACATTTTCATAATCCGGAAAACTTCCCTCAATAATTCTGGAAATGATCTTTATCTTTTCCGTGCTAAACTGAACATGTTTTTCTTCTATTGAAATTTTTACGTTGTCTTCATCGTCTATCACTTTTTCTATTTCTGCAATAGATCTCCTCGGAATGGTAATCCCCTGAAATGCCTGCAATCCGTCTATTTTTCTCTGATATAACGCCATTCTAAAACCGTCTGTTCCAACAACCGCCATGTTTCCCGGTGATCCTTTCATAAACATACCAGTTAGAATATATCTTGTTTCATCAACCGATACGGCAAATCCAACCTTTTCTATCATCTCCACAAGTTCACTGCCTTTAAGAAAGAACTCCTCTTTTCCCACTATTTCTTTCGTCTCGGGAAATTCTTCCGAGTCTTGAAGACTGAGAGTAATATCTGTTTTTTTTTGTTTTATTGACATAATATTATCGCTGATCTGTATCGATACATCTTCATTGTCCAGTTCTCTTAGTATCTCGAGAAATTTTCTCCCGTGGACAACCACTTTTTTTTCCTCTTCAGGAAAACATTCCACATTTGTGATTGCACTTACTTCCAAGTCCGTCGAATATGCGGTTGTTCCTTCAGGCTTAAAGTGAATAAGAATGTTTGATAATATCGGCATGAGAGATCTTTTTTCAGTTATGCTTACAACGCGGGAAACGGGCTGCAAAATGTTATTTTTGTTTATTATTATTTTCATATAAAGAAAACCCCCGTAGTAATAAGTGCTGTTGAAATGTGGAAAGAACTATAAATTATTGAATGTGTTGGTAAAAACAAAATTGAATATTGTTTAAAACACATACACGGGTGTTTACTCATGTGGACTTTAGTCTCCTGGTGATTTTTTCCACAGAAGTTTTCAACTCCTGTTTTTGCGAAAGATCAGATTCTATTTTTTTGATTGAATGAATAATGGTGGCGTGATCTCGGCCACCAAAACGCTCACCTATATCAACGAGAGATAGGCTGGTCAGTTTTCTGGCAAGATACATGGACACCTGCCGGGGGAGCATAACGGAACGTATCCTTTTTTCGGACTTAATGTCACTTATGGAAATGTTGAAATGAGATGAAACCTCTTTTAAAATCATGTCGATATTGACAGAACGATCCCTTTCTTTTATTAGATGACCCATTACATTCTTCACAAGATCGATGGTTATATCAAGGCCGTTGATGGAGGCATAAGCGCCTACCCGTATTAGGGTACCTTCGAGGGAACGGATGCTATCTTCCGAATTAGAGGCAATAAAAAACGCAACATCGAGAGGCAGACTGATATTTTCGACCTCTGCTTTCTTGTTTAGAATGGCAACCTTTGTCTCTATGTCAGGTGATTGAATATCAGCCACCAGACCCCACTCGAATCTTGATTTCAGACGTTCGTCGAAATTACCAATGTCCCGCGGAAATTTATCCGTAGTAACAATTATTTGTTTCATATTGTCATATAAAGCATTAAACGTGTGAAAAAATTCTGCCTGTGTTCGCTCTTTTCCTGCAATGAATTGAATGTCATCAATAAGGAGTACATCCATTTTTCGGAAGCGATTTCTAAACTCTTCCATCTTTTCGTAGCGTATGGAATTAATAAGTTCATTTGTGAAAGTCTCTGCAGTTATGTAACAGATGCGATCAGGATTGATATTTCCCTTATGAATGAGAAAATTGCCGACGGCATTTAATAGATGTGTCTTCCCAAGACCGACACCACTGTATATAAGAAGGGGATTATAGGTTTTACCAGGGTTTGTGGCGACGGCGAGACAAGCAGCATTGGCAAACTGGTTGCTTGAACCGACAACAAAGTTTTCAAACGTATATTTTGGATTGAATTGATTATAGCCGCTTGATTTTTTGACAATTACACCTTTTTTCTCGTCGACTGTCGGTTGAGAATCTTGTTTTTTGAGAATGTAGTCGATTTTGACAGTTTCGCCGGTAACGTCCCGAAGGAGAGAAAGAAAAAGAGACTCAAAGTTCTCTGTTATCCAATCTTTGAAGAAGGCATTCGGTACGGCGACCGAACAGGTCCCGTCTTTGTAGGCCAGTAATTTTAGAGGTTCTATCCACGTTTTATAGCTGTCTTCGCTTATAATTGTGGCAATCTTCGGCTTTATCTGTGAAAGAATATCAAGCATGACATTAAAGTTTCAACAATTTTTGCACATATGTGGAAAACTTAGTGTGCCCTTGGTGGTTTAAAGTTTGATAATAATATAATGGGCATCACAATGCAAGCATTTTCTGACGCCGTACAGACAACATTTTATAAGAGAAAGGCTTGTAAGTCAACATAAATAAAAGTAATAACAAACAAGCGTGGGAAAGAATACGCCCGTCGGAGATGCTGCGACCCGGCAGAAAAGTCACCAAATCAAAACCATGAATAAACCCTTACAGGACCGATCGGAAGCCATACAAATTCCGTCTCCAGTATTCGGAATCCAAGTTCCCAAGAGATACACCCCTTGATTGAGACGCATGCACGAATTCAACTTCATTTATGACGATCCCGGTGTGGAAGGACTTGCCTATCTTGAAGAACACGATGTCACCGGGCCGGGTGGTGTCCCTTGTAATTTCGTATCCTGACCGAGCCTGAGCTTCTGCAGGGGGCGGCAACAAAACCTGGCTCCTCTTAAATACGTAATAAACAAACCCGCTACAATCGAAAGCGTCCGGGCCCCTTCCCCCGTTCCGATATGGCTTGCCCTGTAAACTCAAAGCAAACAACACGATTTCCGATCTTACCCTGTCCGGCACGCCATACACGCGTACCCGTTTCGGGGCACATCCGGTAAAAACGTATAGCAAACAAATGAGCAAGACTAAACAGAAAATCCTCTTTGTGTACGTGAACATCAATGCCCGTGCTCCCGGACAAAACTGACGGCGCTCAAGAGATTGGCGTGCCGGCTTATAGGCCCATTGGCGGAAAGGTCTTCACAACTGAGGTGTATTGGCACACCAACTTCTTCGAACATTCCGGCGTCTCCATCTCCATCACCAATAGCACACGACTCTGCCCTGGTTAGGCCCATAAAATCAAGCAACGACTTTACCAGTTGACCCTTGCAGTTGTAGGGCACGTTTATTATTGTCCTCCCGGTTAAGCACCCATCAATAGCCTCTAGTTGGTTGGAAAAGGCCTGATCTATATGTAACAACCGTTTTACTCTGTCGACAAGAAAGGACAGCCCGCTCGATATGATGATCGTGTAGATTCCCAGGTCTTTCAAAATGCGCACAGCGCTTGCCGCCCCATCCTGAAGTGGGACATCACCAACAATTTCATCGATCTTTGAAGTTGAAAGTCCCTTCCAAAGAAGGGCATCACGGTCACAGAACTCTTCATAGCTGATCAGACCTTTTCTAAACATGGCTTGATAAGCATCGGCATTGTTGTCCCAGAGATCCAATCTGCGGTGAAGGTATTCCCAACTACTCCTGATGGTGGTGAGGGTGCCGTCGCAATCGAAGAAAACGACTCGTATGGGCATGGCTTCTTATATCATCAACAAAACGAAAAAGCTATGTCTAAAAACTGTTCTGTGCACTATACTGTTGAAGCGCCGGCTTGGCCCGTGAATTACTTCCGGAGAGAAAAACGTGAGCAAAACAGATTGGGATAAGAGATATAGAGAAGGATTTTATCCGGAAGAGACGGAACCGCATGCGCTCCTGCAGACATTCTGGAAGGAAATACCGGGAAAGTACGTTTTGGATCTTGCCATGGGTAGTGGCAGGGACTCTGTATACCTTGCGGGAAGGGGGTTTCTCGTTACGGGAGTTGACAGTTCGTCTGAGGCGACAAAGAGAGCGGCGGCATCCGCTAGAAGGCTTGGCGTTTCATTATGGCCGGTACTCGGAGACGCCGAAAGCCTTCCATACAAAGAGGGTGTTTTTGATTGTGTGATCGTATTCTATTTTCTCGAGAGAAAAATAATGGAACAAATAAGGTTTCTCGTGAGAAAAGGCGGTATACTCATATATGAAACCTTTCTCGAGAGACAGAATAGAATCGATCCGCCGAGGAATCCAGCTCACCTGTTAAAAGACGGGGAACTCATCAGGTATTTTAGAAATTTTGAATTATTGTGCTATGAAGAGGTTGTGGAGCAGCGAAACGGAAAGAATAGAATCACCGCAAGAGCGGTGGGAAGGAAACAATGATTGTTGAATGGAACCCTGACAGGCCCAAGAAAAAAGTGTCGGCGATGATTACGAGTGTACTGACGAACGGCGGCATAATCGGATACCCTACAGATACGTACTATGGTATCGGCTGCGATCTTTTTAATATCAAGGCCATACGAAAGCTCTACTCCATGAAAAGGCTGGACGATAAACGTGCCCTCAGCATCATCTGCAGAGACCTTAAAGACGTGAGTGAGTACGCAATCATGAGTGATTTCTCATTCTCGATTCTCAAACGCTTCCTGCCGGGGCCGTTTACATTCGTTCTTCTGGCTAAAAGGATTATGCCCAAGCTGCTTATGACCGATCGGAAAGAGGTGGGCATAAGAATACCGGCCCACGCGACACCTGTCGGCATTGCGGGACTGGTCGAACACCCTATTATTAACACAAGCGCAAGAATATCAGGGCAGGGCGTGCTCACGGACCCTGTTCAGATTGAGAAAGCCTTCAAAGGCTATATAGACCTTGTTGTTGATGGCGGTATAATAATAGGGGACCCGTCAACAATCGTACGTCTCGTCGATGACGATGTGGAAATATTAAGACAAGGAAAGGGCATGATCGGAGCTTAATATGCGGCGACCCGCGGCCGCTTTTCCATTTACAACGGGACAGTTATCGATATATAACAGCACGTGGTGAACCTGGCGCGCAGCTACTCGAATCACCTGCAGCACTCGCGCATAGCCCGGATAATAAGGGCGCACTCCGAGAACCGGCGCGATATTCGGCACATAGTAAAGGACATGGTTGATTGGCGTAAGGTGAGGCGTTTATTAGATTTGGGCTGCGGTTATGGGTGGTTTGAAGAGGCACTCGAAGCCTATCCTGAACTTATCGTGGGTATTGACTGCTTGACAGAGAACAGGGAGCCCTTTCTTTCCGCAACAACAGGAAAGGCAAAAGAGACAGTCTTTCAGAATCAGAGACTGCCGTCGAGACTTGTGTTCCCGGACAACCAGTTTGATGTTATTGTTTCAGCTTATTCGTTATATTTTTTTCCGGGCGTGTTATCTGAAGTCGCAAGAGTGCTCGCTGGAGACGGTGCGTTCATAGTCATCACGCACAGCGAGAGGATGCTTGAAGAGGGTAAAGCCTTTTTTGATTTTGACAATCTGCAGCGTATAATAAAGAGTTTTTCGGCTGAAAATGGTGAGCAATTATTGAGGTACTATTTTGAAAGCATCCGCTCGCTAAATTACCCCAATGCGCTGGTTTTCAGCAGATCCGAAGAGGACGATCTGGCAGCATATATAGATTTCAAGAAAGAGTTCATCTCCAGAGACTGTGATCCGCTTACCGTCAAAGAGACGATGGTAGGGGAGCTCCGGAAAAGGGGGAGCTTACAGCTTAATAAAAACGACAAAATATTTGTTGCGACGAAATGAAAAAGAAGATCTTTTGCACATTTTGCGGAAAGACTCTCGGTTCGGAATGGTTTGACGAAAAGGAAAGACAGGTCTGTCAGCACTGTAGAGAAATATACTACGAAAATCCACTTCCGGTGGTTTCGATTATCGTAACAAACGGCAACAGAGAGGCCTTGCTGGTTAAAAGGGCGAACGAGCCGTTTCGGGATATGTGGTGCCTTCCCATCGGTTTTGCTGAAACGGGGGAAAGCATAGAGGACGCCGCATTGCGTGAGCTGAAAGAGGAAACCGGTATTGTGGCGAGTATCACGCAGCTGATAGATGTCAGTTCACATAACAACCCCATGTACGGAGAATTACTCGTTGTCACATTTGAGGCTGAGAAAGAGTCGGGCACCGAGCAGGCGGGGGATGACGCGTCTGACTGCAGATATTTTCCTCTGAAGAGCCTTCCAAGGCTGGCCTTTGATTCGCAGGATATCGCCATTCAAAAATACCTTAAGATCAAGGAAGACCTGTGGAACATGAGGGACTCAGCAGCTACATTTGTCGAGGGCACGATCAGGGGCGGAAGCGAAGCTGAAAGGAACTTGCTTTCGGACGAGCTCGTCCGGATTGCCGGAGAGAACGCCGACAAGATTATAGACCTCTGGCTAAATGATTTACTGACAAATCCGTCAACCAGATCCTACGTGGGAATTGATACGAACGATCTGATGAAGAAGGCTGCTTTCATTGTCGAGCGCTTCGAATCCTGGCTGAAAGGGGAAAAGAGCGAGAAGGAGCTTAAGGAATTCTATCACGACTTGTCACGCGTGAGACGAAGTGCCGGCGTGTTGTTGCAGGATCTTGTAAGCTCATTAAGCCTTCTGAAGAAACACATCTGGATGTACACATACTCCCTTCGTGTTCCGCAAAGGGCCGTCGATATTTACCGGATGTTTGAGTTCGGCGAGAGACTCGTCTACTTCTTTGATAGAGCCACACACTACAGTATTGTCGGGTATCTTGACGTGAATGCTGAAAGGAGAAGGGCTGACTGATCTAAGCAAGCAGAGTAGCAACAAGACGGTTGTCATGGCCGCCATCACGTTATCCTCCTTTCTGACGCCGATGGCCCTTTCTTCCGTAAACGTCGCGCTTCCGACAATGGCGAAAGAATTTGGCATGAGCGCGCTTTCCTTAAGCTGGGTAGCGACCGCGTATTTGTTGTCAGCGGCAGCTTTTCTTGTTCCCATCGGGAGGATCGCTGATATTGTGGGAAGAAAGAAAATATTTCTGACCGGTACCATAATTTTTAGCGTGACATCACTTGTTCTAACGTTTGCGCCATCGACAACTTTGATTATCACGTTCAGGGCGATCCAGGGTGTTGGTGGTGCAATGATTTTCGGCACAGGGGTTGCGATATTAGCATCTGTTTTTCCGGCGAAAGAACGAGGAACGGCTTTCGGAATAAATGTTTCTGCCGTGTACCTGGGACTGTCAGCGGGTCCTTTCCTTGGAGGCATACTTACGGAGGGAGTTGGCTGGCCGAGCGTGTTTTTTATTAACGTGCCTTTTGGTATTGCGATTCTTGTTTTCTGCTTTTGGAAACTACGTGGAGAATGGGCTGACGCCAAAGGTGAATCGTTTGACTATGTGGGCTCTGTTATCTATTGCGTTATGCTTTTAGCAATCATGTACGGCTTTTCAGTTCTGCCTCGTCTTTCAGCTTTCTTCTATGTCGTGCCGGGATTGCTTGGCATATATGTTTTCATACGGTGGGAGCGCACTATAGACAATCCAATAATGAATGTCCAGCTCTTTAAGGAAAACCGGGTTTTCACCCTCTCAAATATCGCCGCCCTTATTAATTACAGCGCCACATACGGCGTGGGGTTCTTGCTTAGCCTGTATTTGCAGCAGATAAAAGACTTGACGCCGATGGAAGCGGGGGCAATACTCGTATCTCAGCCGATTATACAGGCAGCGCTCTCGCCGATGGCAGGCAAATTGTCCGACAGGAAAGAACCGCGCGTTCTTGCATCTACGGGAATGGCGGTTAATGCCCTGGGTCTGTTTTTGCTCGCTTGCATCAATCCGGCAACCCCTACGTGGTATATCCTCATGGATCTTATGATACTAGGCCTTGGTTTTGCGCTGTTTTCCTCCCCTAATACGAACGCCATCATGAGTTCAGTTGAAACGAAGTTGTATGGAGTGGCGTCTTCGACGCTTTCAACCATGAGATTGTTGGGGCAGATGTTCAGCATGGGTGTGGCCATGCTCCTGTTCTCCGTGTATCTCGGAAAGGTGGAGATCGGTCCTCAGAATCTTCCCGCTCTTATGACAAGCGAACGCGTCGCGTTTATTACATTTGGTGTGCTGTGCGTAATTGGGATTTACGCTTCGTTTTCGAGAGGAGATTTAAGGGGGAGCAGAAAGGCACGGCTCTGAAAGCGACTTCTATAAAATTATTGGCTTTTTTATCAATACTTCTGTTATACTTAATGCCGGAATTCGTTTGCCCTGCCTCGGCTGCCCGGGTTCCGCGTAAGTTAGATTTTATTGACTGGACAATGTGGGATGAAAAATAGAAAGATAAAAAGCCTCGTGCTTTTTGGGAATGGCATAAACTGCGAACACGAAACTGCATATGCAAATCGTCTTGCTGGATTCACCTCGGATCTTTTGCACATAGACGAATTAATGAAAACGCCTGAAACAATACATAGTTACAGTTTTATCAATTTCCCCGGGGGTTTTTTGGACGGCGACGATCTGGGATCCGCAAAGGCGCAGTCTGTGCGTTGGAAACACCAGATGATGCGGGGTTCGCAGCAGAAATTTCTAGATGAGCTTGTCAAATTCGTCAAGGATGGCAAGATAATTGTCGGCATATGCAATGGCTTTCAACTTCTCGTAAAAACAGGCTTGTTGCCCGCACTGAACGGGAGGTACGGCCAACAGACCGCCACCCTTACGTACAATGACTCGGGAAAGTTCGAGGACAGATGGGTGCACCTGAAAGTCAATGAACTTTCCCATTGCATATTTACGCAAGATATGGATAAAATTTATCTTCCTGTACGGCATGGTGAGGGTAAGTGTGTGCTTGACACTGAAGAGACCAGGAATAGCATGCTCGAAAAAGGATATATAACAATGCAATACAGCGATGAAAACGGTTTTCCGACAGAGAGCTATCCCGGCAATCCAAACGGGTCAAGAGACTCCATAGCCGCGATGTGTGACGAAACGGGCCGCATATTGGGGATTATGCCGCACCCGGAGGCATTTGTGCATTATACTCAGCACCCGAGGTGGACGAGAGAGCGCCTGGAGGTGGACGGCGACGGCCTGAAAATATTCAAGAATGCCTACAAATATATTCTCGAAAACCAATGAGGAGGATTATATGAATAAAATGGATATAATCAACAAATTAGCCATGGACATAAACGTGAATCAGAAGATCGCAAAAATTGCGGTAGACACCATAATAGATAGCATCAAGAAAGCGATTACGACTAACGAACGTGTGGAAATCAGGGGATTTGGGAGCTTTACGCTCAGAGAATACAAGGCGTACAGGGG
The DNA here is from genome assembly GCA_964472475.1 of uncultured Syntrophus sp. Lineage (GTDB taxonomy): Bacteria > Desulfobacterota > Syntrophorhabdia > Syntrophorhabdales > Syntrophorhabdaceae > PNOF01. The sequence continues at coordinate 5,583 of CAYYLU010000013.1, read as the reverse complement.
TAGAAATCCGAAAAGCGGTGAAACCGTTAATGTCGAACCAAAAAAGCTCCCGTATTTCAAAGTAGGCAAAGAACTAAAGGAAATGGTCTGGAAAGAAACAGAAAATCCCTAAAAATGGCCCCAGTATGGTAATAGCAGTCTTTTTAAAGAAGCGGTCATCTGCACAACAGAATTAGAAGCCCCTTTCTTCTCCTCATAAGGATGGTCAAAGCACCCCTGTAATTCCTTGACAACAGCTTCTGTGGAAGCGGCAAGCCCCTTCAGATCATAACCACCTTCCAGGACAAACAGCAGTCTGCCGTCACAACACCTTTGGGCAATGTTCATCAATATCCTGGTCATGGCCGAAAATCCTGATTCAGTCACTTCCATGCCACCCAGCGGATCTTTGTAATGTGTGTCGAAACCCGCAGAAACCAGGACGAACTCCGGTCTGTACATTTCTGCCACGGGCAGGAGAACATCCTTAAATGCATATACGTAATCGTCGTCACCCATCCCTTGAGACATGGGTACATTGACAGTATAACCCGTGCCCTGGTCGACACCTATCTCTTCATACCAACCGCTGCCGGGATAGTAAGGGTATTGGTGAGTTGAGAAGTAAAGCACCCCCTTATCCTTATAGAAACTGTGCTGGGTGCCGTTTCCATGATGGAGATCGAAATCGACTATCAATATGCTGTTCATTCCATACTTCTCGTGAAGGTATCTGGCAGCTATAGCTATATTGTTAAAAATACAGAAACCCATTGCCTTTCCCTGCTCGGCATGGTGTCCTGGCGGCCGCACAAACGCAAAACCCGAATGCACGCGCGATGACATAATCGCATCCGTCAATTGCAGAACCCCACCGACCGCCATACAGGCCGCCTCGTACGTGTGGGCCGAAGCAACTGTGTCGCCATCGAGATAGGTATGTTCTTGTCCGCTGGTAGAAGCTATTTCATTGATGTATGAGGATGTATGATTCAGCGCGATCTCCTCGTGAGAAGCCATTCTGGGTTCTATGTAATCCAGATCGGTCTGGCCGAGGTTCTCGAGCATCCGATAGATATGTTCGAGCCTCTTGGGGTTCTCAGGATGATAGGCGTCAGTTTCGTGCTGCAGATAAATACTGTGTTTAACGATTCCAATGTTCATGCAAGCACTCCTGTTAGCAGAATAGTAATTATCCGGGAAAAAATCAAACAAATAGCGC
>CAYYLU010000013.1:0-4282 GCA_964472475.1 uncultured Syntrophus sp. | reverse complement strand
GGGCACAACCGCCGGTTCAAAGTCCAATGCCCACATTGAAAAGACTCAAGAGCCGGTAAACCTGAAAGCCGACAACGTAGCCACGATTTTCGAATGTGGAGGGTTGAGCATTAAGCCGATCAATGAGTTTGAGCCGGTGAAGTTGGCGAGTTGTTTCACGTGAAACCTTACATTTGATTCCGGTTACTTCAGGATCTTCGTTTATCCACACTATAACAACTGCCGTAGACCTGCTTCGCATGCCCTTTCATTTCGGAGGCAACCCCTGTCATTTGGCCATAATGAGCAAAGTCTCCGCACTGGTTACTTGCGATTCCGATCGATATGGAGACAAGAGGAAAACGACTCACGACGCCTTTGCGATCTTGCGTTTCGATGTATCCGCGAGTTCTGTCTTCGGAGTCGTACACAGTCGGGATTATGCGGTCAAAAGCATCTATGATCTCCTGGGCGGCATTTGTTGCAAGCGCTACATCCATGATGAACACAAAGTCGTCCCCGCCAATGTGTCCGACAAAACTTCCCTGTGGTTGGGAATTTTTGACTATATTGAGGATCAATCTTCCAGCAATACGTATAACCTCGTCACCGCGGCTGAATCCATAGTGATCATTAAAGGGTTTAAAATGATCGAGATCCGCATAGGCCAGAGCAAAAATCTCACCCTGATCGATTCTTGTCTGAATCTGCCTGTTTATCGAGATATTCCCCGGAAGCCTCGTAAGCGGGTTTATCTCCGACATGCGGGCGGACCTGACAACTGCCAGGTTTGCTCGTGCAAGACCCTCGGATGCGAATGAAGAGTTCATTATGTAATCTTCAGCGAATACAGACTCCCAGTCAGGCAGGGGTTTATTGTCGGGCACGATGATAATAACGGGCAGTTGGTGAAAGATAGGATCCGTCTTAAGACTGTTCAGGAGTTCCACCGAATAAAGGTCGTCTTGATTCATATCAACAATAAGCAGATCGGGTATGGAGTTGTAGATATAATCGATGGCTATTTGAATAGTGCGGAATGCGAGAACGTTATACGATTGCCTGAGTATGCGTTCCGTTATATTCGACAGTGCGGGATCGTGAGAGATCAGGACAACTGTTTTGTTGTTCATAAAGAAAGGTCTTCAGTCGTTTGGAACGAATCTTCGGCTTCCATCAGGATTCCCCTTACGTCGCCTTCTGAAAGCTCAAGAAGCTCCCATGCTTTTGGATTAATCGGCATCAGGTATTGATCACCGGCAAATCCAAAGCCCCGCGCTCTCACAAGAAAATCGGCAAGATGAACGATGCCGGAATCGATCTGAGAAATCTTTGCCAGGTGCGGTTTATGATGATATTCAATAACTTCTATCAGATTAGGGGGGAAACGCCATTTTTGTGCCATCCAGGCGCCTACACTTGCGTGCGTAGTGCTGAAATGTACTTTCTCTGTTTCGTGTATCACGACGTGGTCCCGCTCGGAATCACGCATGGCGCTTTCATATTCCTCAGGATACTGCAGGACAAGGAGAACTTTGCCTATATCATGCAGAAGCCCGTTTACTGAGGCCTGATCTGGGTCTTTTGCCCCTTTTTTCTGTGCTATGAGCCTGCAGATAATGGCAGTCCCAAGAGAATGCTCCCACAGGCCGATCATCGTTTTTTGCATGAGATCGAATACTGATACGCCGAGAAGAAGGCCCTTCACGACGGTCAGACCGAGAAGAATAACGGCCTGATTCACCGACGAAATCCTTCCCGGAAAGCCATAAATTGGCGAGTTGACCATCTTAAGTACTTTTGTCGTTAGCGCCGGATCTCCGGCCACGAACGTGCTGATTTCATTCAAAGAAATCCTGGGATTTTCTATAACACCCAGTATTTTTTTCAGCACTTTGGGGATGGTAGGAAGCGCATTAATGTTCTCGATTTTTTCCCTGATAATACGCGCGTCGAGACTACTCATACAACCCCGCGATGTGATCCTGCAAAACCCTTTTCAGTGTATCCATGTAAGGCTCTTTTTCAATGTTTGCGAATTTACCGTCCAGCTGCGCCATCATTGCTTCAATAGGCATGGAGGGCTTCGACAACCCCTGGATGTAGACACTGTCTACGCCCATACCTCCGATTTTGTCTATCAACTCCACAGTAAGCTCTGTATTTTCTCCAAGGAGAACCATTCCGGAGGAATTCTGGACGGCCTTGCTGAGCTTCATTCCGGCCTGCAGATTATCAAGAGCGATTTTTGACATGACGAATCCTCACATTATTATATCGGAGCGGCGTGGAAAAACATAAAGAAATCTAGATTTACAGATGATTCAGCCACGATTCGAGCATCTCGAGCCCTTCGGACAGGATTTCCAGATCTTCAGTATACGAAAACCGAACATGAGATTCTGCGCCATAGCTACCGAAGTCGTAACCCGGGGTGATCGCCACGTGGGCCTCGGCAAGCGCCCGATCAACGAAATCCATGCTGTCCAATCCCCATTTTTTTATTCCGGCATAGATGTAAAATCCTCCATCAGGCCGGGCGCAAATTGAAAAACCAAGCTCCGCCAGCCGTGGCAGCATGTAGTCCCGTCTCTGTTGGTACATGTTACACATGTTTTTGAGCCCCGCTGGATCGTCGAATGCCCGAATGGCTGCATACTGCGATATCGAAGGCGGTGAAATAAACAAGTTTTGTGCACATTTCTGTATGGGTCTAACGAGGGCCGGGGGTACGACCATCCAACCGAGACGAAATCCGGTCATCGCGTATGTTTTTGAAAAGCCATTAATTACAATTACTTCATCCGACATCGAAAGGGCAGACTGAAATTTTTTCCCGTAAACCAGTCCGGAATAAATCTCGTCCACTATAAGCCGGCCTTCAGCTGACGCGATGGAGGAAGACAGGGCCCGGAGAGTGTCTTCATCATACAGAACTCCGGTTGGGTTTCCGGGATTTGCGAGGACGACAGCTGTTGGAGTAGTCTCCGTCCAGGCCACGTGTTCGGCGGTCAGCTGGTACGCAGTTTCTTCTGAAACGGGTATCCCCAGTGTAGTTGCGCCCACAAAAGACGCTATGTTCCGGTAACAGGGATATCCCGGGTCAGATACCACAAGCGTGCTGTCGGGCCCGAGGAGGACGCCAAAAAGAAGCAGTAATGCTCCTGAGGTCCCGTTTGTGATGATTATCCGCTCGGGGGAAATCCTGAGACCCTCTGTTCGGAAATAATAATCTGCAATTGCTTCGCGGAGTTCTGGAAGCCCGAGGCTGTGGGTGTAAAAAGTGCGGTTGTCGTTTATTGCCTGAATCGCCTCTTCTTTCACCGTGCCGATTGTCGGGAACCCCGGCTCGCCTACCTCCATATGGATGACCTTCTGGCCTGATGCCTCAATGGCCTTTGCTTTTTCGAGCAATTCCATTACATAGAAGGGAGAAATGGATTCTATTCTTTTATTAAGCTTCATTCCTGGCATCTAGATGGCTAAATTGTTCTTTCGGCAATGTACCAGAATGGACGCTGAGTGTCAACGAAACGGTTTCCCTGTCAGTCGGTGGCATGGGTGGCCGGGATTCCACTCCCCATCCGGTTCTTTGGAGAACCACCGATTGACTTTGCGCGGTGTGTGTGAGAATAATGTTCGCGACCCAGGAAATATTGCAAACACACGGGAGGACTAATGATAGTTCGCAACTTCAATGACAAAGAAGTACTCGACACAACGTATATAGCGCACAGAGGCGCTGTCGCAAGAATGATTCTCACGAGCGAACACATGAAGGCCATCGAATTTTTGGCCTACGCTATTCTGCCGGCAGGCAACACGATCGAGGAACACATCGATGATGTAGAAGAGATATATCTCCTTTTCCGGGGTAGTGGAGATATGAAGGTGGGAGAAGAAATCAGGAAGGTTAAAGAGGGAGATGCGATCTGGATACCCGCCGGTGAGCCTCACGCGCTGGTCAATACCGGCAGTGAAGAGGCGTTTGTCCTCGTAGTAGCTGCATACCCATAACCGGGGCTCACGCTGCCCCCTTCTGCCGGCAGAACTGAATGGAGCTTCCCCTTCTTGCCCGACATCGCTTGATGTTCTCATGGCTGAGAATCACAGATTCGGCTTAATACCAAGCTCCAGGGCTTTTTAACTCTTTTACAAAGTCCTAATCCTTGGCATCTTCAGCGTTTGCGGGCTTTCACGCCCGTGGAACGCCGTCGTTCTTTTGTAAAGCCCGCAGCGCGTCATATTCTAGCGACGTAAAGCTTGGGTGGAGCACCGTTTGGATGCTACTTGCGACCCTGTC
>CAYYLU010000012.1:0-40372 GCA_964472475.1 uncultured Syntrophus sp. | reverse complement strand
TGTATCTTGTACCTGTCTTAAATGGCTGCTTTCAGGATCGGGGCGTCTTTTATTCTGTTTTGATTGTCCACGTAGACTTTTGAGGGTTTGAAGTTTTGAAGCTCATTTTCCGCGAAATTTGCGTACGTAACGATGATAATTATATCGCCTTTCCTGGCTTTATGGGCGGCTGCTCCGTTGATACAGATTACCCCCGAATCCTTATCTCCTTTAATTGCATAGGTGGAGAAACGATCACCTGACGTGACGTTATAGATGTCGACCTGTTCGTATGGAAGGATGTTTGCCTTTTCCATGAGGCGTGTATCGATAGTTATGCTGCCTTCATAATCAAGGTTGCTTTCCGTAACCATCGCTCTGTGTATTTTTGATTTCATCATCCTTCTTTCCATGTTAGTCCTCCGATAGGATTGTGTTGTCTATGAGCCTTGTTTTACCTATACGACAGGCTATCGCCAGCACTGCGGAATGTTTTACCGTGTCAACCGGTTTGAGTGTTTCTGCATCGCTGATACTTATATATTCCTGCTGAATATCCTCGCTTTGTCTCAAGACTTCCTCAACCGCATTTCTGAGCGCGGATGCATCTCTCTGGCCGTCCGAAAACAGGTGTTCGGCCTTCTTCAAAGACCTGCTGATGAGAAGCGCTTTCTCTCTTTCTTCTGTACTCAGGTATGTGTTTCGCGAGCTCATCGCCAGGCCGTCTTTCTCTCTCACCGTCGGGTGTCCGACTATCTCGATGTCCATATTCAGATCACGCGTCATTCTGCGGATAACCACCAGCTGCTGGTAGTCTTTCTGACCAAACACCGCGAAATGAGGTTTAACTATATTGAACAGTTTTGTAACGACAGTGGCCACACCAAGGAAGTGTCCCGGTCTGCTTTGACCGCAGAGATAATCCTGAAGTCCGCGCACTTCCACGTATGTCGAGAATTGATCGGCATACATCTCTTCAGCGGCAGGGCAAAAAATGATATCTGTGTGTTCTTTTTCAAGAAGCTGCGCGTCACGTTCAAAATCGCGCGGGTATTTGGCAAGGTCTTCTTTGGGGCCGAACTGTATCGGATTCACAAATATGCTCACAACCGTCACATCTGACAATTCTCTTGCTCTTCGGACGAGAGCCAGATGTCCTTCATGAAGGTAGCCCATTGTAGGCACAAAGCCTATCTTTTTTGATCGTCTCAGATCATTCGATAGTGCGTGCATTTCGGATATGCTGTTAATTATTTTCATCTCAGTGATATGAATGGGTATCGTCAGGAAACGCCCCTGTTTTTGTTTCCTCGATGTACGATTTGATTGCGGTCTCCATCTGCTGCTGAAGATTAACGTAGGTTTTGACAAACTTGGGTCTCATGTCTCCAGCCAGCCCCAGCAGGTCGTGAAGTACGAGCACTTGTCCGTCACAGTCGGGTCCTGCGCCAATACCGATCGTAGGAATTGAGAGCATACCGGTTATCTCTGCGCCCAGCTGTCTCGGTATGCCTTCCAGGACGATCATGAAAGCTCCTGCCTCTTCTACCGCTTTTGCGTCTTCAATCAGTTTCGATGCGGTGTCACCTTTTCCCTGTACTTTGTGACCGCCCATACGGTGAATAGATTGAGGGGTGAGACCTATATGTCCGACTACCGGTATGTCGATGTCAACGATAGCCGCTATCACATCCTTCATGTTTGAGCCGCCTTCGAGCTTGACCGCCGATGCGCCGCTCTCCTTTATCATTCTACCCGCATTCCTTTTTGCCTGTTCGACACTTTCCTGATAGGACATAAACGGCATATCGATAATAACCAGTGCGTTTTTGCAGCCCCTCACGACAGCCTTTGTGTGGTGGATCATTTCATCAACCGTAACCGGCATTGTATTTGGATAACCCAGCACGACAGGTCCCACGGAATCTCCTACAAGCACCGTGTGTACACCGGCCCCGTCCATTATACGGGCAGTAGGATAATCGTAGGCTGTAAGCATGGTAATTTTCTCTTTGTTTTTCAAGCCCTTGAGCAACGGTACTGTGATTTTATCCATTTCGTCACCCTCTTAACAAAAAAACCTCCTGAACGTAATCAGAAGGTTGCCTTACATCTCTCCTTCCGTCTCGGTCCAGGTGGATCCAAGCGGTATATATAAATATTTAAAACACCTTGCCTTCCAAAAGTCAAATCTTTTGTTTGCTTATTGTAAAGCCTCTCCGGTGGTTCTCTACGGCTTATAAGCCGTTGTTCTTGCGCTCTCCGTAATTGAGTGAAAACACAAAGGATTCATCATCATCCAGGAATTCATCGTATGTCAGTTCTTTCACTACAAGACTGCTGCCGCAATTGGGGCAAAACAGCTCTTTATGTGGCACCTCACCTTCTAAAAAGCCGTAACCGCACAGACTGCAGGTGTATTCGTCGGGTATCCGCACTTTTCCTCCTTATGGCCAACCAGACAGTGAACCGTCTGTCATAATAGTCTAACATAAAACAATGCTTGTCAAGTATGCATAAATTCACTTTTTTTCACAAACCTGAAAAGCCTCAACATCTATCAAACGTTTTGCAACCTCGTGTTTCCTTGCAGAGCCGTTGTTTGTCTCCAGCACAATAATGGAAGAGTCGTACTTGCTGTAAAAAGCTATAATATTTGCTGTGCTGGAAATGTTCTCCTGAGCCACAGGACCTTTTATGACTCCCGTAGGACCCTTGAATCCGACCGGTGTGACTAATACATACGGTGTTTCCCACAAGTCTCGTAAACGGTTGTTTTCTTCTTCATTTCGACCGAGGAACAGTGCTGTTTCTTCACCCAGCCTGAAATACCTCCCGAACGTTAACAGCTCAACATCCTTGAGCGAGAACACAGGAAAACGCGACATGAAATCCTTAAACTTGCGCGCAAAGATTGGATCCGTAAGCAGACACCCTCCACCGGGTTTTGCAAACTCATTCAGATTGTGATCTTCAACATAACTGTATTGGATCTGACGGGACCTGCCGGACAGGTCAAGAAAGCCCTCGCGCCGGAGAATGCCCGATGTTTCAGCGACAGTGGGTGGAAACAGCTTGCCGGACAGAGGTCGCACGATTAAGCCCTCAAGCCCGCTTTTCCTTTCGATCAGGGCGAGGGCATGTCTTGTCTGAGACATGGGCCTCTGACCAACAACTTCGCCCGTGACGAGAAAAGACGCGTTCTCATCAGCCATAACGCGGGCAGCTTTCTGCAGCATGAATATTCTGCAGTCTATACACGGATTCATGTTCTTGCCATAGCCATAACGCGGGTGCCTGATGACGTCAAGATATTCAGGTCCCTTATCGACCAGGAGCAATCGTATGCCGAGTTCATCGGCGGTACGCACTGCCTGCAATCCTCTTTCTTTGTCTCTCTTGCTCGCGAAATGTGATGTGAAGTGAAGGCCTACCACTTCAACACCCTGTTCAAGGATGAGCTTTGTAGACACGGCGCTGTCCAGACCGCCAGAGATGAGTGAGAGAGCTTTCTTAAACATAAACCTTAAATCACAAAATACAAATAACAAATAACAAAATACAAATTTCAAGTAACAAATCTCAAAATACAAATGCCAAAAAGTATAGAAGCGGCCGTTGTTGGAACTTGGAATTTGCTATTTGGAATTTGCCTTACGTGTTATCTTTCCTCAAGGGCATTCATCGTGATGCCTGAATCGATACCAGGCAGCGGTGCTACGGGATTGGTGAGGAGAAAATCTCCTGATTGGATCCATTCCTTTAGAATGCCTGCAATCTCCAGAGCCTTGGAATAGCTCGAAATAGGGTACGTCAGAACTGATTTGCCATTGATATTGACTTTGCCGGTCTTCAACTGGGCATAGGTGACCTCGCACAGACTTCTCGGAATTCTTTCCGGATAATCGTGAGAGTAATCAACCACCTGGGCATAGAAGTCCGCGTCACTACGCGATGTAAAATACGCCATTTCTTCATCGAGCACCGGGATGGGAATGCCGAGTCCAACAAACATTGTAGCTCCGTAACCGAGAAAGCTGGATCCTTTCAGAAAGTCCGGGCTCATCTTCTTGGCGTCGCCCGTCACTGCAAGAGTTCCCGCTCCTGCCCGGGGAAGGCCATCCGGGCTCCTGAGGGCCGAGGGATTGTGCTGCGTGCCGTTCCACGAGACGTATCCAACGCCTCCGCCAAGAAAGATCCTTGTGCCCAGACCTATTGTCCTGTACTTGGGGTCCTTGAGCAGCGGAGAAAGCTGGCCTGCACTGCAATAATTGGCGCTGTTAAGATTTGGCTTCAATACACCCATGTATGTGTGAATTACCTTGTTGGAAGCATTCACTGCCACATTATAGTTCTGATAACTGTTCCGCGGGTTATAGAGGTACGCTTCGTTTACATTGTCCTTGTTTATGTGCGTCTCGATTTTCTTTCTCGGATAGCAATCTGTTCCGTAGGCGGTAGCAACGAGCCTGATATCTTTCCCGCTGACGAAGTCTTCAATCACGTGTCCCCCGCCGTATTTGAAGGCGCCGGGATATACTTTGTTGCGGGGATCATCATCGGGCGAAGCCGTAGCACCTATATAGACATCAACAGCGGCGATACCGCAATAAGCAGGGACATCATTCAAATAGCACTTTCCGCCACCGATCTTGATTCGCGGTTTGGAATGTCCCACATTTATGAACATCCCGCTCGAACACATCGGACCGAATGTACCTGTTGTGACTACGTCAACAGTCTGCGCTGCCTTTTTTGTGCCTTTGTTCTTGACTATTTCGACCATTTCTTCTGCTGTTACAACGACAATTTTCCCTTTCTTTATCTTTTCATTGATTTCATCTATAGTCTTCAATGCTGTCTCCTCATAACTGGAATATCCCGGGCAACGCAGTCTAAAGTATACATTAATTTGTAGCTTTAAGCGACAGTAAGGTTGAACTTGATTTCCGCTTCTGATCTTCGACCGTAGATTGGTTTTGAATCATGTCGAACGTCGTTTTTCACGTGTGTATCTGCTGCCGACACAAACGAGGGAATGTGAATCTGGTTGTAAGTATGCGGTTTGACCGACACACCTTCTTCATTAATCAAAAATTGTTCGCAGATTTGAATGCCTGTTCCGAAGCAGATGCATGGTTTGCGTATGAAACCCGAGACATCCGCAGGTTTCAGAGAACGATAACCTGAAATGTTTTTCAGCACGCCTCCGGAGGCGTGGTACAGGCACGTGAATACCTCACCCTTCTTGGCATCAATGAGCGGACACAGGAATGAATCCTCGACGTCCGAGAAAGGCTGTGCCAGCACGTCGAGCGTCGGTATACCGATCAGGGGAATGTTCATTGCGGTGCAAATCCCTTTGCAGAACGCCAGCGCAACGCGAATACCTGTGAACGAACCGGGTCCGAGAGTAGCAAAAACAGTGTCGATGTCGTTAATGTCCAGTCCGGCTATCCCGAGTGTTTCGAGAAGCTCGAGAGCGATTACAGATGACGGTGTTTCTGAATTGCTGACACTCTTCTTAGCCAGCACCGTGACATTATCTGCCACGGCAATATTAAGAAGATCCAGTGAATTATCAATAAAGATACTTGGCATGGCCGCTTCTGATCAGTGTACCCGCTCCTAGGAGAAAAGATGGACTATCTTCTGCATAAAGTTGCTTGTTTCAAGAAGTCTTTGAATGTCATTGTAGAAGGCGAAAGCCATAAGCATGATCAACAGGGTTAGGCCAACCTTCTGCGAAATTTCTATCGTCTTCTCCGAAACTCTTCTTCTCGTCACGAATTCAATGAAATTGAACAGGATATGACCTCCGTCCAGAACGGGGATAGGGAGGAGGTTCAGGATTCCCAGGTTAATGCTTATAAAAGCCACGAACGTTGCAAGGCTCCAGATGCCGTTTTTTGCCTGTTTTCCGGTTAACTGGAGTATCGCAATCGGGCCGCCTATTTCTTTTGTGGAAATGTTTCCCGTGATCATGTGGTAAATACCACGCAGCATATTTTCAGTCATGGAGTAGGTCATCTGAATCGACTTGGGAATTGCGGAGAGCGGATTTTCTTTCTTCCACACTGGTTCACGCGGTCCTTCAACGCCTATTTTTTTTCTTCTGGTTATATTTCCCAGCTCGCTTTTCTCGTCGACTTCGATCGGCGTGATTGTGGTTGTCAGCACATCGTTACCTCTTTGAACCACAAACTTCAGCGGCTCGTTGCCCGCAAAAGCTATCTCCTGCATGAGATCGGACCACTTGGTGACCGTGGCTCCATTAATTTCAAGAACCGTGTCACCGGCTTTGAGTCCGGCATTATAGGCGGGATACCCCTGCATAACATTTTCTATTCTGGGCGGCAGGATCCCGTATCCGTTTAGCATGATCGAGACATATATAATGGCCATGGCGAAAATCAGGTTAAAGAATGGGCCGGCAAAAACGATCAGAAATCGCTGAAAAGGTGTTTTATTTGTGAAAGACCGTTCCCGTTCTTCTTCGGGGACTTCTTCGTCAGGGGATTCTCCGAGGAGTTTTACGTAGCCCCCGAGCGGCATGGCGGATATTGCGTACTCCGTTTCACCTCTCTTCCAGGAACGGAGCTTTTTGCCGAATCCGAGAGAAAATGTTATGACCTTTACGTTGTTCAACCGCGCTACGAGGAAGTGTCCGAACTCGTGCACGATAATCAGTATGCTGAGTGCAATGATCGCGTATACAAAACCAACCATAGGTTACCTCATGTCCTTTTCTTTAGAATAGATTCGGTGGAGAACCTGGCGTTATTATATATGTCCCAGACTTCATCCAGATTTTCAACGACCGGCTGTTCCGTATGTGCTCCAAGTGCCATTTCCACAACGAGAGGAATATCGCTGAATTTGATTTTCCCGGAAATGAATGCTTCGCAGGCTATTTCGTTTGCGGTGTTCAGGGTAATAAGAGCACTGTCTCCGGACGCAAGTGCGTTGTAGGCGAGCTTGAGTGACGGAAAGCGGTCGGTGTCGGGCTGATAGAATGAAAGGGTATGTATCTCGTCGAGTTTCAGCCGTTTCACTCCCACAGGCGACCTGGCAGAACTGTTCAGGGCATATCCAATAGGGATTTTCATGTCCGGATATGCCATATAGGCGAGTATAGAATTATCGGTGAGTTCAATCAATCCGTGAACGATGCTTTCCGGATGGACGAGTACTTTGATCCTCTCAGGATCTATGTTGAAGAGCCATCTGGCTTCAATCACCTCAAGACCCTTGTTCATGAGGGTCGCTGAATCCAGAGTAATCTTCCTGCCCATATTCCACGTGGGGTGCTGCAGTGCCCGTTCGGGCGTGATGTTCGCCAGATCAGCCTTGTCGGTGTTCTTGAACGGGCCGCCCGAAGCAGTGATGATGAGTGTTTGCAGCTCATGTCCCGGAACTGCCTGCAGGAGCTGATGAATGGCGGAATGCTCACTGTCAACCGGAATGAGTCTCTGCCGATTGCCGTTGATCAGTTTTGTGATGATTCTTCCGGCCATGACGAGGCTTTCCTTATTCGCCAGAGCCACGGTCTTCTTATTCTCAAGGGCCTCTATTGTAGGTGCCAGACCGATGCTCCCGGGTAGCGCATTGAGGACAATATCAAAATCCATGGCCATCATCTGCTTCATGCCTTCCATACCCGTCAGCAGTCTCTTATTATCAAACGATACGGCTTCACTGAGGGACTCTTCATAAAGACAGACATACTGCGGCCTGTGTCTGGCAATCTGTTCATTAAAGAGTGCAACGTTGTTTTTGCAGGCGAGACCAAGCACTTCAAAGTGCTCACTCTCACGATTGATAACTTCGAGGGCTGATTTCCCTACTGATCCAGTTGAACCAAGAATGACTATCTTTTTCTTCATTATTTCAGGCCTTCCACACAAAACAGAGCAACAACGGCGCTGTAAGAACAAAGCTGTCTATCCGGTCGAGGATTCCTCCGTGGCCCGGTATCAGTGAAGACGAATCTTTGGTCGCTGAAACCCGCTTTACCGAGGACTCAAGCAGATCTCCCGCCTGACCGAAGAAGCCTATCAGGATGCCAAGGCCAATTGATTGTGCTACGGTGAGGCCAAACAGAGGATGGAACAAAGCTGTTATGATAGAGCTGCCTGCAAGCGATCCGATGAATCCTTCGTACGTCTTCTTCGGACTGATCATGGGCGCAAAAGGTGTTTTGCCGAAAGTCTTACCGGCAACGAAGGCAGAAATATCGCTGGCCCAGACCGCAAAGACAAGTATGATCGGGAGGTAGTTATTGGTCAACTTCAACATGTAGAATGAAAAGAATGGGATAATGATAAATACTTCGCTTACGATCAGGAGACAGACTCCTTTTACCAATTCTCCATTCAATGCCTGATTTGATCTCTGGAAAAATTTCAGAAAAAGATAGAGAAAGGGCGACGCAAGAAGCCACAATATAAAAATCGGAAATTGATTCAAGTAAAGCGGTACGATACCAAGCAGCGACAGGAATACGATCAGGTAGGGTTCGGTCGCGCCGGTCATCAGCACAAGCTCACGCACAGCCAATAGCATAACAAGGGCCAAAAAGATCAGGAAGAACGCAGGCGGGGAGAAATAGAAAATTGCCGCGACAACGGGAGCGAGGATACAACCCGCCACAATTCTCTTCCGAAGTTCTCCCAATCAGATTTCCTTTACTTTGCCGAATCTTCTTTCCCTTCGGGCAAACTCTCGTAATGCCTCAATATAAGCATCCCGTCGGAAATCCGGCCACAGTGTTTCGGTCACGTAGATTTCGGTATAGGCTATCTGCCATAAAAGAAAATTGCTGATCCTCATTTCCCCGCTTGTCCGGATGAGCAGGTCCGGATCGGGGATGCTGCCGGCGTATAAATAGCGTGAAAACGTTTTCTCGCTTATTTTCCTGATGTTTCCGTTCCTTGCCTCTTTTACGATTTCGGTCACAGCGTGGATAATTTCCCGTCTTCCGCTGTAACTAAGGGCAAGGTTAAGATGCATGCTTTTATTGCGCCTTGTTACAGCCACAACGTTTTCCATCTGCTTTTGCAGCGTTTTTGGAAAATCCGTGATTTCCCCCAAAATGTTCACCCGTATGTCCCGTTCAAGCATGAGTGATTGCTCGTTCTCGAGATAGATGCCCAGAAGTGTCATGAGCATATCCACTTCATCTTTTGGACGTCCCCAGTTTTCTTTTGAGAAGGCATATAGTGTGAGGTAGGGGATCTTAAGGTCGCTCGTGGCGGTCACGATTTCCCGTACAGAGTCCATACCGACCCGGTGCCCTTCGATCCGCTGAAGTCTTTTTTGCTTTGCCCATCTTCCGTTGCCATCCATGATGACAGCAACGTGTGCAGGCAGATTATTGAGATTTAATCTATCCATGGGCGGTAAGCGTCAGATTGCCATTATTTCTTTCTGTTTTTCGGCATACGTCTTTTCAGCCATTTCAATATGCTTATCGGTAATCTTCTGCACCTCATCCTGATCTTTTCTGAGATCATCCTGGGAAATGGCCTTTTCTTTTTCCATTTTCTTCAGTTGTTCGTTGATATCTCTGCGGACGTTTCTCATTGCAACTTTGGTATTCTCGAGCATTTTGCTGCCAACCTTGGTCAGATCGCGTCTTCTTTCTTCAGTCAGCTTCGGGAATGATAGCCTGATGAGCTTTCCGTCAGAAACGGGATTGACGCCGAGGTCCGATTTCTGTATTGCTTTCTCTATTTCTCCAACAACGGTATTATCCCACGGTTGTATAGTGATTGTCCTGCTGTCGGGTACCCCTATGGCCGCAACCTGATTGAGCGGCGTCGGCTGGTTGTAGTAGTCTATTCTGATATCTTCCAGGAGCGAAACTGAGGCCACGCCTGTCCTCAGTTTTGACAGGTCTTTCTTGAATGCTGCAAGAGATTTTTTGAGTTTTTCTTCTAAATCTGTCGTGACCTTCTGATTCATATCTACCTCCTCACGATGGTTCCGATGTGCTCACCAAGGACCGCTCTTCTCAGGTTACCTTTCTTCCTCATATTCAATACAGCAAGAGGAAGCCGGTTTTCTTTACACAGAGTGATCGCTGTAAGGTCCATGACCTTTAGATCCTGGCTAATTACTTCGGAGTAGGTGATTTCCGGATAGAATCTCGCATCAGCATGCTGTTCCGGGTCTTTATCATATACGCCGTTTACCTTCGTAGCTTTTATGAGCACGTCCGCGCCGATTTCAACAGCGCGTAAAGCGGCCGCCGTGTCCGTTGTGAAGAGTGGATTGCCTGTCCCGCACGCAAAAATGACCACTCTGCCGTTCTCCAGATATGTGAGCGCGTTTGGACGCGTGTATGGTTCGCCCACTCTGTCGATTGCAAGGGCGGTCTGTACGACCGCTTCTACTTTGAGGCTTTTCAGAGCGCACTGAAGGGCGAGCGCGTTCATGGAAGTGGCCATCATACCGATGTAGTCACCGGTGATCCGGTCCATGCCGGATTTCTCGGCCTGTTTTCCGCGATAGAGATTTCCCGCACCCAATACAACGGCTATTTCGATTCCGAGCCGCTTGAGCTCCTTCAGCTGTGCGGCAGACTGCTTGACGGAACTATAATCAATTCCGTACCCTTCTTCCCCGGCAAAGGCCTCGCCGCTCAGTTTAATGAGGACCCGTTTATAGGCCTTCTTATTCCCCAACCGTCTCTCCTAATTGGAAACGTGCGAATCTGTTTATGAGGATCTTTTCTCCCATCTTGACGATGAGTTCTTCCATCAACGCGTTGATTGTAATATCAGGATTCTTGATGTACGACTGTTCGACAAGACATACTTCCTGATAGAACTTTTCAAGCTTTCCCTCAGCAATTTTCTCGATGATCTTCTCAGGCTTGCCTGATTCAAGAGCCTGCTTCTTGTATATCTCTTTCTCTCTCGCGATCGCCTCAGCAGGTACATCTTCTCTGCGCACATATGTAGGATTAGACGCGGTTATCTGCATTGCTACGTCTCTGGCGAATTCCTGAAATTCCTTGGTATTTGCCACAAAGTCTGTTTCGCAGTTGACTTCGACCAACACACCGACTTTGCCACCGGTGTGTATGTAAGATGCAATTGTCCCTTCAGACGCGGTTCTTCCCATACGCTTCTGCAGCTTTGCTAATCCCTTTTCTCTCAGAAAATCAATGGCCTTTTCCATATCGCCCCCGGACTGTTTTAAAGCTTCCTTGCAGTCCATGAGACCTACGCCGGTCTTTTCTCTTAATTTTTTTACAGCATCAGCGCTGATATCCATGAATGTCCTCCTCAGAAATCATTCTAATATGTCGTCGTTTTCTTCAAGGATGCTCTCGTCAATGAAGGGCTTGAGGTCTTCGGCAGGGCCTTCATCTTTACCCTGGAATTCTTCCTGGTAAAGAGCTTTTCCTTCAAGAATGGCATCGGCTATTTTCATTGTAATAAGTTTGATAGCGCGGATCGCATCGTCATTACCCGGTATGATGAAGTCAATGTCATCAGGGTCGCAGTTTGTGTCGACGATTCCTACTGTTGGTATTCCCAGCTTCTTTGCTTCTTTGACAGCTATATACTCTTTTTTCGGGTCTACGACATATAATGCGCCGGGAAGCCGTTCCATTCCCTTTATTCCGCCTATGTTCCTTTCAAGTTTTTCTATCTCTTTTTCAATACCAATTGCTTCTTTCTTGGGCAATACTTTGTAAATATCTCCCTGCTTCAGCTCTTCATATTTCTTGAGTCGATCAAGACTCTTCTCAATGGTCTGGAAGTTTGTCATTGTGCCGCCGAGCCAACGATTGTTGACATAGAAAGCACCACACCGCTTTGCTTCTTCCGAGAGCCCTTCCTGTGCCTGCTTTTTTGTACCCACAAAGAGTATGTAATCATTGTGGGAAGCGACTTCTTTTACGAAGTTGTAAGCTTCCTTAAACATCTTGAGTGTTTTCTGAAGATCGATAATATAGATCCCGTTGCGTGCGCCAAAGATGTAAGGTTTCATCTTCGGGTTCCATCGCTTTGTCTGATGTCCGAAATGCACGCCTGCTTCAAGCAATTGTTTGATGGTAAGATTAGACATGTATCCTCCTGGTTTTTTCTTCCGCCTTTCGCGATTTGCAGACGGACAGTTTCCTGCACCCCGTCCACAATTAAAAGAGCGTGATTATTTGCTGCAGGTTAATTAGTAGCACATATTGCCTTTTTTTTCAAGGAAAATGGCAATAAATCTAAGCAATTTGGACGAGACTACTCACATGTGAGCCGTTTCGCCAACCGGCATCGGGGTCGGGTCCATTGATGCTTCAAATGCTCCCCCTTTTGATTCAATCAAACACAAAGAAGATGCCCTCCGCGCGCGCAGATTCGCAATCTCAGCGGGAAGCCTTCGAAGCGTTGTTGGTGAGGGTTAAGAAACTCTAAGAAACGGTTTCATATTGAAAGGATGGAAGTGGTATGTTATGTTGTTCCCAAAAAGGAGGACTGCAGCATGCCGTCAAATACCAAGAAAACAGAGCTCCGTAGGAAGAAGAAAAAGACTGCGCAGGGAAAAAAAAGAAAGAAAACGATGTCGAAAATGTCGACTCCCACATTTGACATTCATGTAAACAAAGAATGAGCAGTAAATCCCTCAGGTACGAAACCGGTCCGATCAGGCCGCCAAATGAGGCTTACAGCCTTCTCCTGAGGTTTACCCGTAATTGCCCCTGGAATAAATGTGCTTTTTGCCATACCTACAAGGGCAGAAAATTTGAAAAACGTAAACTGGAAGATATTTTTCGAGATATAGATACCGTAAAGGCCATCTGCGACGATATTAAGCAAACGTCAATTGACAAAGGCTACGGCGGAAGAATTACGGAATCGTTCGTTGAGGATATTTTTTCGAGCTACATCATAAACGAGTGTTACAAGAGCGTAGCCGTATGGCTGTATTTTGGCAGCAAAAACGTGTTCATACAGGATGCCAACTCGCTCTCGATGACCCCTGCAAAATTTATCGAAGCCTTGAAATATCTCAAGCAGATATTTCCATCCGTTAACAGGATCACGTCTTACGCCCGTTCAAGTACCGCCGCAAAATTGTCCGTTGATGACTTGAAAAACATGAGAAAGGCGGGACTGACGAGACTGCACTTAGGCCTTGAGTCCGGAAGTGATACTGTCATGGAGTATATGGGGAAGGGAGCCACGAAAGAAGACCATATCGAGGCCGGCAGGAAGATTACAGATTCGGGAATTGAGCTTTCTGAATACGTAATGCTCGGACTTGGCGGGAAGAAATGGTCTGAGCAGCATGCCCTTGAGACGGCCGAGGTGCTTAACAAAATCGATCCGGATTTCATTCGCTTCAGGACACTCAAGGTATTGAAGAGCATGCCTCTGTACGAAAAGGTAGTAAAAAATGATTTTATCATTCCTTCAGAAGAGGATGTGCTTCGTGAAGAGCGCCTTCTGATCGAAAAGCTCTCGGGAATACATAGCCATGTCAAGAGCGATCATGTTTTGAACCTCCTCGAAGAAGTTGAGGGTACGCTGCCCGATGATAAGGAGAAGATGCTCGGCACTATCGACAGATACTTCGCCCTGAACGAAGAAGAGAGGTTTACCTATCGCTTCGGAAGACGTTCCGGCATCTATCGGAGCACGGATGATCTTCAGGACGAGCTTACATATTTCAAGATGAAGAAGACTATAAAAGAGATGGAATCAAAAGAGCCCGGCAGCGTAGAGAAGACCATCTCACTTCTGCTTGAGAACTACATTTAAAAATCACAAATCACAAGCTCCAAATTACAAGAAAAGAAAATCACAAATCCCAAGCTCCAAATCACAAGAAAAGAAAATCACAAATCCCAAGCTCCAAATTACAAATAAAATACAAAAAATATAAATCAGACTATTCGGGGCAACTGCATTTGGGCCCAGATCCTCACGGTAATGAGTGCTTTACTTGTTTGTTTATAGTTTGTCGTTTGAGATTTATTGGAACGTGGGATTTGTTATTTGGGATTTAGCGCTTAGGTCGGAATTTGCAGTTTTGGGATTTGTTTTGTTTTTATTTGTGATTTGGAGGTTGGAATTTGGGATTTGTCTCCAGTTGATTTTGGATTTGATGATTGAGATTTAGCATTTTTGCGCAAGTAAAAATGCTTCTATTGCTTCCACCAGGCCGGGGATATCATGCGTCTGGGCCTCGATGTGTACGGGGATTTTGTGTTTGCGCAGTGTCTGGCTTGTGACCGGTCCTATAGACGCAACCAGTGTGTTTTTGAGGAAGTCCTTTCCGTAAATCTTCACGAAATTGTCTACAGTTGACGAACTGGTGAATGTAATAATATCGGGCTGCTCCGCATATTCTGCTTTCTTAACGGGAAGAGATGTTTTGTAGATGGGGACGACATCGCACTCTCCGCCGTGTTCTTTGATGTAATCGACGACTGCGTTACTTCCCTTCCGGGCTCGTGGCAGTAGGAATCTCCTTCCCCGTATTTTCTGTTTCCTCAGCAGTTCAACGACCCCTTCAGACGTGAAGGCGTCCGGGACGCAATCCGCCGATATACCTTTCATTGCAAGTGCGGCGGCGGTCGCACTTCCGATGGGAATAACCGTCATCCCGGCAAGCGCGCGCGCATCTTTGCCGGTTTTCTTCAAACTGTCAAAAAAGATGCGAACACCATTCACGCTTGTAAAAATCACGGCATCGTAATGGCGGAGGTCTGCGATTGCGTTCGTAAGTTTCGTATTCTGTTTGATGGGAGTGATCTCGATTGTGGGCATGAATACGGGCAGGGCGCCTTTGCCGCTGATCATATCTGCCAGTTTCACAGATTGATCTGCCGGTCGGGTTATAACAATTGATTTGCCGAAGAACGGTTCCCGTTCAAACCAGATGAGTCTTTCCCTTAATCGTACGACATCACCGACGACGAGAATACCGGGAGGCTTCACGCCCTGCTGACGGGAGATATCGTGGATCTGTCCGAGCGTACCCGTTACGACTTTTTGCTGCGGAAGTGTTCCGGACATGATCACGCAGGCGGGTGTTGCCGGGTCCTTGCCTTCTCTAAGAAGATTGTCTATGATCACGGAAATATTTCTGATGCCCATGAGGAATACAAGCGTATCCGGTCCGTTGGCAATCTCCCGCCAGCGTATCGCAGAAGTCTCTTTCCTCTCATCCTCGTGGCCGGTTATTACGGCAAATGTGGAGGCGCAATCTCTGTGGGTCAGCGGTATACCTGCGTAGGCAGGCACAGCTATGGCTGAAGTGATTCCCGGAACAATCTCAAACTCTATTCCGTGGTCGAAGAGGTACTCAGCTTCTTCCCCACCTCGGCCAAATACAAAAGGATCACCGCCCTTGAGCCTTACAACCGTATCGGTCTGTCGCGCTTTGTTTACAATAAGCTTGTTTATGTCATCCTGAGGCAGCGCGTGCTGAGATGCTTTCTTGCCGACATAGATGATTTCGGCGCCTTCAGGAGCCATGCTCAGGAGATCTTTGTTGATGAGATTGTCATAGATGATGACATCAGCAGTCTGGATACACTCTAACCCCTTGACTGTTATCAACTTCAGGTCACCGGGTCCGGCGCCAACAAGAAAGACTTTACCCATGGAAGAAGATTATACGTGATTAGTATCGGTCTATTCAACCATAATTGCTGACAGCCTGAGGTTTGTTTGCCGGCTAACCACATGGTTTACTTATAAAATCTTGACAAAAAAAGGCAAGAATTAGCTTGACAGTGTTTGCAAATAGGCATAAGATAGCCAGTGAGCGGAAGCGCTTAATATACTTCAAGAAAGGAGTTAAGAAGTATGCCACTAGGTAAGGTAAAATGGTTCAACGATTCCAAGGGCTATGGTTTTATCGAACAAGAGGGTGGAGAGGACGTATTTGTCCATTTTTCAGCAGTCCAGCAGGACGGTTTTAAGTCTCTGAAGACTGGTGAGAAGGTCGAATTTGAAATAGTGCAGGGACCAAAGGGACCCCAGGCGTCAAATGTTGTGAAAGCAGAATAAAAGCTTAAATTTTTCCTCGTTCTATTTTCTTTATCCCGTTCCACAATTCATCCATCGCTTCAAGCGATGAATTTCTGATGTCTGCATTTTTTTCGATATAAGAGAACCGCCTGATAAATTTGTCAATTGAAGAGCGAAGCGCATCCTCCGGATCTGCGTTGAGAAAGCGGGCCAGGTTGACTATTGTTAACAGGATGTCACCTAATTCATCCCGGATTGACATTGCATCTCCGGACGCGCGTGCGTTCTTCAGTTCATCCACTTCCTCGGACAATTTAGCGTAGACGTCCGATATGTCCTTCCAGTCGAATCCAACCCGTGCTGCCCGTTTTGTTACTGCGTATGCTCTGAGTAGTGCGGGCATTGTTACCGGTACGCCGGCGAGCGGTTCATAATCTTTCTTCTCCCGTCGTTTTATTTCCTCCCACTGTTCCTCGATCGGTCGATCTGTGATTTCTTTTTCAAAGACGTGAGGGTGTCGCCCTCGCATCTTTTTGTAAACGCCTTCTATAACATCCTTGATATCAAATTCACCCTTCTCGCGGCAAATTTGAGCAATGAAGACGATGTGAAAAAGCACATCGCCCAACTCCTCCCGAAGCTGCCGGGAATCCCCGTTGTCTATCGCTTCAATGATTTCATAAACTTCTTCGAGAAGATATGTCTTGAACGCGTTCGTAGTCTGCTTTCTGTCCCACGGACAACCGTGTTCGCTGCGAAGCGTTTCCATCAATTCAACAAGTTGTTTGAATTCTTCCAATGCGCCTCCGGGTTTTAAAGATGTTGTTAGTTCCGGATTTTCTTCAAGATGCAATCAACTGTGTTCTTCATAGCCTGTTCCTGTTCCTGCGTCACCAGACAGCCATTCTGGCCCATCTTCATACGCAGCCGCTCATCATTCAGGATCAATGCAATCTTATTCGTCAATTCATCTGCGCTATGGACTATGAAGCCGGCATTGAGATCAACGACTCTCCGCGCTATCGCGCTGAAGTTCTCAATATACGGGCCGAATAGCACGGGAGTCCCGAAGAAAAGCGGTTCAAGAATATTTTGTCCACCATACGGCGCAAGACTGCCGCCGACAAAAGCCACCTTGCTCTGTTTGTAGATGTTCAACAGATCGCCTACCGTGTCGACGATAACGATGTTTGAGCCACCAATATCGTTTGCTTTTCCTGCCGAGTAGCGCGTGACGTGCATTGATGCTGAAAGGTCTTTTTCTATGAGGCTTGACAGGTGCAATTCACGGGGCACGATGTAAAACGTGTACTCGGGGAAGATCTTAAGCAGAGCCGCCGTTGCAGCATACACTGCGGGCAGTTCCTTTTCTTTAATGCTTCCGAAAGTAATGGCATTCTGTTTTGTGAAATTGTTTGAATCCTCTGCCGGGCGATAGTACTTTATATTGCCTGTTGTGATTACTCTGTCCGGATCGACGCCGATACTAATGAATCTCTTTTGATGTACCTCCGATTGAGCAAGCACGAGGTCCAGGTTGGAAAAAACACTCCTCATAAAAAACGAAAACCGGAGATAATTCTTCAGTGTGCTGTCTGAAATACGGCCATTCACGATCATGACAGGTATACCTTCCTTTTTTGAAAGCCAGATCAGATTAGGCCACAGCTCTGTTTCCACGATCAGGAGTGCCTTCGGACGAAGTTTTTTGAGAAAACGTTTCATCGAGAAGAAAAAATCGAATGGTAAAGCGTGAACCTGCACACGTGCGCGCCCCTTCTTTTGCAGGAGTTCTTTAGCATAGTACGTGTTGGTGGTGACGAGAAATTGACCCGGACTGTTCTTATCTTTCAGACATTGGATCAGGTTGTCGGCTATTACCGTCTCTCCTATTGATGCGGCATGGATCCATATTTGCGTATCCGTGCCCTCGCCGCCGGTATCCGGCAGCAGGCGTTCGCGAAGATTGCTTCTGATCTTTTGTTTTGTAAGGGCGTACAGTACAAAGAAAGGCAAAACACAGATGGTAAAGACGTTATATGTTATTTTCCACATGCTAATTCATCTGCTTTTTCGGTAAGCGCTATAAGGGCCTGTTCAAGCTCAACTCGTTTCTTTTCGAGCCCTTCAGAGTTCAGGTTACGGTCGATGTAGAAAGGATCCCCCCACAAAAAGACAATTCTGCTGAAAGGGCAGGGTAGAACAAATTTGTCCCAGGACTGAAAAGTTTTTTTTTACCTGCTCCATACGTTACAGGTACTATGGGTCTTCCGGTCAGGCGCGCGATGTCAAGCACGCCATTCTTGATGGTATACCTGGGCCCTTTCGGCCCGTCGGGTGTTATGGCAATATCTATACCGTTTCTGAGATCGTCTATAATCTCCCGCAGAGAGGAAACGCTGATCTTCTTATACGATCCCCTGATCGTGTCGCCCTTAAAAAAGTGGATGATTCTTGCGATAAATTCGCCGTCTCTGTGCCTGCTGATGAGGACCTTTGCTGTCCCCCATTTCCTTGCAAAGGGCATCAGGAGGAGTCTCGAGTGCCAGAAACAGACGATGAAGCCCGCTCTGTGGACCTGAGAATCCAGAGGTGATTCATTTACATGGCTGATACGATACGTTGAACGGAGAAGCAGCAGAACCAGGTAGAAGAATGGCGGGAGAACCTTCGACATGAGAAGAAATTGAACCTTTTTCAGCATGCTATTTTCTTTGTCCTAAATGCACGACATTCTTCTTTGCGCCTTCTTTGAATTGCAATTCGTATAATTTTCTGTATGGCCCATCCACCGCGATGAGACTGTCGTGCGTACCTTCCTGTGCTATCATACCTTTCTCAAAAACTATGATTCTGTTCGCGTTCATAATAGTTGAGAGCCTGTGGGCTATTATGATCGTCGTCCTGCCTTTCATGAGGTTGTCCAGCGCCCTCTGTACTTCTATTTCGCTGGCTGCATCAAGCGAGCTCGTTGCTTCATCGAGGATAAGAACCGGGGCATCCTTGTAGAGCGCCCGCGCAATAGCGATTCTCTGTTTCTGCCCCCCGGATAATCTGGCTCCTTTTTCACCAACTACCGTATCATATCCGTCCGCAAATTTGACGATGAAGTCATGGGCAAAAGCCATTGTGGCAGCCTCTTCGACTTTTTTCTGATCGGGCGTCACACCGTACGCAATGTTGTTCCTGATGGTATCGTTAAAAAGAATTACATCCTGTGTGACCAGTGCGATATTTCTCCTGAGCGATGCAAGTGTGATGTCCCGTACATTCGTGCCGTCGATCTTCAGTTCACCGTGAGAGATGTCGTAAAACCGGGGAATGAGATTGGCCAGAGTTGATTTGCCGACACCGCTTTCTCCAACAAGTGCTATGATCTCATTTTTTTCGATGCGCAAATTGATGGCCTTGAGTACCATCTTTTCATCATATTTGAAATAGACGTTATTGAATTCGATGACACCGCCAATTTTCTCAATGTCCACCGCATTTGGCTTATCCTCTATTTCAGGTTTACGATCGATGATTTCGAAGACTCTCTGCCCCGCTGCAAGGCCCTGCTGGATATTGTGATTCTCCTTGTTAAGCCTTTTGATGGGTTCGTACAGGAGCAGAAGTGCGGTTGCAAAAGAAAAGAAATTGCCGGGTGTTGACCTACCTGAAATCACCTGGCTTCCTCCGTACCAGATCACAACAGCAATAGCTATGCCTCCGATAATTTCCATTATTGGATGGGAAAGGGCTCGTAGTTTGGTCCTCTTCATCATAATGCGGAACATGTCTTCATTTTCGACGCTGAACCTGTCGTTCTCGTAAGATTCCATGGAAAAAGCCTTTACTATACGCTGTCCCGTAATTGTTTCATGGAGAAAACTTGTTAGACGTGCGACCGATTTCTGGGTATTAAGACCAACTCGCCGCAACTTCTTGCCAAAGGAGACAATTGGATATATTGCAAGCGGGAGAATAATGAAAGAGAGGGTAGCAAGTTTCCAGTCCCGATAGAAAACGACACCAATGAGCCCGATAATGCTGAATGCATCTATCAGTATCGCCGTCACAGAATCTGTTACTGTGCTCTGAACCAGTGTTACATCATTCATAATGCGGGAGATACTCTGGCCGGTCGGAGTTTTGTCAAAAAAGGAAAGAGGCTGGCGTTGCAGACTCGCGAATACCATGTTGCGGATGTTCGTTATTATTCGTTGACCGATATACCCCATAAGATATTGTTGAAAGTAAGAGAAGAACCCTTTCACGAAAAAAAGGGCTAAGACTCCAAGAGGAATAAGAAGAAGCATTGTTGCGTCTTTTCTTACAAAAATGTCATCAATGACGTTTTTCACGACATAAGCGTAAAGAGCGCTGGAGGCACCTACAAAAGCCATGCAAATCATGGCTATGACAAGTTTCCTCCAGTAGGGTATCAGGAACTCAAGTATTCTGCGGTACAGGGCCATATTTCTTCTCTATGAACGCCACAACTGCATCTCTCGCCGATTCATACGGTGCGTGGTGTCCCAATTTTGTGACAATTTCATCAAGATCATTTTGAATCCCTTGCCTTCCATTATGTAACATATCCAGTGCCTTTTCCGCAACGCGATGCGGTCCAATGTTCTGGATGAA
Organism: uncultured Syntrophus sp.; assembly: GCA_964472475.1. Classification (GTDB taxonomy): domain Bacteria; phylum Desulfobacterota; class Syntrophorhabdia; order Syntrophorhabdales; family Syntrophorhabdaceae; genus PNOF01. The sequence goes on along the minus strand of CAYYLU010000012.1, from coordinate 19,772 downwards.
CTCAGGAAATACCTCCCTGTTGGCAATAATATTCGGCAGGCTGATGTATTTCACTTTGACGAGGAGTCTGGCCATCATATAGGAAAAAGCCGAGATGCGATAGATAACAATGGCGGGAGTTTTCAGGATAGCCGCCTCGAGAGTCGCGCTTCCTGAGGCCATAATGGCCAGATTGCAGTAAGCCATTGCCTCATGTGAAGATCCTTCTGTAACTATGACGCCCCCAAGGAGATGCCGGTAATTACTGATATTATCCACCTTCATATTCTCAGCCAAAGGTAAGATAACTTTTAGATCAGGAATGCTCTTTTTGAGAATGTTGACCGTTTTGATCATCAGCCCCAGATGCTTCTCGATTTCACTGTGTCTGCTTCCGGGCATAATAGTGATGATCGTGCACGGCATTTCGACCCCGATTTTCTTCATGAACTTTTCTCTTGAATTGACCGGTTTAACGGTACTCACGAAAGGGTGACCAACGTAAAGGCAATCTACACCATACGCATCAAAGTAAGATTTTTCGAACGGCAGAATACTGATTACCTTGTCCACGCAGGATTTGATAACCTGTGTGCGCTTTTCTCTCCATGCCCATACCTGAGGCGCTATGAAATAGATTACCGGGATGTTCAGGGACCTGGCATATTTTGCAATCCTCAGATTGAATCCCGGGAAGTCAACCAGAATAATCAGAGCGGGTCTGCCTGTCCTGATATGTTCTTTAACAATCGTAAATGCTCTTTTAAGGTGAAAGACCTTTGAAATGACCTCGCTCAACCCTACAATTGAGATGTCCCGATAGTCATACACGATTTCTGCGCCTGCTTCCTTCAGCTTAGTGCTTCCGACCGCGCTTATATGAAAAGGATAGCGGCTTTTGAGGGATTCAACCAGACGTGCGGCGTGCAGTTCTCCCGAAAATTCACCGGAGATGATGAATATGTTGTTATTGAACGGCACGGTTGCTGTCTGCGATGTATTGTTTAATTCTTGTCGCGAGTTTCAGCGCGCGTAAGCCATGCTCACCTGTCACAGTAGGATTTGTATTTTGTCGTATTGAAGTGACGAAATCCGTCAATTCATCATACACGGGATCAATCTTCTCAGCGGCGAATTCCAGCGTGCTGAAGTCTCCGGCCTTTTCTTTCAGGATACAAACGGCTTTCCCCTGAAGCAGGTCGACCGAAATTGATCTGTCGCTTTCGTATATCGCTAAGCTGCGCTCTTTGCGCGGGGAAATCCTGCTGGCGCTGATATTTGCCGCTGAGCCGTTGGCGAATTCGATCGTAGCGTTTACCGCGTCCAGCTTATCCGTCATCAGGCAAACGCCGTGAGCTGTGAGCGACGAAACCTCATCGCCTGTAATAGAAAGTACGAGATCGAGATCATGAATCATGAGATCGAGCACCACATCAACATCTATGGACCTTCCGGTAAAAGGACTAACCCGTGTGGCTTCAATGAATACAGGTGATTTGACGTACTTCGAAGCCCATGCAAAGGCCGGATTGAACCTTTCGAGGTGACCGATCTGAAACACAAGATTCTTACTTTTTGCAGTCTCTACAAGTTCCTGTGCCTGAGCAGGCGTCACGGTGACCGGTTTCTCCATGAAGACGTGTTTCCCGGCCTCAAGAAAAGCCTTCCCGGCCTCGTAGTGTGTTTCCGTCGGAGAAGCTATCAGAACGCCGTCGCATACACCAATGGCCTCATTGTACCCGCTGCATGCCTTTATTGCTTTATCCGAAGTTGCGCCCGCCACACATTCGGCATCAACATCGACAACGGCAGTTACCGTTATGTCGTTCAGGGTCAAAAGCTTATTGAAATGAATCTTTCCCATATGGCCGAGGCCGACAACGGCAATCTTCAGCGACATATGCCCCTCTTGGATGATTTGATGAATTCAATGAGAGTCTCCACGTGCTCGCTTTGGATTTCTTCCTGGATAATCTTCAGAGACGTGTTGAGGGGAAGGGCAGACCTGAAAAGAAGTTTGTAAGCCTTTTTCAATTTAGAAATGTCATCTTTTGTGAACCCGTTTCGTTGGAGTCCTACAACATTGAGTCCGTACAGTTTTGCCCGGATTCCGGTTGCAGCAGCTGCCATGACGAAGGGCGGCACGTCATTCGGAACACCCGTCATGCCGCTTACAAACGCATACTGTCCGATCCTGCAGAACTGGTGAATGGCACAGAGGGCTGCGATCGTAGCGAAGTCTGCTACTTCCACGTGCCCACCCAAAGTTGCGCCATTTGTCATAATAACATTGTTCCCGAGGGTGCAGTCATGTGCAACATGGGCATACGCCATGATAAAGTCTCTGTCACCCACTTTTGTGATACCGCCGCCATGTTCGGTGCCTCTGTTTATGGTGACATATTCCATTATTCTGGTATCTTTCCCAATGACAACCTGGGTGTCTTCACCTTTGTATGTAATGTCCTGCGGTGCCCCTCCGATAGAAGCGAATGGACTGATTGTACAATTCTCACCGATCGTGGTCCTGCCCTGCACAACGACGTGGCTGATCAATCTCGTTCCTTTTGAGATGCTTACCGGTCCATCAATCGTACAGTACGGACCTATTTGTACGCTTCCATCAATTTGAGCTTTACTGTCAACGACAGCGGTCGGATGTATCACTTTTCTACTCCTTGTTCATTTTTAACATGGCCATAATTCTTGCCTCGGCCGCGATCTCATCATCTACAAACGCTTTCCCGTCAAAGACCCATATCTCTCTTCTGTGACGGACAACTTCAACGACGAGTTTCAACTGGTCACCGGGTATGACCGGTCTACGAAATCGTGCGTCATCAATACCCGTAAAAAAAACTGACCCTTCCATACCCGGAAAAGACTTGAACGCGAGTATGCCGCCGGTCTGTGCCATTGCTTCAAGGATCAGTACTCCCGGCATTATGGGCTTATCGGGGAAATGACCGGTGAAAAACGGCTCGTTAAAGGTGACGTTTTTTACGCCAACTATTCGCTTCGATTCCTCCAGTTCAATGATCCTGTCAACGAGCAGGAACGGATACGTATGGGGAAGAAGTTTTTGTATCTCATAAATATCAATCATCAACATCCTCCAGGTGGAGTATCTTTTCCATCCGTTTGATTCTCTGAAAAAGACGCGGAAGTTTCTTCAAATAAATATTGATTCTGAGCCATTCTTTATGCGGCATGTGTGGTGTGCCGGAAATCAGCGAACCTGCCGGTACATCCCCGGTGATACCCGCTCGCCCCCCTGCCATGACCCCGTCTCCGACCGAAACATGATCGGCGACACCCGTCTGCCCTGCGAGGACGACGTTGCGGCCTATTGTGACGCTCCCCGAGATGCCTGTCTGAGCGATAATTATGGAGTGCTCACCGATTGAAACGTTATGAGCAATCTGAACAAGGTTATCTATCTTGGTACCTCTGCGGATAACCGTATGATCGAGTTCTCCTCTATCGATAGTCACATTTGCTCCGATCTCAACATCGTCTTCAATGATCACGTTCCCTACATGTGGTATTTTAACATGTCTTGAGCCGTCCCACACGTAGCCGAAGCCGTCGCTGCCGATTATAGAACCGCTGTGAATAGTGACGTTTTTCCCTATAGTCACGTTATCATATACGGTAACATGTGGATAAATGGTTGTCCCCTCGCCAACCGTGACATTCTCACCGACACAGACAAACGGATGAAGGGTCACATTGTCTTCTATGACGCAGTCTTTGCCGACATGCACATAGGGGCCTATGGAAACACTTTCGGAAACACTCACGTCAGATGATAGAAGTGCATATTTACTGATACCGATTTCACTTCTTCGCCGGGGGTGTAATAACTCCAGTGTTTTGATATACGCCAAAGATGGATTTGCTACGACAATTGCACCGATTCCACGAAGGCTGTCAACCGCGAAGTCCTCACTTACTATGATCGCGGATGCTTTGCACTCCTTGACGTATTTTGCGTAACGACCGTGCGAAAGAAAGGTTATGCTACCTTCCTCTGCGTCGCTGATACTCTTCACGTTCCTGATCTGAGTGTCCTCACAGCCAACCAGGCGACCGTTGACGTGAGAGGCAATGTCCTTCAGGGAAATCATTTTTTTGCTGGAGCAGGAGATGCAGGTGCTTTCTTTTTTGAAGATTCGTTGAAAGCGGCAATTACCCGATCCGTTATATCAACTGAAGGGGTAGAAAAGAGTATACCAGCCTGGTTTTTTTCCAGTATAAAACTGTATTTTTCCTTCTCACCCAGGTTCTTAATAATCTGTTCAATTTCCTGCAAAATCTTCTGGGTATACTCGTTATCTTTTTGCTGCAGTTCCTGTTGATAATCACCGTAAAGCCGCTGGTAATCCTTCAACTTAGTCTGGTACTGTTTTTCCTTATCAGCCCGTGCTTCCGGTGTGATGGTGGCACCTTGTTTCTCGATGGCGTCCTTCAGTTTCTGCAGTTCATCCTGCTTGCCATCAAGCGTTTTCTTCAATCTGTCGGCTTCCGCAGTGAGTGTCTTTTGAATTTCCTTGCCTTCGTTAGATTCAACGATAACCCGTTTTATGTCGACGAATGCCACATTCAAGGCCTGACTTCTTGAAATGCCCGGTATTATGAGCATTATGAGAATGCAAATTGTTGTGCTGATGTGCTTCATGGTTCCTCCTGTTTAATATTGCGTCCCGATGGCAAATTCAAATGCGTTCTTTCTTTCATCCTTCTTGGGGTTCAGATTAAAGCCAAATTCCAGTCGGATCGGTCCGAGCGGTGAAAACCACCGGACCCCGGCTCCTGCGGTTGTTTTCAGGGAAAAATCACTCCAACGGTCAAACCCGTGTCCGGCATCAAAGAAGAGTACACCTTTCAGACCGGCAGGTTTAAAAATCGGGAATATCCATTCGAGGTTAACAAAGAGCTCATTCTTTGCTCCGATTGCTTCTTCATTCACATCCATGGGCCCTGCTTCGCCGTAACGGAACCCGCGTATTGAGTTGAGGCCGCCAACATAGAATTTCTCATAAATAGGCACTTCCTTGCCGCTGTAAGACCTGATCATGCCGGCGGTTCCTTTTACGAAGAACGCGCTTTCAAGGAATTTCAGAGGGAAGTATTTGCCGTAAGAACCGACAAAGCTGTAGAATTTAGAGTCGCCTCCAAACAGGCCGCCTGCAACCTCAGCCGTGATTTCCGTATTCAGTCCCCTGGTGGGATTCATGACATCATCGATTGTATTCTTGTTCAGTGTGAACGATAGTGCGCTTGTAAGGTTTGAGCCTCTCTGTGCTTTGACGTAAGAGCTTGCATCGGCGCTTATATTCCTCACGTTTACGTTTTCCGCTCTATACTGAGACGAAAGCTTCACATAATCAGTGAGGGGCCGTGTCAAGGTAAGACTGCCGCCTGTCTTCTTATAATCGTACGTATCCATTTCCCTTTCATAGTTAAAGGCGCTCAACCCCGCTGAGAACTTCTTGTCAAACACATAAGGCTCGAGGAACGTGAACCTGTATTGTTGTGTATATGCGCTGAGCGAAGCCTCAGCCATGAGTTTTCTGCCCGTACCAAGAAAGTTGTCCTGGGTCACGGAGCCTGAAACCATGACCTGCTCAGTTGAACTATAACCCACGCCTAGATTGATGGATCCCGTAGGCCTTTCTTCGACTGTGAGATCTACATTTACTTTATTCGGGTCATCGGTTCTCACAATCTTCATGTCGATATCTTTAAAGAAAGTAGTGTTTCTTAGTTTTCTTTTACTTTCCTTCATATTTGATGCTGAAAACCTGTCCCCCTCACCAAACTTGAGCTCACGTCTTACGACTTTGTCACGGGTCCGCGTGTTACCCAGAATGTTGATCCTATTGAAATACACTTCCTGTCCTTTCGTTATGTTATACGTGACGTTTACAATCCTTTCATCATCCTTGATATCCGTCAGCGGAACAACTTCGGCGAACGCGTATCCGCGGTCCTGATACATATCGGTTAGTTTCAGCACATCTTCTTGAAAATTGCCGGAGCTGAATGTACTTCCGTTTGTTGTCTTCATTTGTTTGCGAAGATCCTGTTCGGCAAAGACCATGTCTCCCTTGAAATCTATGGAACCGATCTTGTAAAGGTTCCCTTCTTCCAGGGGAACATTTATGGAGATGGACTTCGCGTCTTTTGAAAGAGTGACTACCGGAACGCCCACATTGATTCTAATGTAACCTTTGTCGCTGTAGAAACCTTCAATGTTCTTTCTATCTTCCTCAAGCGCATCCTCATCAAGTATGCCGGAACCGGTGAACCATGAGAGGAACCCTTTTTCTTTCGTCCGCATATACTCTTTCAAAGTGCCTGCTTTGAAAGCTTTGTTGCCGGTAAATGTTATGTTCCTGACGTATACTTTTTGTGATTCATTGATGTTGATTGTCACATTGACGTTGTACTCATCTCCATATTCAAGTGCGTAATCTATTTTTGTTCCGTAATAACCTTTGGAAGCGTAGAACTTATTCAGTTCGTCGATGCTTTCCTTTATTCTGTCAGTGTTGAGAACCGTATTGGGCCGTATTTTCAATTTCGTGATAAGGTCTTCAGTCTTCAGTTTGTTATTGCCGGAAAGATAAATCGATTTTATCGGTGGTCTTTCCACGACAACGAACGTGACAACTTTCCCTTTCTCTCCATCCCTTACGTCAATCTGAACGTCACTGAAAAACCCGGTTTTATACACATTCTTCATGTCTTCCCGTACTTTGTCCAGGTCGTACGGGGTGTTCTCTTTCGTCTTGATGGCATTTAAAACAACGCCGGCATCAATCCGCTCGTTGCCTGTTACTTCAATTCTGGTGATTGTTTCGGCAGCCCCGGCAACAAGACCTGACTGCAGGACTGTACAGGCGAAGATGGTGAGGATAAATATCAATTTTCGCATACTATGTAGCAAAGTTAACAGAAAAGTCACCTCATTGTAAAGGCAAAAATAGATTTCCGAGAGGCTTTTTGAAAACTCTATCTATTTCTGGTAACACCCGTCTTCCTGCACATGTGAGAAAGCGGACATATGCTGCAAAGGGGTGATACGGGTTTACATATCTTCTGTCCGAATGTCACGAGCAGAGTATTGTAAATGATCCAGTACTGGAGGGGCAATACCTTTTCAAGGGCACGTTCCGTTTCGTGAGGGTTCCGCGTGCATACTATGCCCATTCTATTCGATATCCGGTGCACGTGGGTGTCGACACAGATGCCCGCTTTACCGAAGGCTTCATTCAGAACAAGATTGGCTGTCTTTCTTCCGACCCCTTTAATACTCAGCAGTTCATCCATAGAGTCCGGTACGGTTCCATTGTACTTTTCCAGAAGTGTCCTCGAAACGTCGAGTAATACACGTGACTTGGTCCGGTAGAAACCTACCGGATAAATCAACTTCTGGATCTGTCTCTCCGGTATCCTGATCATCTGCTGCGGCGTTCTTGCTTTTGCAGTGAGTGTGCTCAGGGCCCTCTCTGTAACATCGTCTTTTGTCCTCAGACTGAGCAGAGTGCCTATAAGAACAAGAAAGGGATCTCGATTTTCCTGCTGCGATATCCTGGTGACTGCCGGGACATCGTTGAGGAACAATTTACGAAGTATCTTTATCATTTCATGAAAGGAAAACATGGAAGCAGATCTCTTATCAGTTCTCACTCAGGGTTCTCCGCCATTGAGACATTTGTTCCGCGTGTGTCCCATGCCAATATACCTTTTTACAGTCAGGGCAGAGTTTGAAGAGACTGTTCGTGTGAAAAACGTATTCAGGGACACGGCCCTCGACGACATTCTTCGGAACTGTGATAAGTACCGTATTGCATTTGATGCACCTGTTCAGAAATTCGGCAGGATTCATAAAGGGTTTGATTAGTCCTTCTATTTCTCTTATCTGACCGGAGAGGCTGTCAGCGTGTATCCTGAACACCGGTCTATAGGTGACCGCTTTTGATTTTCTTGTAAGCAGAACCGGATTTTCAGCATTCTCTGTGCTGCTTATCAACTGCTGTTCATCGCCGTAACGTGCCACGTCAAAACCGAGCATCCTTAAATGCTTTGCAAGCACACCGACGGTATTGTCGCACAAAAACCTCATCGTTTCACAAGCGAGCGGGCGATTTTACCCGCTTTGTTCAGGATCTCTTCCTCGCCCGTGACGTGCCGGCCCTCCATTACGACCTTCCCCATGCAGATGACTGTATCGACACATGATCCATTCGCGGCGTATACAACATCCGAGCAGGTGTCGAAATTCGGCACGAATTCCGGCCTGCGCAGATCAATGAGGATAATATCCGGAGAATTTCCGACCTGGATTTCCCAATTGCCGAGTTTAAACATACGGGCTGCCGTTCTTGTAGCCTTGTCGAATGTCTCCTGTGCAGGCAACATTGTAGGATCATGAGTAGAATACTTTGCCAACAGTGAGGCAAATTTCATACTCTCTATAACATCAAGATGATTGTTTGAGGCGCAGCCATCGGTACCAAAGCAATACGGAATCCCATGCTTTTTCACGAGCAGATATGGAAAAATCTGATCGACAGCCAGTTTGAGGTTAGAGACAGGAACGTGGACCAGGTTTCCTCTTTTCTCTCTCACAGTCCGGCACCCGTCTTCATCCAGCACGCAGGCGTGGCAGCCAATAAATCGGTTCGAAATAAGACCCATTGAATCGAGCAACTCTACGGGCGTCAGTCCGTACTTGTCACGGCAAAAAGACATCTCATTTTCGGTTTCTGCAAGGTGCATGTGAATAAGGATATCCTCTCTTTCGGAAAAATCACGCATCCATTCAAGACTTTTTCTCGAGACGGTATATACAGCGTGCGGTCCGAATGCGAAGAGAACATTTGGTGTATACAACTTTGAGAGGTTGAATAACTTCAGATTGTCTTCGATCTGTTCGTCGCTCTTTGCCGGATCAAACATATCGATGAAAACGGCGCTTACAATTGCGCGAATGCCCATGTCACACACAGCTCTTGCTGTGGCTTCCCAATGCCAGTACATGTCGTTAAACACCGTCACGCCGTTTTTGATCATTTCCAGGCACGCCAATTTTGCGCCCCAGTATACGTCCTCACCGGTCAGTTTCGCCTCGAGGGGCCAGATCTTCTCTTCCAGCCACGTTTTTAGGGGCATATCGTCTGCATAGCCTCTGAAGAGAGTCATCGCAGCATGTGTGTGCCCATTAATAAATGAGGGGAGAGCGATTTTGTCGCGGCCGTCGATTGTTCTGTCTGCCTCACGGGAACACGATGGCGAGATGTCGACAATCCTGCCGGCATCGATGAAGATATCAGTTTTGTGGCGGTCCAAAAGGACATCTTTTATCAGTATTTTCATCTAATCCCCCGGCTCATCAACGTTGTTATCAGGTTTTCAATTGCACAGAGACTTTCCCTCGTGTTGTCTGTCATTTCCTTGAGTGTAAGGGGGCTTCCGGCTACGCCGTTACAATAGTTGTCAATAGAACAGAGGCTGGCATATGCAATCTGCTGTTCCATACTCAATGTTGCCTCAGACGCCATTGTCATACCTACAATGTCACCATATCCGTTAAGCATACGTATCTCTGCCTTCGTTTCAAACCTCGGCCCCTTTGTCTGAATATAGGTCCCTCCTGAATGACAGCCGATCCCAAGTTCGCTACACGTCTTTAGAAGCAATTCCCGAAGTGCTGTATCCAATCCCGGGATTGTGAACTTCATTTCCTTATCGAAATACGTAGGGATTTCCCACAGGCAAATAAAATCATCCGGTATAAGGAATGAACCGGGCCTGAATTCGTTTTTTAAACTTCCACATGAATTGATTGCGATGATGCGGCTGACCCCGAGCTCCCTTAAAGCCAGAATATTCGCCTTGTGGTTAATCATATGAGGCGGTACAAGATCCTGCCCGTGCCTTTGAAGAAAAACGGTGTTACTGTCAGCCGGCGTGCTGACAGTAACGGTTCCGTACGGCGTCTTGACGATCTTCTTTTGATATCCGGAAAAAAGCATTGAGGTGAGCAGGCTAGTACCGAAGATAAAACCGGTTTTCACGTCTTCGTTATTGGTCATGTATTCTCCGCCAAAAGGTTCAGAAATTCTGTTTCATTCAGGATTGTGACACCGGAGGCGCGGGCTTTTGCAAGTTTAGAGCCGGAGTCTTCCCCTGCTACAACATACGTTACTTTCCTGCTTACCCCTGATGCCGTCTGGGCGCCAAGCTCTTCAACTGTTTTTCTCGCCTGTTCACGAGACATGCTGTTCAGCGTGCCCGTAAACACAAATATGGCACCGTTCAATTTTGTAGATGCTCTCGTACCATACTCGATGACAACTCCGGCCGATAATATTCTTTCTACCGTCAACCGGTTTTTACCGTCTCCAAAGAATGAAGTGATGCTGCCGGCGGCCTCAGGTCCGACTTCGCGGATTGAAAGCAGCGTCTCCCGGTCAGCCCGCACCAGTTCGTCTATACTTGAAAATTTTGCGGCAAGCAGGCCTGCAATGTGCTCGCCCACATTCCGAATGCCCAGCGCATACATGAATCGTGAAAAAGGTCTCTTCTTCGAACCATTGATTGAATCAATGATGTTCTGAGCCGACTTGTCGGCCATTCGCTCAAGCCTGCTTATATCAGTCTTCGTGAGATAATACAGGTCCGACACGTCGCTGATGACCAGCTTGTCGACCATCTGTTCGACGAGCTTTGTCCCGAGGCCATCAATATCCATTGCGCGCTTGGAGGCGAAATGCTCAATTCTGCCTTTGATCTGGGCCGGACAATTTATGTTTACGCAGCGCCTGATTGCCTCGCCTTCGGGCCTGACCACTGCTTCACTACAAACAGGACACACATCCGGCATAACAAAAGGTTTTTCGTTGCCCGTCCTTTTCTCCTCGACTACGCGGAGAACCTCCGGAATGACGTCACCTGCTCTCGTGACAACGACGGTATCACCGATCATAATGCCTTTTCTTCTTATCTCATCTTCATTGTGGAGTGTAGCGCGTGACACCTCGACACCTCCGACAATCACAGGCTTCAGGTCAGCGCCCGGCGTGAGCGCACCTGTTCTCCCCACAGTGACGGTAATGTCCTGCACCACTGTCAGTTCCTCGCGTGCCTCGAACTTGAACGCAACAGCCCATCTGGGAGAGCGGGAGAGGGTTCCAAGACGATCCTGCAAATCCATTCCGTTCACCTTGATGACGGTGCCGTCTATTTCGTAGGGGATATCGTCCCTGATTTCCTGTATATGTTTGTAGTAATCAATTGCCTCGTCTATGCCCCGGCACAGCTTCGTAAGAGGATTTAAACGAAAACCGTATTGCTTGAGATAATGGAGAAATTGCACGTGTGTCTCTAACGCGATGCCCTGAATATCCCCTGCACCATACAGAAAGATATTCAATTTCCGCGTTGCCGTTACCTTCGGATCAAGCTGCCGTATAGAGCCGGCCGCCGCATTCCTGGGGTTTGCGAAAAGCGGTTCGCCGGAAATCTCACGGGCATCATTCAGAGCGAGAAACTCTTTTTTCCCCATAAAGACTTCACCTCTGACCTCGAGCCTTTCAGGAAAGGGTCCGGCGCCGATAAGTCTCATGGGAATGGAACGTATGGTCCTCAGGTTTTGAGTGACATCTTCGCCCGTATACCCGTCGCCTCTTGTAGAGCCCTGGGTGAATATACCTTTCGTATATGTAAGCTCGATAGCAAGGCCGTCAATTTTAACTTCCATCACGTATTCTACAACTTTATCGGAGTTGAGCAACTTCCGAACACGAGCATCAAAGTCTCTGACTTCCTCTTCGGACATGGCGTTCTGAAGGCTCAACATTGGCGTAGTATGCGGTACCCTGTTGAACACGTCGAGAGGCTTCGCCCCGACCCGTTGCGTGGGAGAGTTCACGTCAAAAAATTCCGGGTACTCGCTTTCGAGCTCGCTTAATCTCTTGAGCAATCTGTCAAATTCTGCATCTGATATGGCCGGGTTATCGAGCACATAGTATTGATAGTTGTGGTGCTCTATAGTTTTCCTGAGCCGTTCTATCTCTATTCTCGCCTGATCTCTATCCATATGGGGTATGTTGCGTCGACGCGACATAAAAGTGTATCATATATAGTGTGCATTGTGTAGCTGTATGGAAAAGGTAGTTCTCTCCCGGAGTGTGGCGCCGGCCGTATGTTGATCGGATGTTACGCTACATAACCATTGAGAAATTTATCTTGACAAATACTCCATAAGAATATATTTATGCTATGCTTTGCCTAAATCAATCAATAGAGGTTAGAGAGTGATTAAGTCGATAAAAATACGATTTATTCTGATCGCTGTCCTGCTGGTCATAGCGATAGTTTTTTGCCTTCCGAATGTTTATGAGATAAAGGGTGACATTAAGAAATATCTGCCTTCTGAAAAACTGCGGCTGGGCCTTGACCTGAAGGGCGGTATGCATCTTCTTCTTGAGCTTGACATGATCAAGCTTATGGAAAATATGGTGGACAGGAAATTTAACGCTGTCAAGGATGCAATGATCAATGAAGGAGTCCGGTTCACCGGTCTCGATAAGAAAGAATACTCGGTTGTGATTGCAGTCAGGCCGGAACAGAAAGAAAAGGTCTACAATATTATAGGGGATAAGTTTCCTGAATTGAAGGCGGGGACCTCGAAGACAGAGGCAGATGCGGTACAGCTTGAATTCTTGCTCCCCGAGAAGGAATTATCCACAATCAAAGAAAATGCTGTTAGTCAGGCACTTGAGACCATACGAAATAGAATTGACCAGTTTGGTGTCTCTGAGCCGATAATTGTCAAACAGGGTGAAAATCAGATACTGGTTGAGCTTCCGGGAGTCAAGGATCCACAGCGTGCTCTCGAATTGATCGGTAGAACGGCCCAGCTCGAATTCAAGCTTGTGGACGAAGAGAATGCGGCGAGCGTACAGGCGAGCGGAATCGCTCCTGAAGGAAGTGAGCTGCTGACCATGAAGTCCAGGAATCGTGAGACCGGTATCACGACAACAGCCCCGATTCTCGTAAAGAAACAGAGTGTCCTCACGGGAGACCTCCTGACAGACGCTCAGGTGAGGATAGGCGGAGATTTCGGTAACGAACCGTATGTAGCCATCGAATTTAACAGTGAGGGAGGGCGGCTGTTCGATCAGCTTACTGCAGAAAACGTAAATAAGAGAATTGCAATCGTATTAGACAATACAGTCTATTCAGCACCTGTCGTCAGGGAGAGAATCTCCGGTGGAAAAGCTTCTATAACCGGCGGGTTTACCAGAGATGAGGCAAAGGATCTCGCTATCGTGCTGAGAGCCGGCGCACTGCCCGCTCCTGTCAAAGTAGTACAGAACATAACTACTGGTCCCACTCTCGGGCGTGATTCCATACATAGCGGAATAATGGCCTCAATTATCGGGGCGCTTCTCGTAGTTATTTTCATGATCTACTATTACAAATTTTCGGGAGTCGTTGCGAATCTGGCGATGTTATTGAACATGATCTACCTGCTAGGCATTTTCGCGATGTTCAAGTTCACCATGACGCTGCCCGGCATAGCGGGTATTATTCTGACAATGGGAATCGGCGTTGACACGAATGTTATCATCTTTGAGCGTATCAGAGATGAATTGCGGCTCGGGAAGACGGTTCGTGCCGCTGTAGATGCCGGTTTTACCAGAGCGTGGCTCACCGTCATTGATGCGCACGTGACTACCCTGACAACGGCTGTTGCTCTGTTCATATTTGGAACAGGACCGATCAGGGGTTTTGCGGTAACGCTCAGTATTGGTATTTTTATCAACCTGTTCACAGCTGTTTTCGGATCAAAAGTGATATTTGACTGGATCATCGCAAAATACAAACCAAGGAGTCTGAGCATCTGATGAAGTTTCGTGAAATTATAGGAAAGACAAACATTGATTTTGTTGGAATGAGAAGTAAGAGCTTTGTACTATCGGGTATTCTCATTCTTCTTGGGTTTATAGCGATCGGCATGATATTTGCCGGAAAGGCAAACTTGAGCGTTGATTTCACCGGTGGAACCAATCTGCGCCTGCGCTTTCAAGATGCAGTGAGCATAGGCGACCTGCGAAGCGCGCTTAGCTCAAACGGCCTGCATGATGTACAGATCCAGGAAGTGAGCGGCACAAAAGATTTTCTGATTAAGACAAAAATAGTAGACGGCGAAAAGGAAAAGGTAGCGGACAAAGTACAGGGCATTCTATCGACTAAGCTGCCGGGTAAGAAATATGAGGTGCTTGAGAGCAACATGGTTGGTCCCATGGTCGGCGAGAAGCTGAAACGGGACGCCATCATTGCCATCATCTTCTCTTTTATAGGTATTATTGTTTACATCTGGATCAGATTCAATTTTGTATTTGGAATTACGGCAACTATAGCCACGTTCCACGATGTTATCTCAATGCTGGGGCTATTTATCCTGCTCGGCAGAGAAATGAATATGCTTTTCATCACTGCCCTTCTGACGATTGCCGGTTACTCGCTTACGGATACTGTCGTTATTTTTGACAGGATACGCGAAAACATGGCAAAGATGAAGAACAAAGAAGAGTTTGGACCGACCATAAACAGGAGTATTAACGAAGTGCTCAGCAGATCGGTTGTTACCTCAATCAGTACGTTTCTTGTTGTGGTTGTCCTGCTGTTTGCCGGCGGATCTGTGCTCTTTGATTTTGCCCTTGCTCTGCTGTTCGGCGTTTTGATCGGTAGTTATTCGTCTATTTTTGTTGCAGCGCCTATTATTTTTCTGCTGCGCAGAAAAATACGTTCATAGAGTCTCTGCCGGCTGAAAGTCTTCCGAAAAGAGAGATCATTACAAGAACATGAATGCAGGGCTTGAAGATGTCCTGAGAGAAAAGGAGAGGGAACTTAAGCTTCATCAAAGGTTTCTGAATCTGAAAGCATTTTGTGAAGGAAAGATCTTCACGCAATCCACGCTGTCTCTCCAACAACATATCACTGATTTAAAACAGTTGATCGAGAAGCTTATTCCGGAGCCCAAAGAGCGTTCAGAGGAGATGTTTTCCGGAGAAATATTTTCACTTCTGGGAGCGGTTTATCTGCATGATTCCGGCCAGATGAGTTCTTTCGAATGGGACGTGAACGGCGGAATTTTAAACACAGTGGAGGGAGGCTGTAGAGATATCTTCATGAATTTTGCCATTGGACGTCAGCTCGGCATCCCCTCCAGCGCCATCGAGATTATCAATTACCTTCTGTATTCACATTCCGCAAAACGCCTGCCGGTAGAATGGGCGATAAAGGACGGCAGTGCCAGGGCCATAGTAAGAAGCCCTGCAGTTATCGCCCACATTTTCAATTTCGCACATCTCCTCATTGATCTGTTTCAGTCTGACCTGAATTCTTTACCGCTGAAACGATATGCGTATCCGCAGATAGTGCTGGACAAGAATAGGGCAAATATAAGCATTGACAGTACACAAGGCACAATAGAAATCGAATATGATGCTCACCTGCCATACGAATTGCACAGCGTGGAAATGGCAAAACGGCACCTGAGTGAAATGTTCAGACGTTTCCAGGAACATGTGAATGGAAGAATGGGATTCCAGTATAGAAAGCTGGATTGGAGGGTAAACAGTTCCGTTGTGCCGGAAGGGAATCTCTCTGAGGAACAGAGCACTGCAGGCAAAGGTTTTTCCGGAGAAGGCTTTGCTGAAACATGTGCAACCGCGAATGCCATTCTCGATAAGAGTTTCGAGCATACGTATGCGCTGGTTACGGGTAACGAAGGGGATGCCGCAAGGCAACTCCTGGAATCTGTGGTTGTGCCACAGCTTGCCGGGTTGCACCTGACAGCACTCTATTGTGAACTGTCGACGCATCCGGTACAGGAATTGAGAGAAGCGATCTGTGCGCATCTAGACGATTCCGATCGTATGAACCCGGATGTTATTTCTTTGTGTAAGAAGCTGATTGATACTACACCGTGTGTTTTCATAATTGATTCTATGGAGAAACTTGCCGGACTCCAATTGATAGAAAGAGAAAAACTCGAGCGCTTTCTGTCATTCTGTTTGAAACAATCAAATGTTTTCCTGATACTTTCCGGAGATAAGCGGTCTTTCTCCAATTGGTGCACTGTGCTGGGCTCCATAAATACGGATGCAATACAGCAGCTGCCGGACAACCTGGACAAACCGCCGATCTGAAACGGGATGCCTACAAGCCTGATCTATGACCCTGTGGATGAAGCGGGAAGAATGGGCAGAGTCTCTTGCGATATACCCATTCTAACCGGATTGCCATCAAGATATCAGATGGCTTTGTGTTTAGACCGGAGGAATCTGCGTGAGACCGTTCATGTAGGGCTGTAACGCTTCAGGAATAATGATACCGCCATCCTTCGTCTGATAGTTTTCCATGACGGCCATTACGGTCCTGCCGATAGCAAGTCCGGAGCCGTTAAGCGTATGTACAAGGTCAACTTTCCCGCCCTGCTTTCTATATCTGATCTTTGCCCTTCGTGCCTGGAACGATTCGAAATTGCTGCACGAGGATATTTCGCGATAGATATTCTGGCCCGGCAGCCAGACTTCGATGTCATACGTTTTCGCGGAAGAAAAACCAATATCGCCTGTGCACAGTAAAGATACTCTGTAATGAATGTTGAGCCTCTTAAGAACGTCTTCGGCATCCAGAAGCAACGATTCCAGTTCGGCATACGAGTTTTCCGGATGTGCGAACTTGACCAGTTCCACTTTGTTAAACTGATGCTGCCGGGTAAGTCCTCTGGTATCTTTGCCATGAGCGCCTGCTTCTTTGCGAAAACATGGAGTGTATGCGACATACTTTATGGGCAGGTCGCCCTCATTCAGGATTTCGTTATTGTAAATGTTTGTTACAGGCACTTCCGCGGTGGGGATCAGAAAATAGTCCACATCTTCAAGGTGAAAAAGCTCTTCTTCAAATTTCGGCAACTGCCCGGTTCCCGTCATGGCATCCCGGTTTACCATGAATGGCGGCAGAACTTCCGTATAACCATGCTCGCGTGTGTGAAGATCGAGCATGAAATTTATCAGGGATCTTTCTAAAAGAGCGCCGTACGACTTGTACAAAGTGAAACGGGAGCCGGTAATTTTGGCTGCCCGTTTAAAGTCGAGAATGTCGAGTTTCTCTCCGATATCCCAGTGTGCCTGCGGTTCAAAGTCAAAGGCGGGCTTCTCGCCCCAGGATTTGACCACTTGATTATCTTCATCAGAAGAACCCACGGGAACCGTTTCATTCGGCATATTGGGAATGACCAGCAGGGCATCTTCCCATTCTTTCTCAATCTGCTTCAGATTTTCATCAATTTCGCTTATCCTTGGCCCAAACGTCTTCAGATGGTCTATCTTCTCCTGTGATACCTCGCCTTGCTTTCTGAGTTTCGCTATCTCAGACGATAATTCATTTTTTTCGCTTTTCAGTTTTTCGGAGTTTTGTATTAGTCTTCGTCGCTCCTCATCGATTGCGCGAAGTCTGTTAACGTCGAACGTGGTCCCCCGTTTGCGGAGACCTTCTTCCAGAATCTCGATATGCTCTCTGACGAGTTTTGGGTCAATCATTTAGTCCTCCAACAAGTCTTTATTGAATTCCAGCGGTTTGTATGTATAGACCGCACCGTTTATCGAATACACCGGCTGGCCTTCTACAAGGATTTGTACCTTATCGATATTCCTGAAACTGCCGATGAATGAATTGACGATAGAAAATGTTTTCAGAATGTCTGCCATTGACGAGATGTGCGTTTCGATGATACCGGATGAAAAATCGAGATACATGGTTCCATCGGCACTTATAGCCATATCGTTTAATTCTGCGCCGGAAGGGATGATCTTATACGTTTTCAGATCTGCTATGATCAGACCGGCCTTTTGTTTTTCCGTCAAATTATCCGAAACTTGTATCCTGTTTTCCGTTAATTTTCCCGGACCACCGATGATATAGACCGGAATTTCATAGGCGTGAACTGTTGGAACAGGGTGTACCGTTTTTTGAAACAGTATGTCTCTATACAAATATAGTCCTGCCGCACAGACAATTGAAACTGCGATTACTGTCAGAACAATGAAGGACCTGCGGACCCTGGGTGGTTTTTTCCCATGGGCCTGGTATTGACGCACGTAGATATTGCTGTTCCGTTTCTTCAATCGGTTACTTCCTTCAGAAACTCCTCTGATTGCTGGACGCGAAAAATGGGATATACTGCGGAGCGTCGGTATGGTGCAAGACAGTTATCGTGTATCTCCTTCTTATAGGCCGCGCTCAAGTCTTCGAGAATTACGGTAGAAAAGTCATTACAGAATGCGTCAAAAGCAGTTGCGAGCACGCAGAAATGCGTATTGATTCCGCAAACAGCCACAGTGTCGACATTAAGAGTCCGTAACGTCTGATCGAGATCTGTCTTGAAGAATGCGCTGAACCTCCGTTTTTCAAGGACTATATCGCCGGGTGACGGTTCAAGATCTGACAGGGGCAGGGTTCCCTCCGTGCCTCTTATTGCGTGCGGTTTCATCCTTCCCTTAAAAATGAAATCCTTTTCCATGAAACTGTCACACGCGAACACGATTGGCACGGATTGAGTCCTGCATTCCCTGAGAAAATCCCGAACGGGTACAACAATCTTTTCCTCTTCACGTTCAGGACTTCTGTCCTTCCCGTAATTTCCTTCCAGCATATCAACGACTATTACAACCGGTTTCATGTTGCCTTCCCTGATAGGTTGTTTAGAAAAAGACTTTCGAAGTTGTTTCGTATTGAAACCGCGGTCCGCGCAGCATCCCGGCCGCGGATCTGAGCAATTTTGTCTACTGTTAACTTAACATAATGCGGCACGTTTCGTTTACCCCGGTGAGGGTGCGGCGTCAAAAAAGGAGCATCTGTCTCCGAGAGGAGTCTGTCTTCAGGGATGTACTTCACAACCCGCACGAGTTCTTCATTCTTCTTATAGGTGATTGTTCCGGGGATCGAAATATAGAACCCCATATCAAGAAATATCTTCACATAATCCATGTCGTACGAGTAACAGTGAATAACCCCGTCACCGTTCCCGTAAACATCACGTAATATATTCACAGTCTCTTCCGGTGCATTGCGCGAGTGGATGATTATGGGAAGCTTGAGTTCTCTTGCCAGTACAAGCTGCTCGGCGAAAGCTCTCGTTTGTACTTCTCTAGGTGCGTAATTTTTGAAGAAATCAAGGCCTATCTCGCCATAACCGACAATCTTCTCGTGTCTGGCATATTCACGAATCTTCTGGATTGTATTCGCATCGTACTCCGCACTATTGTGCGGATGGATGCCGATAGCCCCGTAAATGGCTTCGTATGTATTCACGAGGTCCATGACGGTCTCGAAATACTTTGCTTCAGTCCCCACGGTGAGCATGTATTGCAGGCCGGCTTCGAGTGATTTACTGATGACGGACTCACGGTCTGCGTCGTAGGATTCCATCTCAAGATGGCAGTGACTATCGACATACATGGTTTTTTATAACACATTACTTGACGCCAGTTCAATCACGGTACGTACAGGCTGCAAGTGAGTCAATACCAGCTGATAGCTCTAAGCTGTAAGGACCAGCTGTAAGCTCTAAGCTTTAAACTGTGAGCCGTGTTTCGTGTTTGGTGTTTAGCGGTACACGCCCTTTGGGCGATCTCTCAGGAGAGTAACCTGGTATACCGTACAGATCAATCGATTCCGTCATACCTGCGGATACCCCTCCGGGG